>DATKXF010000052.1:0-7044 GCA_035529155.1 Methanomassiliicoccales archaeon | reverse complement strand
GGACCTTTTGCCCGTAGATTCGGGCTGATGACCTTCCTCCACTGTCCCACCGGCAAATAATATGCGTTCATCTGTCTTAGTCTTAATTGCGAAAAGAAATACCACATTAGACAATTACCTTGGACTGAGAAAGAAAAAGAGGTAAGAGGTTTGACCATTCCCAGAATCGATTTAGAATTTAATTGAAGTACGAAAATTGATCATCTGGCTCTTTAAGTGGGCGGTTCCCGCTCGGTCCACCTACTTCAACTCTAGAATATAATTTTTCGACTTTCAATTGAATTCTTTTTATCTTCAGTAGCCTAGGAGCCGTTCTATGCATTCTCGACTCAATGTCGCTACAATGAACAAGATTGTTGTCTAGTGGTAACTCTTAACGGCAGACATCTACCCGTTTAATGGAGAACAACGTTCTTCTAAGCGAAATCAAGCTGGTGATAATCTATATTTGTTAAAGTGCATTAATCCTATGCCATGAACTCGTTGTACTTCGTCATCATAATAGCGGTCATATTCATCCTGAACATGTACTCATACCTTCTCTACAGAAGTGACAAGATGCGAGCGATAAAAGGGGAGTGGAGAATTTCCGAGGGCAAACTCCTGGTCGCCTCCTTTTTCGGTCCATTCGGTGCCTACGGGGGAATGAAGAGGTTCCACCACAAGACACAGAAAATGAAGTTCAAGCTGGTGGCCATCTTCCTGATATTCCAGATCATTATGATCATTCTTGCATCGGTCTACTTCGCATGGCCAGAGATTATCGATCCATATATTCCGCTCTCATTCTTACCTTTCCACATCACAACATTGCCTGGTTGGTAATCATAGTTTGGAGTTTCCGAGCTGCGGTGGTCCAATCTCATGGTACGAGTGCAGATGTCACCAATGCCTTGATCAATTGTGACAAATGAACCACATAGGGGGTGTGAAAATCGGCCCGATTGTAAGGGAAGCCTGCAAATCTGATGCACTGATAATAGCCAAGAATAACATTCAACTCGCCCTTGAGACGGAGGGAATGCGTCTCGAAGAAAGAGGGGCGCTCAAGGGTGTGGAAACCGTTTTGAGTGATTCCAACAGAGGGTTCTACTTGATCGTCGAGGATAATGGACAGATGATCGGTCAGTGCCTGATAACGAGGGAATGGAGTGACTGGAGGAATGGGTATTTTTGGTGGGTCCAGAGCGTCTACGTGGATAAGGATTGGAGGGGGAAAGGAATATTTTCGTTAATCTTCGACAAAATTCATTCTATGGCTCGTGAAAGGATTGACGTTGTTGGACTAAGGCTATACGTTGATCGAGAGAATACTTCTGCCAGGGGGGTCTACAAAAGGCTTGGAATGAATGAATCGAGATATGTAATGTATGAAATGGATCTCTCCGGTCCGGAAAGTGATTAGGGGTCTTTCCTCCGTGTCATTCTTATGAATAGGTATTCGATTCCCTGGATGTGATTGAAGAATTCTCCTTCGCTTTGGAATCCAGATCTCTCATAAACCCTTATCGCCCTGCCGTTGAGCTTCCATACACTGATCCTGAAAATGTCGAATTCGAATCTGCTCCTGGCGAAATCCATTCCTGCTTGGAGAAGGGTTTGACCCATCCTCTTACCCACCATATCTGGTCTCATTGCTATACCAATCTCCAGTTCATCTCCGTCCTCCTGAAAGCTCACTTCCCCGAAAAGCTTCCCTTTTCCGTCCAGGACTGAGAATAAGTTGATTCCCCACCTGCTCTCATCGAAGATCTCCTCGATGTCCTCAGGATAGTGTCTCAGATCGTAGAATGAGTAGAATCCAGGATAGTGCCAGTCGGCGATATCCCTTGCATGTTCCAAACGCATTGGAATAATCGTTAGCTTCCCCGGGTTGGTCTCCTCTTCTCTTTCGATACTTCCATCTCCATCTAATTGGACAATCTTCGATCGTTCCAAGTGCTAGCGTAATTTTAGAAGTTGCTGGCAAACCCAAGAACGCTATTGCAGTGGGGGCAGATGAACATGAAGTTCCTCATCTTGAACGGTTTGATCTTCACGATCTCCTCCGCCTCGACATTTTCCTTTGTTACCTCTCCCTTACAATGTGGACAGACTGCCATGCTAGTAATATTGGCCCTTTCAAAATATTAGGATTGTGATGTTCATATCCTTATGATGCGTGAGGCGATGGAGACGGGAAGTAGTGCTGCAATGATGGCCAGCGCCGGTCCGATAAAGTAACCAGCCCACACGAATAGAGCGAGGATACCAATTATGAACATTGTGGCTCTCATACCCCTCGAGGGTTTTCTGGATCCCATGAGCCCAATCCTGATGATCGCGATTCCCATGATCAGCGGTACTAGGGTGAACATCAGGGTAATGATGATCTGTGAGTTTACCGGTACCTGATTCAGGACGTACAGCATTTGGTACAGCATTATGGCAGAACTACCCAAGAAGAAGAGTCCTGCTATCGCACCCACCAGGCCATAGGTGGGTACCTCCAGCCCCCGCTTCCTCATCCCGTAAATCATCAGGATGAGGCCGATCATAAAAGTGATGATGAATGGGGAGAGTATCTCTAGCAGGCTCTGACCTTCCCACTGGTACACTACTATCAGGTCTAGGGGGACCCTGATGAACTCAATGATAGTGAAGGATTCGACATAACCTATGACCAGGCCATAGTTACCTTCCCCCTCCTCGGTGTAGGCAGCAACATAGAATTCGCCCTCGGCAGGCGCATTCATATCAATACCACCAAGCTCATAAAAGCCACTGGGTGAGAACCCTTCGTACTCGCCTAGTTCCGGAAGCATACCCTCGATAACGATATATCCAGCATCTTCAGGCCTTTCTATGAAGGGTGGAAGTTCACCTACTTCTCCCAGTCCAGGCCCCATGAGTACGAAGCTGGGGACATACCCTTCCTCCGAATTGATTGGAATGAGTAGTCCGAGGTATATCCTCTCGTCCTGTTCAATATGGAAGCTGTAGTATTGCGCCTCATCGTGATGATGGAGGTTGGCGTACACCACTATCGATTTGGCTGGATCATCGATATGAAGTGCGGTGTCCAGGCTATCATTGCCTTCAGGGAAGTTTGGAACATGGGCTGATACGACCGGGAGCGCTATGATTACCGCGATGAATAGGATCAGAAGCGAGGTTCTCGCTTTCACCAAGTACAGATGTGAGGTAATCCTTTATTTAATGCTCTCCGAAATGATTCTCGAACAGAGCCAATTGATGTCATATGGGATTTGCTGAATCGGGCTCTGATGTCCTCCCGACGACAGTTACCGATCTAAGGAATAGATTCTGTTAACATCGGAAATGAAACCCGGAAGCGTCTCCTTGATCTTCAAGAAGAATCAGCCTTATGATCTCTTGTCAGAGTGAATATCCAATTCGCCCGAGTGGCATCAGCGCCGCCTCAGATAGTGAAAGGCCCCCATCGCCAGTAAGAAAGCACCCATCGCTGTCATTCCTATGCCCGCAAGTCTTGTTATCAGAAGAACTATCAGACCCGATGAGAAGAGGATGGAGCCCATTATGAGGAATATCCTTGCATCCTCTTTGCTAAGTGATGTTCTGTCGGCCATTCATGTCGAGAAGGAACCCAATGACTATTATAAGCAATCATATGGGGCGGGACGCCTTGAGTGAGAAGATCATGGGAACATTGAAGTTTTCATCCTTGAAGTACCAGTAGTCATCATCACCTTCCCTCATCGAGGGGTGAATAGGGAAGAAACTGAATGGGAACTCGTGCAGGAACTCGATGATCAAACCGTTCCTTATGAGCGAGTTCATTATTCCCCCCATGGTGTGCGTCCACTCGTAGCTTACCTTGTTCTCCAGCCTCTGGTCAGGGTCAATGTAGGTCCCCTCGTCCTCGAATCTCAAAGGATCGTTGTAGAAGTAGGGGTAGCCGACCTGAAATCGATCCTCGACATGCTCGTCGATCATTATCCCGAACGGATGGTTTTCTACGATGTAGAAGAATCCACCGGGGGCGACAAATGATGCGGCGATATCTCCCCAGCGATCGATGTCCGAGAGCCAGCACAGCACACCGTAGCTGGTGAACACGATATCAAAATCCTCGTCCAGCACCTCGTTGAGCTTGTATATGTCAGACTGGATGAACCTAGCCTTTATTCCAAGCTCTTCGGAAAGCGAGCGGGCGAGGGATATCGCCTCTCCGGAGAAGTCGACCCCCGTCACCTTAGCACCCATCCTCGCTAAGGACAGAGTATCCATCCCAAAGTGACATTGGAGGTGAAGTATACTTTTGCCAGAAACGTCACCAAGCTCTTCGATCTCGATCCTCTTGAGGCTGGTATTGCCCTCCTTAAAACCCTTCAGGTCATAGAATCTAGAAACAGCGTTGTGATGTACCCTCTCGTCCCATCGCTTGCGGTTGGCATCTTTGATCTGGTCCACGGCTCGCCCTCCATGAAATGTGAAGTGGGCATCATTAATAAACGTCATGCTCGAATAGATATCAGGGAATATGGTAGAATCTCCAGAATATGATGTCCTGAGGACCGTGGGAAATGTGGAGATCAGGCGCTATCAGACGATAATAGTGGCAACAGTGGAGGGAATGACCGAAGGCGATGCATTTGGCATACTCTTCAGGTACATCGACGGTAACAATCGCTCAAGAAGTAAGATCCCCATGACCGCACCTGTGATCAACGCTGAGAGGTACTTCGAGAAGATCCCCATGACCGCACCTGTGATCTCCGACAAGGGGGCGATGTCCTTCATCATGCCAGCCGGATACACCATCGACACCATCCCGGTGCCCATGGATGAGCGTGTCATCACCACCGAGGTCAAGGGGAGAACCCTGGCCGTTCTAAGGTTCCGGGGACATGCCAGCAGGAAAGTAGTGAAGGAGAAGGTCGAGGTTCTGCTGGACACCATCGGTGAGGAGGGAATGTCGATCCGAGGAGAACCTTTCCTGATGCGATACAATCCTCCCTTCACCCCTGGTTTCCTCCGAAGGAACGAGATCGCGGTAGAGGTCTCCTTCTAGTTCAGATCCTCTCTCTCATGGCGACCAAGGCTCCTAACGATACCATGGCGATTATCGCCAGGGCGGCCATGGCGGCCGCAGAGGACAAACCGAGCTCTGCCAGGAATGTCAGAGAAAGGACTGCCAGAGAGAGCACCATCACCCCGAATATGGCCAGAAGAGAGACACCAATAGATCTCAGTACCTCTCTCAATAGAAGTCGCTCCTGGGCTTCATCCATCTCAGCTATTCCAATAACGATCCTTGATTGACCTGCCGCCGCAACCCCCAGTATGATGGAGAAGATCCCGATCGCAAGCAGAAACCACAGCTGAAGGACGTCGAATTCCTTGACTATAGATGCCACCATGAGATCCACTATTATCAGGACGCCCGCAACCAGCGTGAAGCTTGATATCCTATCGAAAATCAACAAAACGCCCACGAAGAATACCGCACCCGTCGCGATCAGTATCCAGTAAAGGTCCTCTGAGGGACTCTGCACTAGTGCCATGAGGCTTGCCATCTCGATCAGAAGGATGGATGTAACCTTCATAGCGGTGAGGGCTCGTTTCAGGCCGAAGGTCTTCCCGTCCCGGATCTTCTCACCTCCATCAGGTGTTTTTCCAGTGATTCATAGGTGTTCCAGTCGTACACCTTGCAGTACCCCCTGAGCTCGGACACGAGGTTGGATCTCCTTACGCTCCATATGCGATAGGCTAGATCCAATGAGGGCGATGGTTGCAGATTGTTATTCTCTATCTCAACGGGAGATGGAGATACTATGGCCACACCGTGGCCCTTTGCTACCAATTTTTTCACACCTTCGGTCACTCCCCTCCCAGTTAGGGGGGAGACGATTATCAGAGTGGATTCGAATGGGAATCTCCCTTCCAGAGAGGCTAGGGTGTTCCATAGCGATCTCACCTCCCCCGATTCCACCGAGAGCACATGGTCCACGATGCGGTAGAACTGTCGTCTCCCATATGCGGGCATAACCGTGTCGATGTACTGACCCACTATGACCATCCCCACCCTGTGCCTGTTCCTGAGAACATTCGATGAGATGCTGACCGCCGCCTCCATGGCCCTGTCCATCGCCTCCCTTCCCGGCGCGGATTCGTCCTCTCCAGTCGCATCGAGTATGACGGTGATGTCGCCACTGCGCTCGCTTTCGAAATCGTTCACTAGTAGTCCATCCATCCTAGCTGATGCCTTCCAGTTGACCCTCTTTAGCTCATCCCCTGGGAAGTACTCCCGGATCGAATGGAAGTCCGTTCCCAAACCTCTGAGCCTGGACCGGGTGCTTCCCACCGGCATGCGAAGCCTTTCGGGTGAGAGCGTTTTTCGACCGATTTCGTGAATATAAGGGATGACCGTAAGCTCGCTCTCAACGTCTAGGAACTTTTTCTCCTGAAAAACGAAAAGGGGATCCCTCCAACGAACAATGGTCGGACCGATCCTTGGCTTTCCCCTTCGATCTAGACGGAGCGTGTAGCGGAACGTTGCCTTCTGACCAGGACCCAGGGCGATCGGATGTCGATTGCTTCCCCTGATCAGCGTGGAACTCCTAGGGATTACATCCTGGATCTCGATGTGGCGGGAACGGCCTCCCCGGTTCTCCACCTTCAGCTCAATCTCCACCGTGTCGCCTTCCATGACGCGGTTCAAATCGACCGCTCTTTCGGCAACCACCGATATGTCCGAAGGTGGACGGAGAAGACTTGCAACCAGCAAATATAGGGAAATTGGTAGAGCCAAACTGATCAGCTCCCACTTCCTCGTTGAGAATCCCATCACGAGGATCACTATTGCCATGATAAAAAGGGCGTAGGCCCCGCCAAACCTCACTCACTCCACCTTCGGAACGGGGATCTCCATGAGTGTGCGACCCAGGATCTGCTCGGCCCTGACCCCCTTTATCCAGGGATCGGGCTGCAGGATGAGTCTGTGAGCGAGGGCTGGAATCGCCACCTTCTTGACATCATCAGGAATGATGTAATCCCTTCCGTTGATGGCAGCTAAAGCCA
>DATKXF010000051.1:0-13188 GCA_035529155.1 Methanomassiliicoccales archaeon | reverse complement strand
ACCTACAACGTCGGTCCAGGAGAACGAATGTGCGTGACCCTGTTCAACCTCAATACCACATACCAGACCAAGCGGATATCGAACGCGACCTTGCGAATCGAATACTCGGTCGATTCCACTTATGCTGGTGACAGGAACATCACAATAACAACAATGGGCTGGGGAACTGATCTTGATACCAACATTAAGCCTCTAAGCTCGCAGACTGGAAATGTAACGGTCACATACGATCTGCTAGCCGCGGGCATGAACACCTGGGAAGAGCTTAACGCTTTGACAGTTAAGCTATTGAATTCGGGCGGCACAGGAGCCGTTCTCTTCGATTACGTTTGGGTCGAGGCTAATTTCGTGGAGGGCACCCAGCTTGACTGGGTTTGGACCCTGGAGAATGATTACGACTATCCATTCCACGAGCTAACGGTCGTGGCCAAGTGTCTCGAGATCAATGGCTCATTCTACCTTCAGTACTCCCTGGACAACACCACATGGTTCAACCTGACGGACCTCAACGACCGCACCGCGATCACCGGGACGACCGACCTGGCATACACCTACTCGATCCCCCACAGCACCCAGACCATTACCTACATTCGGGTGAGGGATACCGACGGATCGGCCGCCGACTCCTTCAACAACACGATCTGCATGAACATGATACAGTTGCTTCACTACACCCCGCAGGTTACATGGTCCAATTCCGATAGGTACGATATCGTTGCTACAGACCTGGTAAGCAGTGAATACGTCACAGCCATCGCAGTGGGAGATCTGGGCAAGTTCACTTACGATTACAAACCGGACAGCTTCCCCGACATCGTTGCCACCACATCAAAGGTGGGCGCGGGGGATTCCACCCACTCAGTGTATCTCTTCCCCCAGAATCTAGGTGGAGGAGGCTTCTCCAACGTGATGCGACTGGACACTCCAGATCTTGCGGCGCAGGTAACGGACAACACGATGTACAACACCATGAATGTGGCCCTTGGGGACATCGATGGTGACTACGATCTCGACATAGTGCTGGTCGTAGGCTTTTCTCCAGGAAGATCGGGAGGTACTTCACCAACCCTCTGGCTGTTGGAGAACGAGCCCCTTCCGGGTGGCTGGCAGTTCGATGACCGGACCATCAACGTACTAGGCTCAGGGGAGTCGGCGATCAACGTGGTGACGGGATACGTGGACCTGACGATACTCATACCGTTCATGGGCATCCTGGGCATCGTGATGGCGAGCGCCGTCACGGAGTATGTGCGTAGGAGGCGCGAGTGAGCTTTGGTCGATCAACCCTATTGAAGAAGGGTGGGCCACTTGGACCGCTATGAAGTGATCGTGGCCGGATCGGGGCCAGCGGGCAGCCAAGCCGCCAGGCTGTGTGCCGATCATGGGATGGGGGTGCTCCTTCTCGAGAGGGGGCGCCACCCCCGCCCCAAGTGCTGTGCCGGAGGCGTGCTCGAGCGATCACTCAATCAGCTGGAGGGGGGCATCCCATCACGCTTGATCGAACGGGAGGTCGACTCGTTCACATTGGTGAACGGGGAGGAAAGGACCACCTTTGACCTCAAGAGGCGGATAGCGGTCTCGGTGAGGAGGGAGGAACTCGATGCACACCTTGCCCGCGAGGCAGAGCGAAGTGGCGCTGCCCTTCTCGAGGATACCTCGGTCGTTTCTGCAAAGCAGCTACCCGATAGGGTGGAGGTTGAAACCGATCACGGCAGTTTCCGTGGCCGCTTCCTGGTGATAGCTGAGGGAGCCAAGGGCCATTTAGCCAACGACCTTCTGGGACCCCGGGAAAAGGGTGCGGTGGCGGTCGGTCTAGCCATGAAATGCGAGGTCGAGTCTCCCACAGGCAGCTCGCTCAACATCCATCTTTTCAACGATCCACCTTCAAGATCGAGTGGGAGGCATGGATTTCGCCTGAGCGGAGCAGTCTTTCCATTGGAGGGGGCGATGATGGCCTCCGTTGTCTCCAATCGATCCACCAAGGATCAGCTGTTCTCGGCGCTTGGTCAAATGGCTGCCGACATCGACAAGAACTTCGGGATCCGGATTCGGAGGGACACCTGTGCCCATCCCATACCGCTAGCCCCCAGAAAGAAGCTATGCTCCAACAGGGTGCTGGCGGTGGGTGATGCCGCCGGCTTCGTCAGCCCTTTCTCGGGTGAGGGTCTGACCTACGCTTTCAGAAGTGCACGGCTGGCCTTCCAGACCATTGACAGGGCGATGGAGGGAAACGGGGGGCTGATTGGCTACCAGGGTCTATGCGCCAGCGAGATAATCTTCCACATGAAAGCGGCCAGATTGCTGGGTCCAGCCCTGCAGTGGATCACCGGCCTTACCGACATGGGAAAGTTGATGCGGACCTTCCGCGGGGAGGAAGAGCTGCTAGATAGGATAGCTACCGCAGCTGCGGGAGAGGACGACTGGAGGCCGGTACTGAACAAGGTCATTGCTCGGTTCCCAAGGCTGTTCTTCTCTTCTATTTGAAGCGTGGGTCAGAAAAGGGTCAGATATCTCAACGCTGCGTATACCAGCCCAATGAACGATAAGAGCATCACATGGTTTGGTCTTCCATATTTCCAGAATAGCGTGGCTGCTGCTATTCCCAGGGCGGGGAAGATCACCAGATCATACGGTTCATTGAAAAGTGCCAGGGGCATCAGGGAGGCAACGAAGATCAATATCGATACAACCTTCTTCCCGCCCTCCAGGTCAAGCGTGGTGTAGACCGTCTTGACACCGCCCCTGGAGTCCTCCTCATATCCCTCGATGTCCATGATTATGGATCCAACCACCAATCCCACAAACACGAAGAACCCCAGGAGAAGGGGTTCCGGTCCAAGCGATGGAAAGATCACGCTTCCTGTCAGGTATGGAACCGGGGGATTTCCCATGATGAACAGGACCTCACTGTACGGCGTGAGCGCCCCATACAAGAGCGCCAGGAATGTGCCCAGACCCATGAGCATGGGGCTCATCACGTTCTCCTTCAATCTTATCGGCTTGAAGGAGTAGACCCACGCCAGAACCAAGATGGTTCCCAAGATTAGGAACAGTTGAGGGGACAGCAGCGCTGAGAGGGCGAGACAGACGAGGACTAGTATCAATGAGAATTCAAGGTATGTTCTGGTGGACATCATTCCCGAGGCCAGCGTGCGTTTACTCCTGGTAGGTTCGTCCGTGTCCCTATCGCTTATGTCATTCCACATGGTGCCCACCTGCCAAGCCATGATCGCAGAAACCATTGCGATCACCGCGAAGCTCAAGTTCACCCAGAACGGCGTTTCCAAAATGCGTGTCACGAGGTAGAGGCCCCCGCTATACTTCCATCCCGCCACGATACCGGCGCCAACTATGATGGAAAAGAACACCGTCTGGGGTAGACGCATGCTGCGTAGGACGTCCAAGAAACGCCCGCGTGTGTTCAAATAGGTAATGGCAAGTACCAAGGCCACTCCCATGAGAAGGTAGTACATCACCAGGAACAGGTGGTATTGATAGTACTTCGTGAGGTCGAAGGCAGGGAATACCGGCACACCGTCCACGCTGCCCACCGGCAGGTAGAGGCTGGGGGTGGCCAGGATGAACATGGTTATCAGCGTGAATAGGACCAAGAAGAAGACCCTGAGGCCGGTGGTCACCCGACCCGCAACGCTGGACAGGTTCGACCTCTGGGTCCATATTCCGTAGGCGAAGAGAGCGAACAGGATGATCACCACCTCAGTAGCCTGGCCAATGTGGAAGCTCTTGCCACTGAAGTGTAGCAGTGCATCGATGAAGTCGGTGGGAGAGAAGTACTCGTAGTTGTGATTAAGTCCGCCGATGAAGCGGTCTATCCAGGGCGGGAGGATGATTATCCACCAGAAGGTGCAGATGTAGTTGGTGATCTTTCTAACGCTCCTCTGGGTGAATGCCGAGAGAAGCAGCACAAGACCAAGGAAGGTGACGACGAAGAATGAAATGTGATGGGCAATGCTGAATATCCAGGGGTGGGAGGTGGTGACGAACTCCTGGTCAAGCAGGAAGTACTCTGATAGGTCCCTGAGAAGAGCTATGAGGACTACATAGAGGAATATGGTGAGTATGGACAACCTGTTCCTTTCGAGATAGAGGACGAAGGAATCTATCTTATGACCGAGGCGCTCCTCTATTGTAGCCCCTTCCTGGCCCCTAGTCATGGTTTCTCATCGAACACTGTTTATATAAATGCTAGGCGCTCGTTCACAATCCGAATTTGCAGATTATCATCAATCATTTATTTTCCAAGAACCCGATTGGGGGGTCGTGTACGATGTGATTGTGTCGGGGGCCGGTCCGGCGGGGTCTTCCGCCGCACTAGGATGTGCTCGAGCCGGCCTCCAAACCCTCCTGCTGGAGAAGAATCCACTCCCCCGTCGAAAATGCTGTGCCGGAGGGGTCCTGGGGAGAGCACTTGGGAGGGCGGGCTTAGAGATACCCGACGAGATCATAGAAAGGAAGATCAATGGCTTCACGGTGGTCAGAAACGATTTCAGGTTGGAGGTGCCCTTCGATCGGCCCGCAGGTATAACCGTCAACCGCAGGGCGTTCGATGCCTTTCTTACTCGGTCAGCTGCCAATGCGGGGGCCGAGCTCAGGGACGACACCCCGGTCAAGAAGGTGAACGAGTCGCAGTCCTACGTGGAGGTCATTACCGACGAGGGAATGCATCGATGCAGGACTTTCGTCATTGCTGAAGGGGCGGCCTCGAGGTCTGCAAGGCAGGTCCTGGGCCCTTATGTCCCCAACGGACTCGCTCTGGGCCTCGCATCCGAGATAAAGCTGGACAGTTCCCCGGGAGATTCCATAGAGATCCACCTAATGGAGACTCCCGTTCCCAAATTGAGGTGGGGGGCCACCTTCCCTTTGAACGGGTGGTTCTTCCCGCTCAAGCATGGAGCCAACATAGGGGTCGTTGGCAGGGGGACCTCGGCCGACTTGCTCAAGGAGCGGGTTCGGGGTATAGCTGCCTGTGCTTTCGAGGCGATGGGCGGTAACATGGAGGATTTACATATATGCTCTGCGCCGCTGCCCATGGTTCCCAGGAAGATTGTATGCTCGGGACGCTGTCTAGCGGTAGGTGACTCGGCAGGCTTCGTGAATCAGATCACGGGGGAGGGAATGTCCTACGCGATTGAAAGTGGCCACCTAGCCGCCAAGGCGGTCGAGCAAGCCCTTTCCATAGGAGACATTCGCAAACTGGGATTGTATCAGCGCTGGTGCGAGGACAGGATCATTCCAGATCTAAGAGCGACCATACTCATCAGCCCGCTTCTCCACTGGCTGGTGGGTGTGGTGAACACAGAACGCTTCTTCGAGGTGTTCAGCGACGACGATGAGCTGGTATCGACCTGTCTCCAGATCGCCCGAGGTGAGGCCACCTGGACGAGACTGTTCCGTCAGACGATTCGAAAATTCCCAAAACTATTCTTCTCGTCGCTGGTGTGATGCATTATCCATTTTCCGACGAATTTCCTTTGAGGTGCGATAGAACTCCCTTGGTCCTCTCCAGCTCTATGACCGCAACAACCTCGCTATACTTCCTGGACAACCTCTTGAGAACCCCGGCCATGTGCTCCTCCCTCTCCGCAGCTAGGAGGGAGAATCCCTTCGACCGATTAATCAAAGAATCCCAGGTGATGACGAATTCGTCCGGTGTCGTACATCTCATCAATTTCTTTCTGAGCCTCTTCAAGGAAAGCGATTCCCGGATGAGGTCCACAGTCCCTACCAGCGTGCAGTATGTGGCCGAGTACAATTCCTCGTTCATATCGATGGGCAGAACAGGCACGTCGAGTTCCTCGGACATCTCGAGCGCGACCGAGAAACATGGAGGCGGCAGTGTCACCTCACCAAAACCGCTAAGAACATCGGAATAGAGGGTCTCGACCTCACTCATATCGTATTCAAGGTCTTCATCCATATTCTTCAGGCCTGCCAACTCTTCCTTTGATATGGAAACGGCTATAGCTTGGGGAGTGGCGCCCATTACTGCCTCACGGACCTTATCTCCCTCAGAAAGAAGTCCCCTGATTACCGGAACCACAGTCAATCGAGAGGTTCCGATTTGGACGACGCTCATCTTGAATCACTTCTGTTCTCGACCAGGTCGAGCAGCTTGTCAGTGTTACCCAGCTTCTTCAGCTCATCCCTTCCGATCAAAGCAGTGCCCTCGACATTTCCCTTGCTCTTGATCCTCTCGATGAATATGACAGACCTCTTCTCGGTGATTCTGGAGATGTCAGTGACCATCCGAGCCTTGTCTTTCAGTTTCCTCTCGTCCTTTCCCAGGCCGGTGAGGAACATTAGGTCATCGTCACTTGTGAGCGCCTCGAAAGGGCACTTTACGGTGGGCAGAATGGAGAATCCCATGCTGGACAGCATTTCGAAGATCTCTTTGCTGAATATGTCCAGTTCCTGAAGTTCCATTTCATATCCCCTGCACTCCGAGGAATGTGCCAATGGGTCTATTGGGAGAACCAACGATTCATCCAAATACTCCTCCAGCCTCAGAGCTGCGTCGATCATCGCGCCCATTCCGGACTCGTACATCTGGATGGTTCTCCTGGATACACCCGCCACCTCGGCAAGTGTACCAAGGCTGATGTTCCTCTCCTCTCGGATGCTCTTGAGCCTTGGGCTGTCCAGTTTGACATAGAGGCCTCCGGGGGCAGCAAAGATGAACGGGGGCACGCCCTCCATAAGGTAGTCGGCCAGGGTCTCCACAGCGATGATGGGCACGCTGAACCTGGAATAGACTATGCCCTCCTCTATCTTGCCAGAGCCCGAGCGCTCTCCCACGAGCAGCGGGGAGGCTTCCAGCGCCTCTGCTAGAACTTTCATCTCCTCGGCGTTATCCCTCGAAAAGGCATCGACATTGGAGAGGACCTTCACGATCATCAGCGTGTCATCTCTCCTGGCCACCATATCGAAGCTTATACTTCGTCGGGGGAGCGGTCTTGAGACGTAAAATCCTGTTCTGGCCAGAAAGAATCTCACTCGTTCCAGTAGCTCGTTCCTCTGCACCAAATATTCGAACAGGTTGTTCTTCTATATAATGGTTATTCAAAGGTGAAACGATGGAAATAATGGAGAAAAATTGGGAAACGCCCCGTGATTACCGGGGCAAATCCTTTCACTCGATCACTATTTTCTTGCTATTCTTGTGTCTCTCAACCCGGGTGAGGCAGACCTCGAGCACGCCGTTGTTGTAGGTGCCCTTCGCACTCTCGGGATCAACGCAACAAGGCAGGTCGAGCTTCCTGCTGAACCTGCGGTTGGGAGTATCCACCTCTATGTTCAGGGTGTCCTCGGTCGTATCCAGGAGGATGTCTTCCTTCACAACGCCAGGAAGTTCGACCACAACCCGGATCCTGTCCTCTTCCTCTATCACATCGGTAAGAGGCTCGCGCCTCGACTCCTGGTAGTTGCTGGGATCGGTGGTGTTTCCAAACTCCTGTATCCTGGGCTTGCCATCAGGTCCCACCCTCATCGAGAAGCCGTAGATCATCGGGTTGTCATCGAATGAGGAGTCGTTCTCGACGATCCTCTCGAGAATCCGGTTCATCCTCCTCCTCATATCATCGAAATCATCGTCGATGTCGAGGAAGAAGTCGTCCCAGGGGCTCCGTCTCTTGTCCTTCCTCATCTCATCACCTCACGTATTCATAATCGTCTGCAAGGGGCTCCACTTTACCAAGCCCCTTCCTGGTCGCCGGCTTGACCTTCTCAAGTGCCCTGCTGAAGTAGCTCATCCCGATCTTCTCCTTCTTCAGGTTATCACTGGTTATGTCCTCCCCCTTGGAAACGAAGTCCCTTATGGCCAGCATGACAGCTTCGTTGACAAGTGCCGAAAGATCCGCTCCAGAGTAACCCTCCGTCTTCTTAACCAGTTCATCCAGTTTGAAATCGTCTCCCAGCGGTTTCTTCTTACTGTGGATTTCCAGGATGACCCTTCTGGCATCAAGATCTGGTGTAGGAACATGCACCAACCGGTCAAACCTCCCCGGCCTGAGCAGCGCAGGGTCGACCATGTCCGGTCTGTTGGTCGCAGCGATGACAACCACATTGTTGAGGCTCTCCAATCCATCCATTTCGGTGAGAAGCTGGCTGATCACCCTCTCGGTCACGTGGGAGTCGAACCCCCCTCCACGGGTGGGTGCGATCGAATCGAACTCGTCCATGAAGATGATGCATGGAGACGCGGTCCTTGCCTTGCGGAAGGTCTCCCTGACGGCCTTCTCGCTCTCACCGACCCACTTGCTGAGGAACTCCGGTCCCTTCACGTTTATGAAGTTGGCCTCACTCTCCGTTGCCACAGCCTTCGCCAGCATAGTCTTTCCAGTACCAGGAGGGCCGTAGAGGAGCACTCCCCTTGGCGTCTGGGCGTTCATGAAATCAAACACCTCTCCGTACTTGAGGGGCCACTCCACCGCCTCCTTGAGCTCGGTCTTGGCATCAGCCAGTCCGCCGATCTCGTCCCAATGCAGGTTGGGCGACTCTATCAGAACTTCCCTTAAGGTTGAGGGTTGCATCTCCCTGAGAGCATCGAAGAAATCAGACCGCATCACATTGATCTTGTTAAGGACCTCAATGGGAATGGACTCCGATTCGAGGTCGAGCTCGGGAAGGATCCTTCTCAGCGAATGCATGGCCGCCTCCTTGCAGAGCGCCGCGAGATCCGCCCCGGCGTATCCATGTGTCAGGTCTGCCAGCTTCTCCAGGTCCACGTCTTCGGCCAAGGGCATACCCCTTGTATGGATATGCAGGATATCCAGCCTGCCGTTCCTATTTGGTATGTTGATCTCGATCTCTCGGTCGAATCTTCCCGGTCTTCTGATCGCGGGGTCAAGTGCGTTCGGCCTGTTGGTAGCCCCGATCACGACCACCTTCCCCCTGGTCTCCAGTCCATCCATGAGGGCGAGAATTTGGGCTACCACTCGCCTTTCCATCTCTCCGGTCACTTCGTCTCGCTTGGGCGCTATCGAATCAATCTCGTCAATGAATATGATGCTGGGTGCGTTCTCCTCCGCGGATTTGAACAGCTCCCTCAACCTCTCCTCGCTCTCGCCGTAGAACTTGCTCATGATCTCCGGTCCGCTGATGGAGGTGAAGTTGGCGTTGGTCTCGCACGCCACCGCCTTTGCCAGCAGAGTCTTTCCAGTTCCCGGGGGGCCATGCAGAAGGACGCCCTTTGGGGCCTCCACACCCAAGCGCTCGAAAAGCTCGGGGTGTCTCAGCGGGAGCTCGATCATCTCTCTTACCTTCTTTACCTCCTCGGAAAGACCTCCGATGTCCTCGTATGATACCTTCGGTATCTGGCCAATGGCTTCCTTGGGGGGCTTCTCACTGACCTTGATCTCCGTGTCTCTCTGCATCAGTACGGCATCGGAGGCGGGCTGGAATGAGATGACCACCAGGTCGATCTTCCTTCCCATGACGTTGATCTCGAGCACGTCTCCTCTAGTCAATGCCCTTCCTTCCAGGGCTTGTCCCAGGTATTGCTCTCCACCCATTATTCTCAATGGCTCAGTTGGGGCGAAGCTGATCTTCTTGGCCGGCAATACCGTAACCTTCTTGATGGCCACCTTCTCGTCTATGCTGACCTCAGCATTCCTTCTGATAGTTCCATCGACTCTTATCAAGCCCCGGTTTGCATCCTCCGTATATCCGGGCCACACTATCGCGACTGTGCGTTTCTTGCCTTCTATCTGGATGACGTCTCCCGCAGAAAGGCCTAGCACTTCCATTACGGCGGGGTCCACCCTGGCAATGCCTCTCCCCGCATCCTTTGACTTGGCCTCGACGACCTTTAAAACCTTCTCAGAACTCATTTCGTGATCTCCCTAGCAATAAAATAAAGGAGGCCTCACTTGACCTCCACTGTCCTCCTCTTCTCATCTGACTTCTCCTTCTTGGGGATGTTTATCTGCAGCAAGCCATCGACCAGCTTGGCTTCAATCCCATCAAGGTTGGAATTCTCAGGGAGCGGCAGGTGCCTCTGGAATGAAAGGTAACCCCTTTCTCGTCTGAGGTAACCCTTTTTCCTTTCCTCTTTGACCTCTTCCTTCATTGCACTTATCTTCAGATTTCCCTTCACAATCTCTATCTCCACGTCTTCCTTGCGCATTCCTGGAAGCTCAGCTGTCACAACGAACCCTTCGGCGGTCTCCTTGATATCAATCGCCGGTACACGCGGTCCCGTGGTCGAAATCGAAGGCAGCCAAAAGTCCTTTACACCCATTCTGAAGTCGTCGAAGACCTTTTCCATCTCGTCGAATGGAGACATTGGGGTCCAGTAGTCCCCTGGAACCAGATCCTTTTCGCTTTCCCTTTTTCTAACCATGTTCTCTTGCCTCCCTCGATCACAATCTTAGATGTTAACCTTAAGTTAACAACCGCTTCTGAATTACATACAATGTTAACGCTTCTATAAATACTTTACTATTGCTTCAACTCCTTTTCTAGGCGTTCGAAACCCCGTTTCACCTTCCTCTCAATCTCCCGCATCTCTTCCTTGATCCGGGGCCCTTCCTCCTTCACTTCCTCGTAGATCTCCTTTGCGACCTTCTGGAGTCCCTCGCCCGCATCCTTGGTCTCCCTGCACACCGCCTCGTACATCTCCTCGCTCACATTCTCCAGCTTCTCTATGGCCTTCTCCAGACGCTCCTCTGTCTCTTCCGCTATTCTCTTCAATTCTTCCCTGTAGTCTTCTGTCAGCTTCTGCAGTCTCACCCTGTCCCACATCATCTCTCCTCCTCACCCAATATGCGTTTGATGGATTCCCTCACGACCTCATCTCTGAGGGCAAGTTCTCGGGCTATCTCCATGAGATCCAGATCCGGCCTGTGAATGTACTCGTACAGGATCCTCCTCAATTGGTAGTCATCGAGGTTCTCCTCCCCCAATCTCCTCGCATCACTGAAGGCCCTTTCCTTGAGCTCTACAAGCTCACCTCTTCTCATCTGCAGCTCTCCTAGCTCCTTATTGATCTGGGAGATCAAAGCTCTGAGTCTTCGAACACCCAAGCTGACCCCCTCAGATTGCTGGTCTTCCATCGCTTCGAATCTGCCATCACCTTTAGATAAATCCAAATCCAGAAGTTCGGCGTTGAAATAGCCCGGACCTACATCAACGATCAAAGTGAACTTCATGGTGGGGACATATAGCTTCCTTTGAGGCCCCCCAAGATCGCTCTCCTCCATGTAGCACGATACCAGATCATTGTCCTCTAGAGTCTTCAGGTGCTTCATCACAGCCTGCTGACTGATCCTTAGCTCCTTTGACAGCTGAAGCGGGTAATGGGGCTCTCTTACCAGCTCCTGGAGTATCCTTCGGCGGGTGGGATTCTCGATCATCGATAGCAATATATCAAGTTGCGACATGGAAACACCAACTAGTTAACACATGGTTGTATACTAATTATCTTCAACTATTATATAAGATTATCCTCGGGTCCGAGTGGACGGTCGGCAACCGCATCCGAGGAAGAAACTATAATTATTGGATGGGGTTTGAGGGACATGACCGGTGAACTGGTCGAGGACAGCGTGGTCTTGGAGGACGAAGCGGAGGCCAGCCAGATCTATAACAAGGGGTTCTATGGATATCCTTTGTCAGGCGGCGGCCTGGAGCTAGACCTCTTGGAGGCGTCCTATCTCATGGAGAACGGAAGACTGGAAATTCTCCACGAAGGGGTGGCGGTCGAACCTTCCACCCTGGCAAAGATGGGGGCCGAGGCCTACGAGGACTTCGGCATCAAGTTCATCGTATATCGGGACCTCAGGCAGCGAGGCTACGTCGTGAAGGCACATTCGGGGGATTTTGATTTCCGCGTGTTCCCTCGTGGCGGCACACCTACCACGTCGCAGACGAAGTATTGGGTCATGGCCATATCGGAGAGGGCGGTCTTTGACATTGGAGCATTCCTCGAACAGCTCAAGAAGGCCAATCGCACCCGGAAGGATCTGCTCCTGGCCGTGGTGGATGAGGAGGGGGACCTCACCTTCTACCAGGCGACCAGGAGCGAACCGAAGGGGACCGCCCCCAGTCCCGGCGATGGTGGTCCGGTAGGTCTTCTCGTGGAGGACAGGGTGTTTGTCTTTGACGAGGATCATGCGACAGCGCTGTTCGAGAACGGGTATTTCGGAAAGATGGTAGGCGTCAGCCTTCAACTTTCCCTGATAGAGACCGCCTTCCTCCTGGAGAACGATGTGATAGAGCTCAGGAGCGCGACAAGTGGCAGAAAGCTCTCCTCTAAGGGATTTCGAAGAATGGCTTCAAAGATGCAGCCGGACTTTGATCTCAGGCTTGACACGTACCGAGATCTTAGGAAGAAGGGCCTCGTGGTCAAGACCGGGTTCAAGTACGGTTGCCATTTCAGGGTCTACGAGAAGAATCCCCAGAAGATACATGCCAGGTATCTTGTTCACGCTGTTCCGGATGGGTACCGGGCCAGTTGGCCTGAGATTTCTAGGGCAGTGAGGTTAGCCCATGGGGTGAAGAAGGAGATCCTTTTTGGAAGGGTCTGTGGGGACACGGTCGATTATCTCAGGCTCAAAAGGGTTCGCCCCTGATGTGTCTCAGGAGGTCTGAGGCGTGCCCTTTGATTCTTCTTCCTTGGGAGAGAGTATCATCTGCTTCATCTCCATTGCACCAGCATAGTCTTCGGGGTCGAGCTCCATCGCGGAATCGAGTATCTCCAAGGCTTCATTCTCGTTACCCACATTTTTGAGGATTCGAGCCATCTTGACCATGAAGTAGCTCCTCTTCCTGGTGAACTCCGTATTCTCGATCGCCTTGGTATAGGCATCCAGGGCACCCTCGTTGTCTCCGGCCTTGAGAAGGTTCTCGCCCAGCTTTGCATACTGAGAGGCACGGGCCTCAGGTGATACCAACTCCTGAATAGACTGGTTCAGGGACTCGATGGTCTTGGTGATGGCGTCCATGCTTTCTATGGGCGTTCCGCAGTTGGGGCAGGTTGCCACGGTCTCTTCGAGTTCCGTCCCACAGTTGCCACAGTGCTTCTTGAGCTTGGTTCCGCAATAGGGGCAGGACTCCCAATTGATCTCAACCATTTCATGGCATGTCGGGCACTCAGATGCCACCTTGACGGTTGGACCGGCGAGGCGCTTCATGGTCTTCTCTATCTCCTCGGCCGGGGGCATGAACAGG
>DATKXF010000050.1:0-4159 GCA_035529155.1 Methanomassiliicoccales archaeon | reverse complement strand
GATGGCACGCTCCTTCGCGGCCATTAGCGCTTTCCTGTTGTTTCCAATAATCAAATTCTCCACTTTATGAAAGATATCGCTTCCGGGCTTGGGGGTCTCTTCCTCTGCAATTCGAAGATGATCTGTGACATTATGAGGTACCCTTTCCATGAGATTGTACTTTTCAAGGATCAAGAGAGCGTCCGAAAAGGTGGTGGGATCGGGGGCGGTCGGTCCGGAGCTGATGCTTTGCTGGGGGTCCCCTACCACATCTGACAGTATCAGGGTCAGAACCCTTGCTGGATAGCAGCTCCTCGCCAGATTGCCCCCCTTGATCCGCGAGATATGCTTCCTTACGGTGTTCAGTTCCTCAATGGTAGCACCGGCCAACATCAATAGCTCTGAAGTCCTTCTCTTGTCCTCCAAGCTCACATCCTCCGAGGGTAGAGGCATCATGGCAGACCCTCCTCCTGAAATGAGGCAGAGGATCAGGTCGTTCTCCCCTGCTTCCTCGCACATGGCCAGTATTCTTTCTGCCCCCCGCCGGCCTTCTTCGCTTGGATGGGGATGTGTGCTCTTGTGCAGCTTTATCGGTCCGAGCTGACCTTCATCCAGCACGTTGAGATATCCGTCGTTTATCCTATCCCCGAGAACATCAATCACAGCGCGGGCCATGCCCACCGTGGCCTTACCCGTTCCCACGACAATGATCCTTCTGACCTCGTGCAGATCGATCGCGATATCTCCCACCTTGAGTTCATCGTCGACGAACGAAAGCGAGTCCCTGACGCATCGGTAAGGATCTATCGAACCAATCGCGGCTTCTAGCACTTCCAACATGTCCATCCTGACAACAGGATCATCGCCTTTGATCAGCTGGGACCTTCTTTCGATGTCCAAATCAGCCCTCCAGAACACCGGGGTTGACGAGATTTATGGGCAATTTTCCAGAGAGGCAAAGCAGCAGGTCACGGGCTGCCATAACCGCCATGGTGTCTCTGGACTGGAAGGTCGCACTTCCAGTGTGTGGGGTCAAGATCACATTATCCAGCTCGACCAATCCTGGAGCGAGCTTTGGCTCGTTCTCATAGACATCGAGACCGGCGGCAGCTATCCTTTTCTCTCTCAAGGCTGTAACAAGCGCTTTCTCGTCTATCACCTCTCCCCTAGCGAGGTTGACGATGATGGCCGTATCCTTCATGAGGTCTATCTCCCTTTCCCCGATCAGGTGTCTGGTCTCGTCTGTCAAAGGGACATGCAGCGATATGAAATCGGATTCCCTGAGAAGATCATCGAGATCGACCTTGACCGCGCCCAGCTCCTCCTCGAGTCCGGTCTTCCTGCTCCTGCTGTGGTACAGTATCCTCATGTTGAAGCCCTTTGCCCTTCGGGCCACTGCGGTTCCAATGTCGCCCAGTCCAACTATACCTAAGGTCTTGCCGTAGACCTCGTATCCCAGCATCAGCTTGGGACCCCAGCCCACGAACTTGCCCTCTCGCACGAAACGATCCGATTCGGGTATTTTTCTGGCGGCCGCCATCATTAGCGCCCAGGCGAGATCGGCGGTGGCTTCCCTGAGAGCGCCGGGTGTGTTCGTCACCATCACCCCTCTCTCAGTCGCGAAGGCCACATCTATGTTGTTGTAACCGACCGCATAATTCGATATGATCTTGAGAGTGCTACCAGCAGCCTCGATTACCTCGCGGTCTATCCTGTCCGAAAGGAGGCAGTACAGGCCGTCCTTCCTCTTGATCCTTTCAAGAAGCTCTTCCTTTGATATCGGGCGGTCCTCCTCATAGATATCCATATCGACCTTGTTCTCAAGAATTTCCAATCCTGAGTCTGGTATCCTTCTGGTGATGAGAACCTTGGGTAGTGCCATGAGGAATAATATTTGCAAACAACACATATAACTATCTTCCGAGCTCGCTGTGGGCACTAGAGAGATGCCCCGCCGCTTCTGCCGAAAGCGTGGATAATTCTCCCGCTAAGACGGCGGAGGCGATGATCTCGGCAAGCTTCTTGGCCTTTCCCTCGCCCAGGCATCCCATCATGGAGAGGGCTTCACTCTGGCAGGGCAGTCTTGTCCCTCCTCCCACGGTCCCAACTTCCAGAGCCGGGATCCTTACCGAGAAGTAGAGAGCTCCATCCACCGACTCTGCGGTGGTTGTTCCCATGCTTCCTTCCACGACCTGTGCCGCATCCTGTCCTGTGGCAATGAATGTTGCAGCTATAATGTTGGCCATATTAGCGTTGAAGCCATAAGATAGAGCCAGGCTGCTTCCCAGTGCATTCTTCCTCACGCATGCCTCCGCCACCGCCTCCGGCGAGGTATGAAGCTTCTCCTCCACGATAGACCTGGGGATATTGACTTCCGCATGAACGGACTTTCCCCTCCCCAGAATGGAGTTGATACCGGCTGGCTTCTTGTCCACGCACAGGTTTCCCGAAATCGAGACCAGGGTGGCGCCAGTCTCCCTCTCGATGAGCATGGAAGCTTCCTCGGTGGCGATTGTCGCCATGTTCATTCCCATGGCGTCCCCCGTCTCGTAGGCGAACCGGAGGTAGAGGTTCCTTCCGGCCATGAACGGCCTCACTTCGACGAGCTTTCCGTGACGGGTTGTTGACTCTGCCGCTCCCTTAACGAGATCGAAGTTCTTCTTGACCCAGTTGGCGACCTCGACCCCATGTTTGATACCGTTCACCCTGAAGACGGGGGCACGGGTCATCGCGTCCCTGACCACTATAGTAGTGGACCCACCGGAGCTAGTGATGATCGAGCATCCCCTGTTCACCGAGGCCAGTAGCGCTCCTTCGGTAGTGGCCATGGGGACCAAGAACTCGCCCTGGGCATGCTCCCCGTTGATGAGTATGGGGCCAACGAAACCCACGGGGACCTGCACGCAGCCGATCATGTTCTCGATGTTCTTCTCTGCCAAAAGAGGATCGAATGTATAGGATGAGATGTATTCGAGCTTGGTGTCGGTGAACTTCTCCACCGCTTCCCTGCGCTCCTTGACATCACCCCGAGTTCTTCCTCTGTTCTTGAGTCCCCCTACCATGGTATCCCCACATAATCGACATGGGGGGTAATTAGGTTATCTAACTATCAGTGTTGGAGGGGGCCATCTTTAATCCATGAGGAGGCAGTGCCCAGCCAACAGAACCAAAGGTTTTTATGGGTTGACTTGATTCCTGCGAAAGCCAATGGGCCCATAGCTTAGCCTGGTTGGAGCGCCCGGCTGATAACCGGGAGGTCGAGAGTTCAAATCTCTTTGGGCCCACTACCCACCCCTGGTCCTTCTTCAAAAATGCCGTTTTCAGGGCATTTGATAGAATCTTGGTACTGGGCGTATAGTTGCATAGCTTCCGCCTGATCATCCATATTTACTCCGAGGTACTTGACCGTCTGATCCACCGATTCATGACCGAGTATCTGCTTGATGGTCTCCAATCGAACGCCAGATAACCACAACAACCGGCCTCCCGTTCGCCTGAATGTGTGATTGGTGAAGTCGAAGGGACGGTCATAGAGCGTTTCGCAACGGTCCTTGAGTCCCCTCAGTATCTTATCTATCCCCGTTCCCTTCTCGGCGTATCCGCTGAGTCTCTCCCCTATCTGCCAGATTATCATCTCTTCGGGGATCGGGACCGAGGGGGTTCGAACCCTCGCCCTCTGGATCAACCTTCTCCTTTCCATCATCATCCAGCCAACTATCTCCTTGGTGTCGCGGTGTGTGTTGACGGTGCGCCATTTGCCCCCGTTGCGACCTTTGCCGTGGATATCGACCACGCTTCCGTGGAAGCTCCCCGGCCTCAGCCTCACGACCTCGACCCTACGCATACAGAGGTCCAGTTCTAGGTGAACGATCACTTTCTCAACCCCCCTGGCTTCCTGCTTTACCAGCATGGCCTCCCAGGGTTCGAGCCAGTTCACGTTCACCCGCATGGATCGCGGCCAGCCTATCCTGAGTTCGGCCACTATACCGTTCCCGTTGTACTTCAGGAAGCCATCGAATATCGACAGTTGCCAGCGTTTGTATTCCTCACGTCCGGAGTAGAATTCCCTACTGAGGAAATCTATCTCCTTCTCGGCGATCGTGGCGGGGTTGATTTCCAGCCCCCTCTCTTCGAGAGCGTTGAAAGACCGGTCTAGAACCCACCGATATGAGTCGAGGGT
>DATKXF010000049.1:0-8827 GCA_035529155.1 Methanomassiliicoccales archaeon | reverse complement strand
CGCTGATCGACCAGAGGAAGGAGATGCGGGAGAAGAACCTGAGGGAACTTGAGTCCAGTGTGGGAGGGCTGGATAACTTGCTCGGGGCATTCGATCTCTGCATCAACTGCCACAACTGCATGAGGGTCTGCCCCGTTTGCTACTGCCGACTCTGCTACTTTGACTCGAGAAGGATGAAGCACTCCTCTGATGACTACCTAGCACGGGCTGGGATGAAGGGAAACCTTAGGCTGCCGCCCGACATGATGCTCTTCCATATAGGAAGGATGACTCACATGAGCCTCACCTGCGTGTCCTGTGGGGCGTGTGAGGACGCCTGTCCCGCTTCAATACCAGTGGCCCAAATATTCAGCCTGGTGGCCGACCGCACTCAGGCAACTTTCGATTACAGTCCAGGCAGAAACCCGAACGAACCGCTCCCCCTTGTCGTGTACCGGGAGGAGGAGCTTCACGAGGTGGATGGGGAATGACCGCTTCAATAACGATCAGTGAGGAACCCGAGGCAGCGGTCGTCGACATCCTCACCACGCTTCTTTCCGAGGGAAGGGTTGCCGCGGTCATCACCCTCTGCAAGAAATCGAACGGCATCGCATATTCCCTGATCTCAGATCCAGCCGAACTGGAGAAGGCTGTTCCACTTTGCCCGTTGATGCCATCCAATCTTGGGCAGATCCTCGGGCGGCTCACCATTCGACAACCTTTCAATGAACCGGTTGCGGTGGTGGCGAGACCCTGCGAGCTCAGGGGGTTCGTGGAATTGGTCAAGAGGCAGCAGGGCTGTTTGGACAACATCTTGATCATAAGCCACATCTGCGGTGGAGTCTACCCGCTGGAAGATGAGGTTCGCGGGGAGATCAATGAATTATTACCAGGATACTGGAAGTCGGTCGAGGAAAGGGAGATTAACCCTAGACTCAGGCCGGCCTGCAGGAGCTGCGTGGAGTTCGTTCCCTACACTCCCGACATCACCGTGAAGGTGCCAGGGAGGGACAGGAGTACCATCATAATGCTGAACACGCCCTGGTCCCAAGAGATGCTCGATGGACTGTACCCGAAAGGGACGGATGAGGAGCTGGATATGGACATAATCAGCTCTATTCGGGAGTCCAGAGAGGGTGAGAGGAAGAACATCTTTGCAGAATATGCCGAACCAGAAGGGCTTGAAGGTCTGGTGGATATCTTCGGCAGGTGCATAGGCTGCCATGCCTGCTCCAAGGCCTGTCCCATCTGCTACTGCACCCTCTGCACCTTTGAATCCCCAGTGTCAGAGCTATCCCCAGAAGACTATGAGAAGGAGGTCGGGAAGAAGGGGGGTATGAGAGTGCCACCAGACACCGTCTACTTCCACCTGGGAAGGATGAGCCACATTGGGATATCATGTGTTGCATGCGGCTCCTGCCAGGACGTCTGTCCCGTGGACATTCCTATATCCATCCTGTTCAAGAAGGTGAGCGAGTCCATACAGGGTATGTTCGATTACGTCCCGGGACGCGATCCCGATGAAAAACTTCCAGTTTGCACCTTCGAGATGGAGGAGTTCAGGGAGGTTGAGGACTAGATGTCTTCGGATGAGAATATTCAAGCTGAGAATGAGTACCAACCACGCATAGTCGCTTTTCTGTGCAACTGGTGTTCGTATGCCGGAGCGGACCTCGCGGGGGTGAGTAGATTGAGCCTTCCCCCCACGGTTCGACCTATCAGGGTCATGTGTTCGAGCAGGGTCAACCCCCTCTGGATCATCAGAGCCTATCTGAAGGGAGCAGATGGCGTCCTGGTGGCAGGTTGCCATCCTAATGACTGCCATTACCAGAGGGGTAACTTCATGACCCGCAGGAGATTCGCGTTGGTACGCAACATCTTCGAATCCTTGGACATTGACTCGGACCGGTTCAGGCTGTCCTGGATATCGGCTTCGGAAGGAGCGAAGTACCAGAAAGTCACTGAAGAGATCACCGAGGAGACCAGAGGGTTGGGGGAGAACCCCGCCAGGAAAGAGATATTTCTCTAGGGATGAGTCCTATGGGATGCGAGATCGATCCGATTCAATATCGATCTTCACTATCTGGCAATGCTCGAAAGGCACGACAAATCTGCAGCCTCTCCCGCGATTATTCATGAATCACTTACTACTTTCAGGAAACTAAATATATATACATCTCTTAATTGAAATCCATGGAAGTAGCACGAAGACCGATTCTTGTGACCCTGGTGGGAATAATCTACTTCATTCTGGGCCTCTTTATTCTCATCGGTGCGATACTGTACCTGGTCGACGGGACTTGGGATCTGGGACTCATTGACCTGTTCATTGGGATGATCTACCTTCTCGTTGGTTTCGGTTGCTTCAAGGGTTGGGGTTGGATATGGATACTGGCTATAATCATCACCATACTGTATCTTATCCTCACTGTCGTCAACCTGATATTGAACGACTTCGCCGACTGGCTTTCGCCGCTGATCATCATCCTGATATCTCTATTCGTCCTGTGGTACCTGTTCACCCCAAAGGTGAAGAGATGGTTCGGTTACTGATCGTTCATTCAGCATGAGGAGGGATACTTCATGATCACACCCAGGGAACGGCTGCTTCTGGCCGCATCCCACTCCCTTACTGATAGGTTCCCGATAATTCAACCGCTCCAGACCGGCACGATCGACCTCATGAGATCTTCCGGGGCGTTCTGGCCGGAAGCACATAGAGATTCCAGGGCTATGGCCAAGCTCTCTTTTGCAGCTTATTCCGTCCTTGGCATCGAGAACTTCCGCATTCCCTTTGACATGAACATCGAACCGGAGGCCATGGGCTGCACCCTGGACTGGAGGAGATGGGACAACCAACCCTGGGTGAGAAAGCCGGCCGTCGAGCATCTTGGAGACCTTGAGAATCTGGAGCTTCCAGACCTCAAAAGGGATGGAAGGTTTCCCGTTGTCATTTCTGCAGTAGAAGAATTGAGGGAGATGCCAGGAGCCATGGATATACCAACAATCGTTGGGATCGAGGGTCCATTCACCATGGCCGCACAGATATTCGGCGTGGAGAGGTTCATAATGGGCTTATACAGGGAGAAGGAGGCCATGAAAAACCTCCTCGACCTTTGCGACAGTATCTGCACGGCCTATTCCCAGGAACTGAGCGATCGAGGAACGGACGCGATCACGATCATCGACGGGACCTCATCCAGTGATGTCATATCCCCCGACGATTTCGAAAGGTATTCCCTCCCTCACCTTAGAAGAGCGATCGAGGGAACCGACGTTCCCAAGATACTCCACGTTTGCGGAAGGATCATCCCCATTCGCGAGGGATTGGTATCCGCGGGTGCAGATGTCCTGAGTGTCGACTCGGGGGAAGACATTACAGCCCTTAAGACCTTGGCGCATGGAAGGTGTTCGATCGCTGGAAACATCAATGTCGTTCACGTGCTTTTAAGAGGTGATGCTCAGCGAATCATACAGGAAACGAGAAGATGTATCAGCGAATCTGACATTCCGTGCCCGGGATGCGGTTTCCCCCCAGCGACAAGGACCGAGAGCATTTTGACAATGGTCAGGGAGATGCGAGCGGTTTTCAATTAACTCATTCGCATCTGTGAATATCATCTCCCCATATCATTATCTATTGTGAAGCATTATGCGGACCATTCGGAAGACTATAGCCTGATGGAGGGATAACACTGGCCTATGATGAATTCATCATAGACTTGAACGCAAAGTGCACATGTGGATGCATGGAGGGAGACCGGTTCCATAATGTCTACAGGTTTCCCAATGGATACGGAGCATCCATTGTTTCCAAGCCCAAATCCTCGCATGATACCAAGGGCTTCATAGTTCTGGTGATAAGATTTCAAACAGGCCCTCCCGACCATGAATATGCGGTAGACAGAACCACGCCCCTTACGGATGATGTAATCCTATGTGATGACTGGGAATCGGTCGAAGGGGTTATAGAAGATATAATGGGGCTTTGAAATGGAACCGGCATCGATTTCACTTTCAATCACTTTCAAATCGATAATCAGGTGGTGCTCTTAATGGGATTTGGCTTAGGCATTGATACAGGTGGAACTTACACTGATTCGGTCATTGTGGACCTCCAGACAGGTAAGGTGCTCAGTAAGGCGAAGGCTCTAACGACCAGGGACGATCTCTGCGTTGGAATCACTAATTCCATCGATAAGCTCGATGGATCCCTCTTCGAAAGGATCCGACTCGTGTCTGTATCATCCACCCTAGCGACGAACTCGGTGGTCGAAGGAAAGGGCTGCAGGGTCGCGCTTATCGTCGCTGGCCACAAATTCGATCGTCAGATCCCCGTCGAAGAGGAGATCATGGTCACCGGCGGTCACACCCTATTGGGAACGGAGAGAGAGGAACTGGATGTAGAGGCCGCCAGGAAATTCATCAAACTCGTCAACGGAAGGGTGGATGCCGTGGCCATATCATCCTACCTGAGCGTAAGGAACCCCTCTCACGAGATCCTGCTCAAGGAGATGGTAGAGGAGGAGAGCAAGCTTCCCGTGGTCTGTGGCCATGAGCTTACCACCAAGCTGGGATTCCAGGAAAGGACCCTGACCTCGATACTGAACGCCAAGCTCATTCCCACCATATCCGATCTGGTCGCTTCGGTCAAGACCGTCCTCAAGGGGAGGAAGATAGAGGCCCCTATAATGATCGTCAAGGGGGACGGCTCGGTCATGGCCGAGGAGGTCGCCAAGGAGCGTCCCGTGGAAACAATCCTCTCCGGCCCAGCGGCTAGTCTGACTGGTGCCAAATTTCTTTCAGGGGAAGAGGACTGCATCGTGATCGATATCGGAGGAACAACGACCGATATCGGGATACTCAGAGGAGGAATGCCCAGACTCGATCCGGAAGGAGCGCTGATCGGTGGCCGGAGAACCAGGGTGAAGGCCGCGGACATATCTACATCCGGAATCGGTGGTGACAGCCGGGTGATCGTCCACAATGGAAGAATCGACATTACTCCATTGAGGGTGGTTCCTCTCTGCATAGGCGCAGCGCTTCATCCCGAGATACTGCCTAAACTGGAGAAGATGAGGAAGGAGCCTCCCCAGATACACCTCAGTATAAGGGACCCGAGAAGCATCAACATGGTCAACGAATTCTTCATTTTCAGCAGGGAGATGAAGGGCCTCGACCTGGGAAAGAGCGGGCAAACGCTAATAGACCTCATTCGGAAAGAGCCCCGCACAATACACGAGATAAGCGCTCTCACTGGAATGCATCCACTGGAATTCGATGTACGCAGATTGGAGGAGCTTGGGATCATCCAGAGGATTGGACTTACACCCACCGACATACTCCACGCTGAGGGAACCTATGTCGAATACGATCCTCTTCCTTCCAAGCTGGGTGTCGAGATCCAATCCGCTATTGTAGGTATGGAGTCCGGTGAGTTCTGCTCGGTCGTCAAGAACAAGGTCGTGGAGAAGGTGGCCTACGAACTCCTCAGCAAGCTAGTTTACGAAGAGACAGGAAAGATGGATCTCAATGGTGTCGCAGAGGACTTCATCATGAAGTTCATCAAGGGCACGCCGGGATTGGATTATCTTTGCCGCCTGGATATAAACAAGAAGATAATCGGCATCGGCGCTCCAGTGGGAGCCTACCTGCCCGAGGTCGCCAGGAGGTTCGATACCGAACTGATGCTTCCCGAGCATACCGAGGTGGGGAACGCCGTTGGTGCCATTACCGGCAGCGTTGTCGAAAAGGTGGAGATACTCATTCGCCCGAAACCCGGAATGTCGATAGAGGAGGATCCAGCCTGCTTCCTCCACTCACAGCATGAGATGAGGGAGTTCGATTCCATGTCCGATGCGATTAAGTACGCTGAGAAGGTCGGTAAGCAATGGGTCATGGAGCAGGCAAAGAGGGCGGGAGCGAGCGAAATAGAGCTGGTCGTTGAGAGGAACGACATGAGGGCCAAGGTTGGAGAGGACTGGGGAGACGATATACTCATTGAGTCGAAGATCAATATCATCGGGATCGGAAAACCCACACAGTTCTTCGAGGGAAGGGTCTAGATGATCGATGTGGTTATCTGTGGTGGCTTCAGCCCAGGCGCGAGAGTTCTCAGGGCGGCCATTCGCGGTGTTTGTGAGGAGAAGGAGATCAGGGTGGTAACCCTCACCCCCGCCATGGCTGGAATCGAGCAATCGGTAGAGGAAGTGCGCTCAATGGCTCCTGCCCAACTCGTGGTCATTGACGCCTGCGAGGGTGGCTGCGGGATACAATCTCTAGCTCACTTTGGCCTGACGCCAAGAGCCAAGTTGATACTGAAAAAGTATCCCTCATGCAGCGAAAAGAATGTCCAGGATGCAAGAGAGAAGATACTGGATTTCCTTTCGGGGGTGAGCGAGTGAGAAAGGGCGTGATGGTATGCGGAGCAAATGGAGAGAGGGGTTTGATTCTGGAGAAGGCCATCGAGATATTCTCTAAGAATCACCAAGATAAGATCGTCCAGTTCTCCGTTAACACGTTTGATATTAGCCCAATTATCGTGAGGATGAGCGGTATCGACATGGACAAACTCGTCGCGGTCAATGGATGCAAGAATCGGTGCGTTGACCGCCTATTGGAGAAGAATGACCTGAAAGCTCAGCACTCCTGTGTGGTGGACGATGCCCTTGAAAGGCGGGCTGGACCATGCAAGCCTACTTCTCAATTTGAATTCGAGGATCCGACGGACGAAGAGATCTCGGCATTCGTCGAAATCCTTGGAAAAACACTAGAATAAGTGGCGGATAGTCAGCGGTTCTTCTTCAAACCATAGCTCTCGTTGTAATCCTCAACAATGTCAGAGATATGATCGGCCAGGGAACGTGCTGCCCTCTTGCCATTGACCTCTGGTATTTCCTCGATGTAGAACTCATGGTCGCATTTGGCGCATCTGACCTTGGGACATCCCGCTATCGCATTGGAGCAACCGGCACAGGCGAATGTGCGGGCATACACCAGAGAGAACTCGAAACCGCAGACCGGACACTTCATCCTCCTGATTGATTTCATGGTGTTCTCCGAGAATCCCCTGGTCTTCATGGCCTGATAGTAACCATCCATTCTAATCCTCCTCCGTCATGTGGTGGGAGATGCTCTTCTCCTTCTCGTAATAGTCCTGCAGCACCTCATATTCGATACCGAAATTCTTCATGACCTTATCGATGACAGGGACCGTGGCATCCCTAACCTCGGGATCCCAGATGCCGTGGACTATTGCATGCACCACGAGCTCGGCCGATGTGAATCTTGAACTGGACATGTCATCGGTGATGTCGGTCCCTATTCTTGGATCCACAAGGCTCGCCATGATCGTCCCAGATTCTGAGGTGAGGAATCCCTTTACGTGCCCGATGATATCGGCACCCTTGCTCAGACATTGGTCTGTGATATTGACCATGAGGGTGTCCATGAGATCCTTCGCCTCCACCTTGGTCATTCCTTGCGGCGCATTCAGCGATATCTTTGCCGCGAACTTGCCTAGATTGTCGGCCTCCCTGTGCAGTTCGAGATGAAGATCATCGTGATCGTCTTTCATAGCAGAACCTCCATTTCCCTATCTACGCTCCATACTCCTTCTTCAGGAGTTCCTTCTCCAATGCCTCATCATATCTCGGGGAAAGCTCACTCTCGATGATTTCGGCGACCTTTTCCAGCCCCTCACCAGTTTTGGAGGAAGCGTTGAATATCCTGGCACGCGGATTGATGGATTTAACGAATTCCTTGGTCTTCTCGATATCCTCTGGGCTGGCCGCGTCTATCTTGTTGATCAGCGCCACGTCAGCCTCTCTGATCTGAGTCTCAATCAATCTTCTGACCGCGGATATGAGCATCTCGATCCTTGTGGAATCCACCAATGTTATCACGGGAGCGTGCTCGATCACCACGTTCGATTCTGCTTCAGAATATTCAGCGGCTCTCTTTAACCCCCAAGGGATAGCTACCCCGGATGGTTCAACTATCACGATATCCGGGTCGAAGGTGTCGTACAGTATGGCCAATGTATTTGCGAAGGAACCAGCGATCTGGCAGCAGATGCATCCCCCAGAGATCTCCTTGGCCTTAAGGCCGTAGGACTCGATGAACCTCGCGTCCACATTGATCTCCCCAACATCATTGACCACTATCGCGATCTTGTGTCCTCTGTTCACCAGCTCCTTAGAGACCTTCATGAGCAGCGAAGTCTTGCCGCTTCCAAGGAAACCTGCGATCTGGGCGATCTTCATCTTGTATTCCTTCAGACATGTAACTCGTAGGGTCGATGTTAACCTTTTGGTGATAAAAAGAAAAAAAATGAAGGAAGTTGGATCAGCACTCCAGCTTCCCAAATGTCTTGGTGGTATCTACCACGTTCTTGATGTTCTCCAGTTTGGTTGCCACTGAAGGTGGTACCTCGCACCCGCTTGCGACGCAGTAGCGGGAGTGAAGTCCTCTGGCGCAGAGTGCGGTCTTGACTTCCTGAAGCAGGTTGTTGGTGACCCTGTTGATCTTCTCCTCGCTCGCCCTGATGAACATCTGTGGGTCGATGTTGCCCGCAATCAGACAGTTATCGGCGTAGCCACCCTCAATCGCGTTCTTAGCCGATGGAGATCCTGGTATGAGCGGGTACCAGGCCATGCTGTAAATGACCGGCTTCATCTTTTTCACTTGTGTGTCAAGGTGTGGAAGGTCAGCACAGTTGTGGATACAAAGGGCCATCCCGTTTTCCGTGGTAAGTTGGTTGAGCTTGCCTGCGTACTTGGGCCCACCCTCGAACTCGTCGTACTGCTGGTCTCCAAGGCATGAGTAGCTTCCCCAGAGGTAGTCCCAG
>DATKXF010000048.1:0-4718 GCA_035529155.1 Methanomassiliicoccales archaeon | reverse complement strand
ATACCGGAGATAACGGAAGCCATGAGCAAGCGAGGTCAAGAGGTTTTATCTGTAAAAGACGAGAGAGGCGTCTGGCAGATAGTCATAAGGAAGGTCAAGTAAGGAGGCTCCCCTTTGCCAAAACTGACAATGGCCGTTTTTTCAGGGGACATGGATAGAGCCATGGCCGCTTTCCTGATCGCCAGCTGGGCCGCGGTAGAGGGATGGGACGTGACGATGTTCTTCACCTTCTGGGGCCTTGGAGTGGTCAGGGATCCTGCCAAGAAGGTAACGAAGAAGGTTCCAGCGGAGAAAGCCTTCGATTTCTTCCTTCCTAAGGGTGCTGACGATCTGAAGCTCTCGCAGATGCACATGCTTGGATTTGGCACGTCCATGATGAAGAGACGAATGACTGCCAAGAAGATGCTCCCGGTGAGGGAGATGATGAAAGAGGCAAAGGAGTTCGGTGTCAAGTTCATCGCATGCAACCTGCCGATGGAACTGATGGGGATCAAAAAGGAGGAACTAGTGGAGGAGATTGAGGATACCTGCAGCGTCGGTAGATTCCTCGAAGAGTCAAAGGATGCCGACATGACTCTGTTCATATAGGGTCAATACCCAGGGCGCGTCTTGCTGTGAACTCCCAAGCCAGAGAGGGATGAGTAAATTGACCGACCAGAATGGTCCGACACCATTCTTACATAATTGAGTCATTCAGGAAACAGCTAATATCAGTAAAAGGTTTCCAGGTCCACATGACACCCGATGTAGGGCTTAGATCTAAAGACGTGAAGGCACATGTAGAGATGGGCGTATGCAGGTTTTCATGCGACATCAAAGCGTATCCGGTGGATGGAAAGATACGCTGTGAATTATTCACCAAATGTCCGGCTGTGAAAGAGTTAGGAATGTCATTGCCGGATTTCGATCCGTTTGCAGCTCTCAAAATGCCCTATTGTGAGAACCAGCTTTTCGACCTTGCGGGAAAGTTACTCAAACATGTCACCTGTCCAGTTCCGATAGCCATCGCAAAATGCGTGGAGGTGGCTTCCGGTTATGCGCTAGCTAGGAATGTCGCAATTGAATTTGACCTTTAGTCTGGACCTTTGAATCTGAATCCTAAAGTTATTAAAGAAATCTGAGAAGTCATGATCTCGCAGCAAGGGATTGACAGACTAAACCTGCTGCAAAAAACGGCAATCCTACTGAGGCTGATGTTAGCGCTTGGCTCCCCAAACAGGGCAATCGACTTCTCCCGACGACGACTTGAAACTGTGAGTGTGGAAGACTAATATCAGATGCTGAGATCCACTTCACAATCCTTTGCCAGACAGAATCGGGAAAGTTAAAGGGGCCTAGACAGTGCAGTGACCTTCAAAATTAGAACCCAGGTTCGAATCGACCTGGATCAATGCCCATTTCGAAGGAGGTCCCTCACCAGCATGGAGAGGTCCATTACCTGAGGGTCACCCGGTTCCCTGGCGTCCTCCAGGTTCTTCCTGCAGAAGGGACATGCCGTGACCAGAAAATCTGCATCAGTAGCCCCGGCGGAATCGAGGCGTTTGCGTCCGATCGCACAGGCAAGATCTGGATGGGCCTTCTTCACTCCCGACCCGGCACCGCAGCAAATGCTCCTCTCCTTGATATACTCCAACTCCCGTAACTCAAGACCGGGAATCGATCGCAGCACCTTCCGCGGGGCTTCATACTCCCCACGGTGCCGTCCCAGGTCACACGGGTCGTGGTATGTGACAACGATATCCTCGCCTTCCAGCTCGATCTTCCCCTCCTCAATGAGATCGGCCAAGGTCCTGGTGCAATGTTCCACCTCGATGTCGAAGTCATTGATGAACTCGCCGTAAGAGGATATGGCATTGAAGCATCCTGGACAGCTGGTGATTATCTTCCTGACACCTTTGGATTTCCACCGCTCCCAGTTCTTTCTGGCCGTCTCTTGGAAGAGCTCCTCCGCCCCGAGCTTGGGTACGGGGGAACCGCAGCACCACTCCTCCTCCCCCTTATATGCCACCTCAACTCCGGCCTTTCTTAGAATATCAATCGTGGCCAGCAGGATATCGTTGGCATGATATGAGGAGTAGCAGCCCGCGAAATAGAGGACTTCTCCACTCTTTGGCAGATCCAGGTCCGTAGCCCATTCATTCCTTTTCTCCTGGGGTTCCGACCATGGATTACCGCTGTTTGATATGTTCCCTATCAACTCCTCGTGCCCAGATAGCGGCAGAACGCCGTTTTCATTGGCTCTCCTCCTGAGAGCTCTCATGATCCTAGGCGTATCGACCTTTACCGGACAGATCTCTGTGCACAAACCGCAGTTCGTGCAGAAGGTCAATCCGCCCTCCACGCCCTCCTCAAGGCCGTCAAGCTCGGCAGAGAAGCAGACCCCTCTACCGCCAAGGTAGGCGTGTCCTCCAAAATCACTGCCCATAATATCGTACACCGGGCACTGGAGCAGGCAGGCACCGCAGTTGATGCAGTACATGACCTCCCTGTCCTCAATGATAGAACGACCACTGTCCACTAGAATCAACACTATTTCCTTGGGGCCGTGCATGCCGTAGAACAGCTGCTTCTCTATGTCGGCCGTCCTGCTTGGGGCGGCGATCACATCCACGAAGGAGCTGGTAAGGCTGGCCGTCCCGTAGAAGACCTGCAGCTTCACCAGGTTCATCGCCTCCACCAGGTTTGGAACCACCTTCTCCATTGCAGAGACCACTATATGCTTGGTTGGCCTTCGGGCGCAAAGGGAGATGTTGCCTTCGTTGTGAACGATGACCATCGCCCCTTCCTCCGCGGCGATGAAGTTCGCCCCTGTAAGGCCGACCTTTGCCTTGGATATGTAATCGGCTATCTCCTCCCTTATGGCCACTGTGAGGGATTCCGGGTTTGGATCCACTTTCCTGCCCAGGTGCTCCTCGAGGATGGTCGCGACCTCGTACCGAGTGAAATTGGCCGCGGGACCGGTGGGGTGAACCGGCTTCTGTCCCGAGAGCTGGACTATCCTGTCACCGGCATCGGTCTCGATTACCTCGATCCCCATGCTCTCGAGGTAGGGTGTGAGGCCGATCTCTTTGGTCACATTCGACTTTGACTTCACTAGGAGGGTCTCCTCTTCCAGCTCCTCGAGGACCAGCTCCCTTGCTTCCTGGGCGTCCCTGGCCACGATTACCCTTATACCGTTATCCTCGAGTCGCTCTATGGCCCTTTTAACATAGGAGGGATCGTTCATGCACAGCTCCCTGGCTCTTCTAGCCATCTCCCTGCGTTCCTCCAATCCCTCGATCATTGGAGCGATTCGTTCCTGGTTCAAAACATCGTTCCTGAAGGCAGATCTCATGCCATCCAAGCGGCTCTGGTCACTTACTGCGCGAGCCACTTTTATCTGGAGCCTATCTTCGATTTCGGAGGGAGTTCCCATCTGTCAAGTCACCCCTGAATTCTGACGATGATCTGATATTCCCATTCCATTGTCAATTACAAATCTGTTGTGGAGGTCCCGGGGCCCATCGACCACGGTGAATGTCGAAAACGGTCCTTCACTGATGCATCTCAACTGCTTCCGATCAAAGTATGTATACAGAAACACCAGCATTTGCCGATGCTCCCCGATCGTCCTCCACCTTAAGCTCGGCCGTTGCGGCGATGGAGGACTGATAGGTATGCTTGAGCGTCTGCGGTGGTCCTCCGTCTCCAGAGTAGTCGGGGTCTCCGTCACCATCGACGTCCAGCGACCAACTAGCGACGTATCCATCCACGTCATCGGCGCTCATTGTGAATGTCACATTAATAGGTGCATTGCCAAAGCTGGGTGACACTAAAATGTAACAGTTCGGGGACTGGTTGGCGCCGTCCATGCATCCGGTCAGACCTACCGTGAGAATTGAAATCAAAATCAATGCAGTGAACGGTGCGAGTAGACTTCCCCCGAATCTTGTGAATTTCGAATCCTCTGATCTATTGTGGTCAGATGCGCGCTTCATTCCTCTCGCTAAGAGAATGATAGTTCAACCCACAAAAACCTACGGTTCCCGGCCCGCCCGGACGCCGTTGGCGACTGCGATGAGTTCCGAAGCCTCGGGAATATGACCGCCGTTGTGACGGAACAGGCTGTGCATCGCGCCATCGTTCCCATAGGCTCAGATTCCTCACCGATGAGATTACGATGACGAATCACCCTAGAATGATTTGTCGAACGGGGCTAGTGCCTTTCTCCTATCCCATATGCCCAGCAGCCTCCTGTTGCCCCATAGGCTGTTGACCTCTGATATCGCTATCGCGCCTTCGTATATATCGATGAGATTGAACGAGTTCCCGAACAGACTCCTCTGATAGGGGCTGCTCATTGAGTTAGCGTTTACCACTATGGTGTCGTTGACCATGGCGGCGTTGGCATGCGAGGATGTACCCGTAAGAACGAGATCGACCCCTGAATCGACCAGTGTCTTGAGCACATCTCCGCTGTCCTCCAGCAATCCCTTCTCTCTGCTGTGAGGTACCGGCAGCACATTGTGGTGCAAAAACACGACCTTGGTCCTCTCCTTGGCCTCCTTCAACCTCCCCTCCAGGTTCCTTCGCTCGAATGTCCCGATCGACCCCGAAAGGGAATCGTACTGGGGGGAGTATAGACCAAGGAAAAGAATCTCCCCGTTGGAGAACTCCTGCTCGAAGGATCCAAAATAAGTCTGGAACATATGGTATCCAAGGTAGTTGATGTCCCTTCC
>DATKXF010000047.1:0-25553 GCA_035529155.1 Methanomassiliicoccales archaeon | reverse complement strand
CCAAAGTGGATGAACCATTAATTTCAAAGCAGGCATGACCATGCCAGACGATTTTCATCTCATCACCCCATTCCCTGATTCATCAAGATCAATATTCAAATGATGTTTCAAACCATGTCCAAATTGAGATGCAGACAGGGGGCGAAGTGTTACTGCCCCGTGTTGCGTTTTCTTGCCTTTGACACCGGAAGGAACACATCGTAGAATCGCCGGAAGCCGAACAACATCATCATTGACCCGAGAATGACCAATGCCCAAACTAGAGCCGCATCCAGAGATAGGAAGAGGAATCCTCCAATTGCGACCAGGTAAACGACGGCTCCTACTCCCAAGGATGCCGCGAATGGGAGAGCTGGTGTGGGGGAAGAAGTGACATCTGTCCCTTCAGCCGTTCTCTCCTCAACTATTCCCTCTTCCATAGTAAGTGATTCTGGCATTGCGGCCTCTGCAGGTTCTGGGGATATTTCCCTAACCTCCGCTGGAACCGGCTCCTCTATTCCAACCGGAATCAAGCCCCCTATGGTTTCTTCTTCGACGGAGATCTCTTCGTGGAACGCAGGGATTTCCGCGGCCTCTTGCTCGACATCGACCCCGTGAACCTCGTCGGTCACCAATTCTTCTTCGAATCCAGGAACATCTTTGGTCGGGTATTCTTGAATCTCAGGTCCCAGTTCCTTTGGTTCGGCCATTTCTGCGGCAAGTGCTGCAGCGGCTGCCGTTTCTGCCCAATCGGGTGTCCTATCGACCTCTGATACTTTGGCCTCTAGCCCTGCTTCCTGTTCGTCGGAAATCGGTTCCTCAAAATACTCCAAGCTAGCCTCTTCGGAGGATTCAATTTCCACAACAGATTCGACCTCACCTCCGGAGATCGGCTCTGAAGCATCCTCATCGATCATGGAATCGACGAAATCGACGACCTCCTTGGGTTGATCCGCCTCGGTGATAATCTGATCTTCCTCGGCCGATTTCTTATCGCCCACGACAGCCACACCAGCAGCCGCAACGGAGCTCTTTACCATGACCTCGTCGATATCTCTCTTCTTGACCAGTGTGGATTCGATTTTCTTGGAAAGATCCTCGTCGACCGGGCGGACCTCGTCCCCTTTGCTGAGCTTCTCTAGGATGTCCACGTAATCGGACCACTCCTCGCTTGAGCCCTTGAACTCGTAACCGCAGAAATCGCACTTGGTGGCAGACATCCGGTTCCTCAGCCCGCATCGAGGGCACTCTTTGAAGCTCGACCTTCCTTCCATTGGCGTCCCTGCATCATCTCCGTCAAGGCATTTAACCTTTTTTTCCGAACTTGGAGGGATTGATAATCCATTTGAATTCCCTGGACAATGGAATGATGGGAAAGGAACCAGTGAAAGTCCGGTATTTTAGGTGCTTATCCGAAAAATTAGATAAAAAGGTTAAAATAGATAGAATCGGGATTGGAAACATGATGATGATCCTGGTACTGTCCGTGGATCGCGATAACGACTTCGGCGAGAAAGCAGGGTTCTCCGGACCATTCATTGGAAGGGAGGACAACCTCGAAGCGGCTCTAGCCCTGGGGCTGAAAGATGCCGAGGACTCGGACACAAACACCCTTCTAGCAGCCATCGGCATGTATGATGAGATGGTCAAGAAAGGAATGGATGTCGAGGTGGCGACCATCTGCGGGGACATCAAGGTCGGGTACGAGTCCGACCTGACGCTGACCACGCAACTGGAGAATGTTTTGGAGGTCGTAAAGCCCGAGAGGGTCATCCTTGTAAGCGATGGCGCCGAGGACGAGTACATCTACCCAATCATCTCATCTAGAATAAAGGTCGATTCCGTAAGGAAAGTGTTTGTGAAGCAGGCACCGAGCGTTGAAGGTACCTACTATATCATCCTCAAAACACTGCAGGATGATAAGATGAGGAAGCGAATCCTCACCCCTATCGGCCTCATCCTGGCGCTGTTTGGATTCTTCTCGTTGGTACCCAAGCTGTATCAGTTCTATATGAACGGGGATCCAGGGACAATATCAGAGATGGCCGGAGGCACCATCGCGTTGGTCCTCGGCATATACCTTATGTTCTATGCCTACAGGGTCGGTGATAGAACTCGCAACTGGGCTATACGGGTCGGGAGGGCAGTAAGGTCAGGAAGCCAGATGATTCCGTTCGCAGTTCTGGCAGTAGTCTTCATAATCGCTGGCCTTGCCTACGGGGTCGATGCTGCTCTCTCTGATCCAGATGCTGACATATTCCTTCAGATAATTGTTTTCGTCTCGGCGAATCTCTGGATGTGGGCATTCGCCATCTTCTGCTACGAGACCGGCAGGTTCCTCAACCACTACCTTTCAAAGGGAAAGGTATACTGGACATACCTTGTACTCTCGGTGACTGTATTCGCCATCGCCTTCATCCTTCAGGGTGCCCTTGACGCATCGGAGTTCTTCCTGGGCTATCGCAGCTATGATGAGGGCATCATCATACTCGAAATGATGACTGGCTTCCTGTTGGGAGTCTTCGGGGGGCTGCTCAACACCTCACTCCGGAACATGGCCAAGCGCACAGAGGATGGAGGAAACGAGGTCTCTGAGACAGCAAAGTCCGCAGACTAGGTGTGCTCAATGGAATTCGAAGAGTGGGAGCCCATCTACCTTGATATCCTGGAGAACATGGGTTTTGATCCAGGGAAGGATGTTGAGGCGGCAAGACTTCTAGATTCGATCTGCCCAAAGGACAGCATTTGCGGAATAGAATGTTTGGGCAGAAGGCTGGGCGAGACGGCGACGATAGTTGGCCATGGACCTGATCTGGAGGAAGCTTTAGAAAGGGCGGAAATGAGGGGGACGGTGATATCAGCTGATGGCGCAACCACATCGCTCCTGGCGATTGGAGTGATTCCAGATATTATCGTCACCGATCTCGATGGAAATATCGGAGACGAAGTCGAATCAAATATCCTTGGAAGCGTGGCTGTTATCCACGCTCATGGAGACAACATTGATAAGATCAGGGAATACCTCCCCCTTTTTTCAGGATTGATCACTCCCACGGTCCAGTGCAGGCCATTCGGCAACTTGTTTAATTTCGGGGGATTCACCGATGGAGATAGAGCGGCGATGTTGGCGCTTCACTTCGGTTCTCGAAAAATAATCCTTATAGGATTCGATTTCGACAATCCCCGGAAGAAAGAGGGGAGAACCCTCGAGGAGAAGATTAGGAAGCTCGAATGGGCGAGGAGGATCATTCTCCAAGGAACGAGCCAGGTGGAACTCGAGATTATCTAGAATCCCTGTCTGGAAATTAATTACCATCTACAGGATTTAATTGATAGCATATTTCCTGTGATGGGGTCTAAAAATCTCACCCGTCTTGACATTTTGGATAATTTGTCCAAAAATATTAATGAATTAGGGTAAAATTTCCAAAAAATGTAAATCGTATTGTCCAGTGTCCAGACAAATCCACAACCTATATATAGCAACGAACTGTTACAAAATCTAGTTTATCCTATAATATATAGAGATAAAGGAGGAAAGCTAATGGAAGGTGAAGGCGAAATACCCCTTCCTGAAGAGCGGGGCGGCGGCGGAGGCTCGATGACAAAAGTCATCGCGGCCATAGTCGTCATTATTATTGTTGTGGCGGCGATAGCCGGAGCCCTGATTCTGATGGGAGGTGAGGCTGAGAACAAGGGACCCACTGCTGTGGCGACGGCAAGTGAGACCTTGGCCATGCCTGGCGATACAATAACTTACGATGGAACGGAAAGTGAAGATCCCGATGGTGACATTGTTGATTTCTCCTGGAACTTTGGTGATGGTGTAACGACTTCTGGAAACATGAGCGTTGCGTCGATCGTCACACATGAATACGATTATCCAGGGAAGTACATCATCATTCTGACCGTTACAGATGACAAGGATGAGTCAGACGCAAACTGGCAATCACTCCTCTATGTTGAGATTCTGAACCCTGAGACAACCGGAGATGTCACCAATGATACAGTGCCATTCGCGATTGCGGCAGCTACTGCCCAAGTAATTGAGAACAACACTGCGATCGACTTCGATGGGAATTCTTCCGGTGCATACGACGCAGGGGTACTAGACTCAGACAACATTGAAGAGATGTTCTGGTCCTGGGGTGATGGTAATTCTTTCTCGGGTAACTATTCCGAGGCAGGTACTGCCTCTTACACCTACACCGGTGATGGGGTTGCCTATGCATCGTACCTGAGGGTCACCAGCATTCACGATGCTGTCCAGAGGTACTACCACACTGTCGTCATACTACCGGCCGATGTGACTGGTGGCGGCGTTGTCAAGAACCCTGAATTATTCGTGGAGGTTACCATCGGGGAACCGAAGACTCTCGATCCTTCAGTTGCCTACGACACCGCTAGTGGTGAGGTACTGGAGAACGTCTATGAGCACCTGATCTGGTACGACAGGGAGAGCACTGTGAACCTTGTGCCTCAGCTTGCTACCGCTGTCCCCACCGTGGGCAACGGTATATCAGCGGATGGTCTCAACTACACGTTCACCCTGCGGCAAGGTGTGAAGTTCCACTACACAAATGCGACTGGGGTAGCCTACACAATGGACGGCTATGACGTGGAGTACTCCATCGAGAGAGTCCTTACAATGAACGACCCTGAAGGTCCTGGGTGGATGCTCGCTCAGGTTATGTACCCTGATTGGCCTGGCCCTAACAAAGTGCTTGACCCGAATCTCATAAATGCTTCAATAGAGGTTAATTCCACTAATGCATTCGAGGTTACATTCCACTTGATCAACCCCTATCCCGGATTCCTGAAGGTATTGTCATATACCGTCGGTTCCGTGGTTTGCACGGAGGCTGTTGAGGATCATGGTGGCGTGATTCCCATCACTCAGAACGAGTGGATGATCAGGAACGAGGCAGGTACTGGACCATACATGCTCAAGGCATGGGAGGCCAACCAATACGTTCTGATGGAGAGGTTCGGCGACTACTGGAGGGCGCCTGCTCCCGTTAAGTTTGTCATCATAAAGAAGGTCCAGGACACTGGAACCAGGCTCATGATGCTGCTTGCCGGTGACGCGGACTTCGCCTACGTACCAAGGGTTCAAAGACCATCCGTGATCAATAACGATGATCTCAGAATCGTAGAGGGACTACCAACATTCAACATGGACTTCCTTGGATTCAACTGGAATATGTCTGGAACTTTGGACGTCGGAGATGTACCAATGGACTTCTTTGCGGATATGAATATCCGTAACGCGTTCATACATTCATTCGACTTCGAGAGCTACCTGACCAACGTCTGGATGAATACGGCTATACAGCCCAATGGTCCGATACCCCAGGGAATGTTCGGCTACGACCCGAGTATTCCTAACTATACTACGGACTACTCATTGGCCGCTGAGTTCCTGAACAAGACTACCTATGGGGAAGATGGTTTCACTATCAGACTGTATTATAATGCAGGCAACGATGAAAGAGAAGCCGCTTGCTTCCTGCTAAGGGAGGGTCTTGAGCTGGTACCTATAAACGGAACGATCAACGTTGAAGTGCAGGCACTCGACTGGCCTACATACCTCGACTCACTCTATGGGTTTGCTCTTCCAGTGTTCTTCCTGGGATGGGGACCTGACTACGCCGACCCAGATGACTACGTCAATCCGTTCCTGCATAGTAACGGTGCGTACCCGTACTTCCTGAGCCTCAGCAATGCAACCCTTGACGCGATGATCATGGAAGCTGCGATGGAGCTCAATGAGACCCTCAGGGCAGAGATGTACCTTGAGATCTCTCAGGCTGTATACGAGAACGCGTACTATGTCTGGACAGCTCAGGCAACGAATTTCCATGTCGAGCGTGCTTGGGTGGTTGGATACTACTTCAACCCGATGTACTCTCAGTTCTACTTCTACGCAATGAGCAAGTAAGCAAAAACCTCTTTTCTTTTTCCTTATTTTTTTATATTAAATAGATGATATGATATTGTTCCCACAACTGATTTCGTAGTGAAAACTGGACGATTTGCAGATTATATGGCCATCATATTTATAGTCCCAAAACACGTATAAGCAATTTGAAAAAAGCCTTTTATAGCATAATAGTGTTTTTCCGGTCTGGGAGTGACGGCTTGAAGATGCGGACATACATCATACGAAGGTTGTTACTACTCATCCCAGTGCTTCTGGGCGTCTCTATCCTCGTTTTCACTCTCACTCGGGTAACTGGTAATCCCGCCGCAGCATACATCACGGAAAAGATGAGCCCCGATGCGGTAGAGGCCATCAAAGAGAGTATGCATCTCAATGACCCCGTCTTCGTACAGTATTGGTACTGGCTCGTTAATATGGTCCAGGGGAATTGGGGGATAAGCAAAGTCAATGCAAATCAACCAGTTACTAAAAGTATAGCAGAATTCTTTCCTGCGACTTTCGAGTTAACAATGGTTAGTATGGTCATAGCCATCATGGCTGGAATTGCTTTGGGCACTATTTCTGCCGTGAGACGCGATAAACCCATCGACCATGCAACCCGCATCATGGCGTTATCGGGGGTGTCACTCCCCGTTTTCGTTTTAGCCATTATTCTTCAATTCATATTCTACTTCCATCTTCAATGGTTTCCCTCAGGTGGACGAATCAGTAACCAATACATCTTAGAAGGATTCACCGAGTACACCAACTTTTATCTGATAGATAGCCTCCTAAACGGTAAATTGGATCTTTTCGCGGACGTGGTTTGGCATCTTGCCCTCCCTGCCATCACCCTTGCCTTCGGCACAATCGCAATCATCACCCGCATGATGAGATCTAGCATGCTCGAGGTGTTAGGACAGGACTATATTAAGACCGCCAGATCGAAAGGACTTCCTGATAGAGTAGTTATCAAGAAACACGCAAGGAGGAACGCACTAATTCCTACCACCACTATAATCGGACTTGCATTCGGAGGCCTATTAGCAGGAGCTGTTCTAACCGAATCCATCTTTTACTGGCCAGGACTTGGGAGATGGTCGGTCTCTGCGCTTCTTCTGAATGATTGGAATTCCATATTAGGATTCACCATAATAATAGCGATAGTCTATGTATTGGCGAATCTGATTGTCGATTTACTATATGCGTACCTTGACCCGAGGGTGAGACTGGAGTGATATCGTTGGGGGATCAACACGACGATAAGAAAACCAAAGCGGAGACTAAATCAGATGATGTCACAAAGGGTTCGAGGCAGAGTGGTGCAATTTCGAAGCAATTGGATTTGTTGAAGAAGAACATGGCTCCTCGATTGAGAGAGTGGAGATTCTCTTTATTTCTCATGAAAAAGAGCCCTCTGGCCGTGGTCGGCCTCATCATTGTCATCGGTTTCTTTGTCATTGCTATTATGGCTCCAGTGCTGGCGCCCCCATTTCATCCCGATGACCCTACATACATTCCAAGGGATTGGCAAAGCCCAAAACCACCAGGAGCCGAGACCATCGTAATGGTGGAAGGCGAGCCGACGAACTGGACTATGATCTTCGGATCGGGAAAGCTTGGCATCGATATCTACTACGGCGTAATATGGGGCACTCAGACATCAATTTATATTTCGTTATTGGTTGTTATTATAGCAGCCATCATTGGCATAGTCTTAGGAGCGATAGCCGGCTATTTCGGTGGGGTAGTTGACGAACTACTGATGAGAGTCACGGATGTGTTCCTTTCCATCCCTGGCTTGATCTTGGCCATGGCAGTGGCGGCCGTACTTAGTAGATCATTGGAGAACATCATGCTCGCCTTGATCGTGGTGTGGTGGCCGCCGTATGCAAGATTGGTGAGAGGTCAAGTCCTTTCGATCAGGGAAAACACATATGTGGAAGCAGCTAGGGCAGTCGGATCCAAAAGGAGCAGGATTCTCTTTAACCATGTGGTACCCAATTCCCTCGCCCCAATGCTGGTGGCGGCTACCATGGATTTGGGTGTCGTGGTGCTTGTGGCCGCAGGACTCAGTTTCATCGGATTCGGCGTGCCAGCAGGAACGGCCGAATGGGGAAAACTCATATCTGATGGTCAGCAGTACTTCCTGACCACCCATTACTATCAGGGAGTGGCGTATAATCCATGGTGGATGTGGGTCTTCCCAGGAATATTCATATTCTTATTCGTAATGGGATTCAACCTGTTTGGCGACGGTCTAAGGGATATACTCGATCCTAGGCTGAGGAGGTGAGATGACGGTGGATGAAGATGTCTTGATTGAAATCAGGGACCTATACACCAATTTCTACACCTACCAAGGCGTAGTAAAGGCGCTGGATGGCATAAATCTAAAGATCAGGAAAGGAGAGACATTCGGCCTTGTTGGTGAGACTGGATGCGGGAAAAGTGTAACGGCCAACTGCATCCTTAGGTTGATTCCTTCACCGCCTGGCAAGATAGAGAAGGGATCCATATATTTCGCTATGCCCGACGAAAAGCGTGCAGAGATGCACTCGCTCGAAAGTAAGTTGTCCGAAATAAGGAAGGAGCTCTCTGAGGCGGATGTCGAGACGATCCAGAACTACTTTTACGGTAACGGAAGGAAGATATCAAAAGACAAGAAACGCCAGATGTACAGTTCCATGGATTCCAGCTCGCGGGATTATGTAGATGTTATCAATGAGCTTCAGAAACTGAGGACTCCTTATGATCTCCTCAAGGCGAGTGAGAAGCATATCAGGAAGATTCGAGGAAAGTACATCTCCATGATATTCCAGGAACCGATGTCATCCCTGAATCCCACCTTCACGGCAGGAGATCAGATCTCTGAGACCATCCTTCTCCACGAGAGGAAGGAGGTCGCCACCTCGGCCGTGGGTCTGATCGATCGGAGGATCAAAGAACTGAAGACCCCCCAGGCTAGTAAGGTCCGCAATGATTCAGGCGACATGCAGTGTTCCCACTGCAAGAACATGGTGAACGCTGATGACGAATCTTGTTCGAGTTGTGGATCTCTTTTCTACTCAGAATCGTTCAAATCTCTCAAGACCTTCATGCTGCGATCATATCGCAAGGACTGCGTCAAGCTGGGTAAGGATCCAGATGACATCTGGTTAAGGATCAAATCGAGGATTCCTATAGCGAACAGGTTCGAGAAGATGATCAAGCATGAGGCCATAGATCGCGCAAAGACCATGCTGGAGCTTGTCAGGATCCCAGACCCTTCCAATATTCTGACGTCGTATCCACACGAGCTGAGCGGCGGGATGCAGCAGAGGGTCACAATAGCCATGGCCTTGGCCTGCAAGCCGCGAATGCTCATAGCCGACGAGCCTACAACCGCTTTGGACGTTACCATCCAGGCTCAGATTCTCAAATTGATGAAGGAGCTCCAGGAGGACATGGGAACCTCCATTCTCCTTATCACCCACAACCTCGGAGTAGTGGCAGAGACATGCCACCGCGTGGGAGTGATGTACGCGGGCAGCATGGCGGAGATCGGGTCTGTGGTAGAGATATTCAAAGAACCTTTGCATCCCTACACCCAGGGACTTATGAACTCGATACCAAAATTGACTGCGGAATTGAGCAGGCTGGAGATCATCGAGGGTAATGTGCCAAATCTCGTTCACCCGCCCCCGGGCTGCAGGTTCAACCCCCGCTGCCCCTTCGCCATGGGAATATGCAGGAAGGTTAAGCCACCGCTGATCGAGGTCAAGCCAAATCACTTCGTATCCTGCTACCTGTACACGGAGGGAAGCTGATGGACGATATTCTCATCGAAGCGAGGGACATGAAGAAATACTTCCCGATCAGAGGTGGACTGTTCAAGAAGTCCATCGGCAGCGTCAAAGCTGTTGATGGTGTGTCATTCTTCATTCGTAAGGGAGAGACCCTTGGCCTTGTCGGTGAGAGCGGTTGTGGAAAGACAACAGCCGGCAGGACCATGCTCCAGCTCACATCACCCACGAGTGGTCACGTTTACTGGAAGATGCCAGAAGCGGATCGCGAGAGGCTCATGGAGCTTGAAAAGGAGCTCAATGGCCGAGAACTCAACGGTAAATCCAGCGAGGAGAACGAACTACTTGAGATCCAGGAGAAATATGCACTGGACATGAAGGCTTCTGAAGATCTCAGGATGCTGCGCAAAGAGATGCAGATCGTTTTCCAGGACCCGTTCTCATCCCTCAATCCGAGAATGCTGATAAAGGATGTTATCGGAGAACCCCTGCTGGTCCACGGCATCTCCAGGGGGGAGGAGCTTCGAAATAGGGTGACATCGATGCTTGAGAGAGTAGGACTCAATCCCGAACACCTGTATCGCTATCCACACGAGTTCTCGGGAGGTCAAAGACAGAGGATCGGGGTGGCAAGGGCATTGGCGCTCAATCCAGAATTCATAGTCCTGGACGAACCGACCTCCGCTCTGGACGTTTCGGTGCAAGCACAGATGTTGAACCTCCTCAACGACCTTCAGAACGAGTTCGATCTCACATACCTCTTTATCTCACATGATTTGAGCACCATCAGGTACATGTGCGACCGCATAAACGTCATGTATCTGGGAAAGGTGGTGGAATCAGCCCCGAAGGATGGCATCTTCGAAAATCCCAGGCATCCCTACACCAAGGCACTGCTCTCTGTCCTACCCGTTCCAGACCCGACTTACACCAAAGAACGCATTGTGCTCAGCGGGGATGTACCAAGCCCTGCCAATCCACCCTCTGGTTGCAGATTCCACACGAGATGCAAGTTTAGAGAAGCGGTTTGCGAGAGAGAAGAACCCATGCTGCGGGAGATCGCCAAGGACCACTATGTGGCTTGCCACATGGTCAAGTGAGCTGGGCATGGCCAGGAAGAGACAGATAAAGGTCGAAAGAGTCTCCGCAACGGAACCTTCTGAGGAGGAGATCCCCAAGAAATACAGGGATGAGAGTTGGGGTGATTGGTTCAAGGAGTCTTACGCCAAGTGGTGGTATGTCCTCCTCTGCGTGATCATAGATATTTTCCTGGCCCTCGAGATATCACGATATCTTTCCGGATCATGGGCCTACTTTGTCCCAATAATTGTGGTGTTGATCTTGGTGATGTTGGAGATCTACCTCTTCCACCACCTCTGGGGTGGCCTCGATTTTCTATTTGGAAATAAAAGGTTAATATAGCTGGGCATCTCTTAGCTCTTTTTAATGGCGGCTAGTGTAACACTGGTCATATTAATTACTGCCGTCATAATCGCACTCATCATGTTGGTGGCAGTCATGGGTGTTTTCCAGCTATCCCTTGTTGATTACACCGAAAGGGATGACTGGGACGAGATTATCTTCTATGCCATACTTGCTGTCATTGCAATGATCGTGCTCTCCTTCCTCAACCTGGGCATCATGGAAGAGCCCATATCGATCAACCTCAATGTGACTGGGGTGCTCATACCGACCGGTATAGTCATCTTCCTTCTGGTAACACGCCGGCTGGATCATGCGGCCGCCCTGATATCGATCGGGCTGGTGGCGATTGTCGGATTTCCATTGACCCAGGTCGTGGATGGAGGGGCCTACATCTTCTTCCCGTTGTGGTTGATCCCCGCGGGTGTGGCAGCTGCTTGCGGTTTCTTCTTCACAAGAAACAAGGAACCTGAGACAGTGATAATCAGGGGAGGGGCGATAGCCTTCGCCTCCGGCTGCCTCGGCATGCTCATTGGTGGTGATCTCCTTCATCTGTCGGAAATGCTTGAATCGGGAGGTACTGGCCTGGTAATGGGAGCGGGGGGAATATTAGACTTCACTTTCCTCACGGGAGTCGTCGCACTTTCCATTCTATGGTGCGTAGAAGCAGGCGTCCCAATATTGAAGCGTTTTGTGGAATCAAAGAGCAAGAGTGATATCACTTCATAGACCGGTATTCATCCAACATGTTAATCTACTGGAAATGTCATTCCGGTGGCGGGAGAGAGGGTAACGGTCGTAAGCATGGAGGATGTAGTTCTAGCGTTGAAGAACACGCTAGGAAAGAAGGGGATGGCAGAAGAGGATATCGAGAAATTAGCCGAATATCTTCTGTCGTTCTTCGGGTACACGGATGAAGTGATCGACAATCGACTTACCTCCGAGGACCGAGATGTTTTCTACATGCTAGAAGAGGAAGGTTTCCTCACCACAACTCAGGAAGAGGTTCACCTCAAGAAAGGAAAGCTGTGGAGGATCCACTATTGGATACTAAAGAGGGAACAAATCCTCCGCATGGCCCGAATAGAGGAGAAGCCAGAGGAGAAGAAGGACGATTTCTCTGCTGTCTACGATGAGATATCGGAAGAAGCTTGGGACAGGAACTGATTTACTACCAAGTCGATTATCTGGCAACCCTTTTAATAGTGCCTTCCCGTTAAGCGAGTCGCGAGGAATTCGATGGACCTGACCCCCTACCTGATCGCACTCATCGTCATCCTTGGATGGACCGCGTTGGTCTACGGTCTGAAGAAGAAGGGGACCTTGGAGAAGATAGGGCTGTCCAACTGGGGTCCATTCCTAATGTGGAAAACCGAAAAAGGAAAGAATTTCATCGATAAGCTCGCCAAACCGCGCCGATTCTGGCTTGCATTCGCGATTTTCTCGAAGGTTCTCTGCCTTCTCGTCATGATCTTCATCATGAGCCTGCTCATATGGGAGGCCACCCTTGTAAGCAGTATTCCAGCCGAGAGCGCCCCCACACCAGAGATGATCCTGGGGATTCCAGGAATCAATCCCCTGATACCCATCTGGTACGGCATACTGGGCCTGGTTGTTGCCATCGTGTTTCATGAGTTCGCCCACGGCATTCTGACCAGGGTAGGGGGCCTGAAGCTGAAGACGCTGGGATTGATATTCTTCATATTCCCCATGGGGGCTTTCGTAGAACCTGACGAAGACGAGCTCTCGAAGACCACTAAGCGCAAGAGGATGAATGTCTTCGCAGTGGGGGCTTCTATGAACATCATTGTTGCGGTGTTCTGCGCCCTTCTGTTCTCAACGGTTTTTCTCTCTTCGGTTGTACCCGTCAGGGACGGCCCAGTGGTGGTAACGGTTGCTGGTGACAGTCCAGCATTACATGGTGGCCTGGAGTTCGGTTCTCAGATCGTGGAGATCGGTGGGATCGTTGTGGTCGATCCAGATGATCTGAACGACATCGATGCCCCGTATCCGGGCAATCTGGTTTCGGTCAAGTATTTCTTCAAGAGTCAGGGGTTTAATAATCAGTTCTATTCAGGTGTGGCGATCACCTCTTCATCAAAGGGTCTTCCCGCCTCGGATGCGGGAATTAAAACAGGGATGATATTGCAGTCGATCAACGACACAGTGCTGTACAATCCGGATGATTTTACAGAGGCTATGTCAAGAACCCACCCCCAGCAGACCGTCAATGTCACTGTGATGTCCTGGAATGATACGACCCAGAGCTATCTTCCTGTGACCAGTATTCATCAGGTGACCCTGACTAGCAAAAATGAGTATCTGAGGAGTATTGGAGTAGACCCGGGCGATGAACTGGATAAGGGATTCTTAGGCGTGAACAGCGCTTTTCTAGGTGTAGGTACCACCTCTCCCGAAGTACTACTCACGGTGCTTCGCAATCCCTTTGAGGGGGCAACCTCTGCTGGAGATCTGTTCAGTGGATTCATCATCTACATTGCCCTTCCATTTAGAGGATTGGCTCCCGTTCAATCGCCTATCACAGAATTATTCGATGTGACCGGAGTCCTTGGAGCTCTTCCGGTTGATCTCTTCTGGATACTTGCGAACTCGTTCTACTGGATATTCTGGATCAACCTCATGGTGGGAATGACGAACGTCCTTCCCGCAGTACCCCTGGATGGTGGCTATCTTTTCCGTGATGGAATCGATTCTATCGTAAGGAGATTGAAGAGGAACGCATCTCAAGAGGAAATAGAGAGATACGTTGGGAGCATCACCCTGGGACTGGCGATGGTCGTGCTGTTCTTGATCATATGGCAATTGATAGGGCCGCGGGTATTTTAACCCTAATTCATTTTCATTATGGATTATTGTCCTTGTTGCAGGTCGGGCAGAGTACTGGATCTAGTGAGCTGATGTTAGAGAAAACGTCGAATACGGCCTCACACCTGGAACATCTCTTGAAGGCAAAGTATATCGGGCGGAAATTCTCGCAGTCCATGACCCGTATGCTGCGATTCTGGTCACAGAGAGTGATCTCGCAGCTATCGCACAGACTTCTGCGGCTTACATTGATGTATCGATGTTCACCGATTCTTACCTTGGTCAGGCGTTCACACCGTCCTTGTAAGTACCATCAAGATAGATCGTATATCAACTTCGTTTGATCGAATAGTGAGGATAGGATCCTTGCTCTATTAAAAAAGAAGAAGGAGAAGGGGTTTAGTTGAGGACTGATCGATGTCTTTCCTTAAGTTCTCCTAATTTTCCTTTGTTCCAGCTACTGATCTTTGAGAAGAATCCAGTCACACGGGTGATGCCTTCCACGTTGGGTGATTGGCATTTGGGGCACGTCTCATGTAGGCCCCTCATAGTCTGCCCGCAGTCAAGGCAGGAAGTAAATTCAGGGCTGAACGCGATCTGAGCATTCTGGGTGTTGTGGAATGTCTTCTTGACAAAGGCAGCGATACTCTCTGCCGATGGTTTCGACTCACCGAGCCAGACATGTGTCAGCGCGCCTGCCTCTATCAGCGGGTGGTACAGCCCTTCCATCTTGACCCTCTCAATTGCACCAATTTTAGCCCCAACATTCAGGTAGGTGGAATTGGTGTAGTAGATCTCCCCCGTGGTCCTGTTCCCCCTTATGACGGTGGGGGCTTGCAGTGGGAAGTACTTCATATCCAATTTGGCAAAGCGGTATGCCGTACTCTCGGCGGGGGTCTGCTCCAACGGCATTCGTATACCGTACTTCTCGCCAATGCTCTCGGCCTCCTTCTTCATCGAGGCTATTACCCTCAGACCGAACTTTAGTGCATCCTTGGACTCGTGCAGCTCCTCTCCAGTATGATACTGGACTAGCTCGTTGAGTCCGACCATTCCTACCAAGAAAGAGGCTTTGTCCAGTCGATAATATGGTTCACCATCGAGATTCATGGTCAGCAGTGATAGGGGGCCCATTTTCCCCATACCCAGGAGCTGAGTTATGAACTCCTTCTTCTGGACATGCGCCTTTGCCACCATCTCCATCCGTTCCCTGATAAGCTCATTGAGCCTGGTATCGTCCTGATGCGCCTCGAATGCCATCCTGGGAAGATTCAGGGTGACATTCTGCATCGCGGAATACCGCATCTTCCAGGGAGTCTTGGCATCTTCGAGGTCGCTCTTGTCAAGTTTGAAAGTCAATCTGCAACACTCGCTAATCTTCGCAGTATCGCCACGATCAAAAACGAAGTATGTATTTCCCTTCTCCGCTGCAACCTGGGATATCTTCTCCAAGAACTGATCGCTGCCTTCTGTACGGAAAAACTTCTCCGTCATATGGACATTGGGCTTGGGGAAGAAGAATGGCCTCCCCAGAGCATCCCCTTCCATGTATACATCGAACAGGGCATCGATGAAACTCTGACTCTCATCGAGATAATCCTCATAGTTCTGCCCTGTAAATTCTCCCTTTGGACCTATGGCGGGTACACCCACGAAATGGTCTGGTATCTCCCAGTAGAGGTTCAGATCACTGAATATCGATTGGCCTCCCCTGGCGACTGCTTGCTGGGCAAATTCGAAAACGAGGATCTGGGCAAGCTGCTTCATCCTGGAATACTCGATACCTTCCAGGTATGGTGCAAGAAAGATGTTGAACGCATCCCATCCTATAGCCCCCGCGAAGTGTCCTTGCAGTGCTGCCGAGAACTTTATTATCTGTTCGATAAGCACCTCGGGATGCTTTGCCGGTTTCGCAATGGAGATAGCGTTGGGTAGATTGAGTCCGAACTTCTTCACATACTCTATCGATTGACCGCTGCAGTAAGGACGATCCACCATACCCAGGTCATGCAGATGTATGTCGCCCTTCATGTGCGCATCCGCCATCTCCTGGCTGAATACTTCAATCAGAGCAAATTCCTTTTTTATCCTCTCAGAGAGTGTAAGATTAGTAGCCTCTGGCCCATGTGGAACATTGGCATTCTCCTTGTTTGGGGACATGATGATGTGACGGGCATCATACAGTGGAACACCAAGTCGAGTGTGCTGCTTTCTGATCCTTGCCAAACCATACTCCACGAGCTTGGCGTTTGTCAGCTCCCTAATCAAGGGCGCTGTAACGATGTCAAGCTCGAGTTCCGCGATCAGTTTCTCGACCTCGGTCGCAACGATTCGGGCAGCGTCCAGACTAATGTCTGTCTCCCTTACCAAAGCGTCGTATATCCTCGATTTGTCCCACTTCTTTATCTCTTCATCTGATGTCCTTACGAATAGGGACAATTCCGTAGATTCCTTATCATCGGAATGAAGTTCTTTATGATCGTGCATATGCTCTGCTGCTTTCATTCTGTCCACTTCCCAAAACGGGATCCAAGCGCATCCCCGCCGTAGAGTAAATTTTGCTATTTCCCTCTTTAAATAAAGCTATTTTTGAATCCAGTTAGAATACTAATAAGGTAACAAATAAACCCCGTTATTACCTCGAGAAAGGCTTATTAGTTACCAATATTGTTACCATATTGGTGATCAAGCGTTCCATCCAGAAAAGGAACTCAACTTAATAATCTTTGAACTACTAAAGAAAGATGGAAAATCGATCAGCGCTTTGTCCAAAGAATTGGAGAAAAGAGGATATAAGTTCCATCGCCTCATACTCACTGGATATCTTCGTGCCCTTGCGGATATGAAGATATTGAAGGAGAGAGAGGTCCCCCCCGCTAAGATCTATCTGCCAGCAAAGGTTAGGAAGAAGGATATTTATGAGATCGTGGGAGAAAGAGCCTTGGAGAGAAGTACATCCTCTGAAGAGGCCAATGAGATTTCATTGTTCTGTCTTAGCAAACTCTTCGGCAGGGTAATTTTTGAGGAGGAGTTCAAGAGAACAGGGATAAGAGATGAGCCAAATGGTAAAATTGCTACCATAGAAGAGAGACAAGAAGCCAAGAAATTCCTGACATCCACTGGGTTCAAGATTGCAAACAGTAACAGGGCATTCATACCTCAGAGGGATTTTCCTGAAGTTTACCTGGAGATCTTGGAATCTATAATCAACGAGGATTACGGGCTCTCTCACCTTGTTAAGGAAACCAAGCAGACCAGACTTGGTATTTGATTTCCTTGGACGTTTGAACTTAGGTCCCTCTGCCCTTCAGTAAATATATTGAGTCAATTAGGCGGAAGCCAATCGTTCATTGTCAAGAATCTATTTATCTCTAAAGCCCATACTCGTGGCCATGGACCTTAGGGACCTTGCAAAGGCTATCAGGAATCATCCTGGGGTAACGCGGAAGAGGAGCATCTCGGAGGTCATGCACTTCATTCCCTCGATCGGCCAAAACAAGGTCCTTGCTTCCTGTGGTGAAGATTGCGCCGTACTGGAATATGGTGATTCCGTTCTACTTCTAGCCGCAGATGGCATAATGGAACCCCTTATGAAGGCCAGTCCGTACTACGCAGGTTACTATTCCGTTCTGGTCAATATCAATGACATCGCAGCAATGGGCGGGATACCGATCGCAATGGTCGATATCATCTCCATGAAGGATTTCAAGATATGTGCCCAGGTGATGAGGGGGGTGGAGGTGGCGGTCAAGAAATTTGGAGTCCCTATAGTGGGAGGACACACCCATCCTGACTGCGAGTACCATGCCATAGATGTCGCCATACTGGGTACGGCTAAGAAGAAAGAGGTCATCTACAGTCATACGGCCAAGGTCGGTGACGACATCATATTCGCCATGGACCTGGACGGTTTCTATCCCGAGGCCCTTCCATATGCCTGGGATACCACAACCATGAAAGACAGCCAGCTGGTGAGAGAACAGGTGATTGTCATGAACAAGATCTCCAGCAAGGGCCTGGTCAACTCGGGGAAGGACATGAGCAACCCTGGATCGATAGGGACGTTGGGCATGCTTCTTGAGACCAGTGCCAAGGGAGGAACAGTGGACATAGATCGCTTACCCCGACCCGAGAATTCTGATTTCATCCAGTGGGTAATGGCCTACCAGGGCTGCGGTTTCGTGGTCACCTGCCCGTCTCAGAACTCGGAGGAGGTCATCGACATGTTCGCAAAGGTTGAGGTGACGGCCTCGGTAGTGGGAAGCATCGATAGTTCCGACAAACTCGTGCTCATTTCCGATGGGAAGGAGGAAGTGCTCTTCGATTTCTCCAGTGATATCATAACGGGTTGCAAACCCTCTGCAATGGTCGGAATGAATCATAGGTTCTAAGAAATTCATCATCCCATCCCTACAGAATTGGAAGAGGATAAGGTGCTAGGCCACAGCGGTTGTCGGCCGGTCCGAGGAAGATTATCCGATCGACTTCTCAACCCCGCACCCCTTCGAGCGTCAGTAATCCACGGTTGGACTGCTCCCGTCAGGGCCTGGCCCGTTCCCCATGATTAGAGCAAGGAATGCCGCCCTCCGGCTGCATCGCGATGCTGCCTCTGGCCCCGAAGGACAGGGTCTCATAGTCGTTGATCAGGTCTTCAACGCTCCGGTTACAACGTCCGCTGCTGTCACCCTCGCATATCGACGATTTCGATGTAGAAGGGCACGCCGAACGCCCCGGTCAAGCCTAGCATCCCGAAGTAAGGTTAGGAGCTATTTATAATTAACCTGGGTCCACTCACGAGCGGGTTTCACGGTGTTATTTCCAGCATAATGTGGGATTGATGGAAAAGGATATGTATTTAATTCAATTTTAGATTAATTAAGAGCAAACTCTAATAATAATGTTTGAAGCTTAATCTTTAAGCTGGGGATTAACATGCGCCTAAATCCCTTTACGTCTAAAGAGAAAGAGGGAAGAACAAACAATAGGAGGGAAGCCACCCGGGATGCCCTAGAGGCTGGAGATGCCATATTCCATTACAGGAAGGATCTTTAGTATGGCATCCGAAACCAATTCCTCAACATCGCACTCGGAATTCTCCTGCTTTTGGCGATCTGGTATTTGATCGCCGAGGCTGTCAATTTATGGAAGGGGTTGACGCTGTTCCCGACGCCGACGGAGACTCTTTCACGACTCGTCGACCTCTTGGGTGGACAGAGACTATATGATGTGACCATCTACAGTCATGTGGGCGCCAGCCTGGCTCGATGGGCTGCCGGTTATACCCTGGCAGTCTCCTTTGGAATAATCATGGGCATCTCCCTTCGTCTTTTTAGCCTCCGCAACCGACAATCCCGACCTTTTCGGCGCAGAAGTCTTCCGACGTTTCTCCATAGAACCTCTGAAGAGAATCGTCAAGGAGGCCTCGAAGGTCGGACTGAAGACTATCTTTCATCCTCACGGGGTGTTCCAAGGGGATTTCACCCCTTTGGTGGACGAGGCGATATCGACAGGAATATCAGGATTCCGGTTCGCTGAGAGGAATGATTTGCCCGGGGCAAAGAGGAAATGGGGGTCGCGGACCTGCATACTGGGAGGGGTGGATGCATTCACCACGCTGTTCCTTGGCCCACCTTCAAGGATTGAGGAAGATGTAAGGCACTTCATGGATTCATGCGCACCTGGAGGGAGATATGTGTTCATGTTCTCAGGATCGCTCCATAGGGGTTTACCCATCGAGCACCTGCAGGCCATGGTGGATTCCTGCAGGAAGCACGGAATGTACATTTTTTCGTAGACGTTTGAAACTACTATCTTCAAGATATTTAGGGAAAGATACGATCGACCCTCAATATCTTTATTAGAGGCTAGTTCGAATCTCTTAAACAGAGGGATTTCTTGAAAGCGGAGGAGACTGCAATTGTTTTCATAGAGTTCCAGAACGACTTCTGCAAGGAAGGAGGGGGACTCTATGGGGGAGTCAAAGAGCAGATCGCTGCTCAGAACACCATAGGGAACGCGAAGGACTGTATCGAGAAGGCCAGAGGTAAGGTGCTGACACTTATCATGCCCATATTGTTCGAGGAGGACTACTGCGACGCTGGATGCGAGGGGGTGCTTGGCCCCATCCATATCGGAGCTATCGAATCTCGGTCGTTCCGAAAGGGAACTTGGGGTGGCGCCATAATCGACGAGCTGAAGCCAACTAACCTAGACATCGTGGTCGATGGGAAGCGTACGCTGGATGGATTCAACTCCAGCAACATCGACTTCCTGCTCAGAGTGAACTGCATCAAGAACGTCGCCTTCTGTGGATTTCTAACAAATGTCTGCGTAGAAGGCACCGCTCGTTCAGCCTACGACAAGGGCTTCAAGGTATTCTTACTGAAGGACTGCTGCGCCGCCCTCTCTGGGGAGGAACAGAAGTACGTGGAGGAGAAGTTCTTCCCCCTGATCGGGGAGGTAATGAACCATCAGGATTTCTTGAACTGCCTGGAGTGATTCCGACTCCACTTATCCCTTTTTTTCTTCTCTCCCCTTTATAAATTCATCTCCGAAAATATGTAAAAGGACAGGCTGCAATATCTTACACCAATAGGGGAGGAGACCTTTGCCGAGGAGTCTTGATAAGCCCCCATGGCTGAGAGTGAGGGCGCCCACCGATCCCAAGTTCAGGGAGATAAGGGACCTCATCAGCACCAGGGGATTGAGAACGGTATGCACGGCATCCAGGTGCCCTAACACATCTGAGTGCTGGAGCTCTGGCAATGCCACCTTCATGATCCTCGGCGACATCTGCACCAGGAACTGTGGATTCTGCGCAGTCCCTTATGGCAATCCCAACGGGGAGATCGATTCCGACGAGGTTGAAAAGATAGCGGAGATCGTCGAGGAGTTGAGACTGAGCCACGTGGTCATCACCTCAGTCACCAGGGACGATCTTGCTGACGGGGGAGCTGGTCAGTTTGCCTCGGTGGTGAGGAGCGTAAGGAAGCAGAGTAGGGAGACCACCATAGAGCTCCTTGTCCCTGATTTCAATGGAGATGAGGCGTCAATCCAGACCGTGGTCGAATCACATCCCGACGTGCTCGGCCACAACCTGGAGACGGTCAAAAGACTCCAGGCCAGGGTCCGCGACCGAAGGGCATCGTATGAGCAGTCCCTGCAGGTTCTGAGGAGGATGGGTGAGATCGACGAGACCATCTTCGTAAAGAGCTCCTTGATGCTCGGCCTCGGAGAGAGCGAGGAGGAAGTGGTGGAGACCATGGAGGACCTGCTCGAGGCCGGGGTGGACTTTCTTACGCTAGGCCAGTATCTACAACCCAAGGGTGGTAGGTTGCAGATATCGGAGTATATTCCCCCAGATCGATTCCAGGATTATCGAAAGAACGCCCTGGACATTGGATTTCGCTTCGTGGCGGCAGGTCCGTTCGTGCGTAGTTCGTACAAGGCCATGGAGGCCTTAGATTCGGTATGAGGTGTTGTCTTGCTGATTGACGATTATGACCCATTGAAGGGTAAGAGGCTTCAGATCCTGAAGGAGACCGGGACAGTAATCAAGAAGCTTGAACCACAGCTGGAAGAAGACGTGCTCCTGAAGGCATACAGGACCATGGTGCTGACCAGGGTCGCGGACGATAAGGCGGTGAAGCTGCAGAGACAGGGTCGGTTGGGTGCCTATCCACCTAACCTTGGCCAAGAGGCGAGCCAGCTTGGACCTGCTATGGCATTTGATGATAATGATTGGATGGTCTGGGCCTTCCGGGAGATGGGAGCCCTCATCTGGAAGGGCGTTCCCCTGTGGCGGCAGTTCCTATACTGGATGGGTAACGAGGAGGGCAACAACTTTCCAGATGGTTTGAGGGTGACCCCTACCTCAGTGCCGGTTGGATCACAAATACTGCACGCCGTGGGCATCTCCTACGCCTCAAAGATCAGAAAGGAAGGCTCGGTGGCCCTTGTCTACTTCGGAGATGGCGGGTCGTCCGAGGGGGATTTTCACGAGGGTTTGAACATGGCTGGTGTGCTGAACACCCCCACCGTCTTCGTCTGCCAGAACAACCAGTATGCAATTTCGATGAGGAGGGTCCGGCAGACCGCTTCCCAGACGATCGCACAGAAGGCACTGGCATACGGATTCAGGGGAATACAGGTCGACGGCAATGACCTGTTGGCCTTATACTCGGCTGCTAAGGAAGCCGTTGACCGAGCGAGGAATGGTGACGGTCCCACCCTCATCGAGTCATTTACATATAGGAGGGGGGACCACACCACCTCCGATGATGCCAGCCGCTACCGCTCTGATAAGGAGGTCATGGAGTGGGAGAAAAGGGATCCCATCTTGCGCTTCAGGAAGTACCTCGAGAAGAAGAAGCTATGGGATGACGAGAAGGAGAAGGAGCTCCTGAACGAGGTCCGGGATGAGGTGGAGAGGTGCGTTGCCAAGGCAGAGGCTTATCACAAGCCCTCCATAGAGGACATCTTCAAGTACACTTACGCCGAGATGCCACCGGAACTGAAGGATCAGATGGACCGCCTGCAACAGAGGGAGGGATCCGAATGAAGATGAACATGGTGTCGGCCATCAACCTGGCGCTTCAGCAGGAGATGGAAAGGGATGAGAGCGTGGTGGTGATGGGAGAGGATGTCGGCGTCGATGGAGGCGTATTCCGGGTGACGGAAGGCCTGATCGAGAAGTTCGGTCCCGACCGTGTCATCGACACGCCTCTCTCCGAATCAGGGATTGTAGGCACGGCCATCGGGATGGCGATGAACGGTCTTCGGCCCGTTGCGGAGATGCAGTTCATGGGATTCTCCTACCTCTCTCTGAATCAGATGATAACCCATGCGGCCAGGATGAGGAACAGGACCAGAGGACGCCTGTCTGTCCCCATGGTGCTCCGCATGCCTTATGGCGGAGGGGTCAAGGCCCTGGAGCATCACTCGGAGAGCACGGAGGCCCTCTATGCCCAAATACCGGGATTGAAGGTGGTCGTCCCGTCGTCACCAAAACAGGCCAAAGGGCTGCTGACATCCTCTATCAGGGACCCGGATCCAGTGGTCTTCCTGGAACCGAAGCGATCGTACCGCCTGATCAAGGAAGAGGTTCCGGAGGAGGAATTGACCATACCAATCGGAAAGGCCAGGTTGGTGCAGGAAGGTGATGATGTCACCGTGGTGGGATGGGGAGCCATGCTCCCTCTGATCGAGACGGCGACAAAGAAGCTGGAGGATATCTCCACGGAGATCATCGATCTTCGCACCATCTCGCCAATGGACACCGGAACCGTACTGGAATCGGTCAAGAAGACGGGAAGGGCCGTGGTGGTGCAGGAAGCGCCCAGGAGCTTCGGCGTGGGAGCCGAGATCTCGGCCAGGATCATGGAAAAGGCCGTTCTGCACCTTGAGGCTCCGGTGGAGAGGGTAGCAGCCCCAGATATCACGGTGCCTCTGCCCAGGTCAGAGGATTATTATTACATCAATCCTGACAGGATCATGAGAGGCATAGCCAAGGTGATGGAATTTTGAGGTGATGGAATGACAACGGAGTTCAAGTTCCCGGATCTAGGTGAGGGCATAGCCGAGGGCGAGATCAAGAAGTGGCTGGTGAAAGAAGGAGATATTATCGAGGCAGACCAGTCCCTGGCTGAGGTGGAAACAGATAAGGCAGTGGTTGAGGTACCGTCTCCCAGTGGGGGAAAGGTGCTCAAGCTCAACTTTGCAGAGGGTGACATGGTCCTCGTGGGCGAGACGCTCGCCGTCATCGGAGAGGAAGGAGAGGAACCTGGGGAGGTTACGCCGGCCAAGGTCAAGAAGGAACCGGAAGAGAAGAGAGAGTCAGTCTCGGTGGTTGGAGAGCTGCCAGAAGCCCCGGAGGAGATCCTTGAAGAGAAGCCAGTAGGTGTCCTGGCCATGCCCAAGGTACGCAAACTCGCAAAGGACCTTGGAGTGGACATCTCCAAGGTAAAGGGCACGGGAAAGGAAGGTAGGGTGCTGGAGAAGGACATCAGGGGCGCGGTCGAGGAAAAACCAAAGGAAGAGAAGAAGCCCAAGAAGGTCCCCAAATTCGATATCTACGGCTGGGTGGACCGGGTTCCGGTCAGGGGGGTGAGGAGAACCACTGCTAGGAGGATGATCGAATCCCTTCAGAAGACTGCCCCTGTGACTGCCACCGAGATCGCGGACGTCACGGAACTCGTGGAGCTGAGGGAGAGGGAGAAGAAGACGGTCATGGAGACCCGAGGGATCAAACTCACCTACATGCCGTTCATCGTCAAGGCGCTGGTGGAGGCACTGAAAGAGCATCCCTACCTTAACTCCACGATGGATGACGAGAACCAGGAGATCATCCTGAAGAAGTACTACAACATCGGGATAGCGGTGGCCGCCGAGGACGGGCTCATCGTGCCCGTGGTAAAGGGGGCGGATCAGAAGAGCATCTTCGAGCTGGCAGAGGAGATCCAGAGGCTAGCTGAGGCGGCTAACAACCGGACCATCGACATAGCTGATCTGAAGGGGGGCACCTTCACTATAACCAATTACGGGGTGTTCGGCGGTCTCTACGCAACACCGATCATCAACTACCCCGAGGTCGCGATCCTCGGTACTGGTGCTATAAGAGATACGCCCGTTGTCATCGATGGCGAGGTGAAGATACGAAAGGTCATTCACCTCTCTCTCACCTTTGATCATCGGGTACTCGATGGGGCTGAGGGGCAGAGGTTCCTCAACACTCTTGTGAAGTATCTGGAGGATCCCGAGATAATATTGATGTCAGCATAGAAGCAGAAGAAGTTCATGATATATCCAGCCTGGAGATCGTCTCCATTAGGGTTCTGATCCCTCTAACGGGAATAGGTCCATTCATCACTGCCGTACCTCTCGACAGCGAGCTTATGGACTTGCACCATCTCATTCTTGGAAAGGGTCCCCATCTCCCAGTCCTTTTCGCAGGTGAAGGCTACCCTCAATGCCCTCAGCACCAGATGCCATGGAACTTCGATCTCGTTCAGAATGCATGTGACGCGTTCATCGAATTCCATGATATCCTTGTCGGAAAGTTTCTCCTTGCCCACCTTGAGGACCGAGAACATGGTTCCGGGATCAAGATCGTACAGCAATGTTCCGTGCATGAGGAGCACCCCACCCCTTCGTGTTTGGGCACTGCCCGATATCTTCCTTCCCCTCACCAGAACGTCGTTGATTGGGTGAAACTGGCCCTGGAGGCCGAGAAGGTCCAGTGCATCGATGATCCAACCGCAGATCGTGCAGTAGGAAGCGGAGATATCGTTCTCCACCATGTCTAGAGGGCAAATCACACTGTACGTGATCTCTCCGTTCCTATCATGGTAGACGGCACCAGCACCTGTCCTTCGCCTCACGATGTCCAAACCGATCTCCCTGCAGACCTCAACGTCGACCTCTTCCTGTACGCTCTGGAAACATCCTATGGAGACCGCGCTCGGTTCCCAGCCGTAGAACCTGATGGTGGGAGGCGATTCTCCCCTGCCCACCGCGATCGAGACGGCCTCGTCGATGGCCATGTTCACGGAGGCCGTCCTTCTTTCAAAATCCATTAATCTCCACTTCAAATCAGTGCCTCCTCGAGCAGGTCGGCGATA
>DATKXF010000046.1:0-17208 GCA_035529155.1 Methanomassiliicoccales archaeon | reverse complement strand
TGCAAGGCTCTCCCCGGTAGACCTAGAACTTGTAGCACTGGCCTACGAGCTTGAGGCAACCCTGATGTCTGATGACTACTCCATTCAGAATCTTGCTTCCCACATGGGGATAGGATTCATGCCCGTAGGCAAGAAGGGAATCAGCAAGAAATTGAGGTGGCGATACAAGTGCACAGGCTGTGGACGAATATGGAAGGATCTCCATCCAGAGTGCCCGGTCTGTGGGGCGTCCCTCAGGTCATTCAGGTCCAAGAAGTAACCTTATGGGTCAATCATATTCAAGAAGCCCACATTGAGTAGCATCTCCCGGCAACTACCTAGCCCCCATCAAGGAAAACTGCTCCAACCAGGGCCTCAAAACACTCTGTTAGCATCTTGGTAGAGCGGTGCCACTCCTCTCTTCTGAACTCCCCTTCCCCCCAAAGGACGAACTCCTCAAGTGCTAGCTTCTCTGCCAGGAGTCCCAGATGCGTCTGGCTCACCAACTCCCCGGTCACCTTGGAAATGGCCCCCTTCTTATTCATGTGTTTTTCCAGGATGAGCCATTCCACCGTCAGCAGTCTGAGAACTCCATCACCAAGCGTTGCGAGAGCCTCCTGTTTCTCGTCATAAGGCAATTGCTCCCCATCTTTTCGCATCTCGTAGCCCTTCGAGACTGTGGTTAAAGCTCTTTCCAGGAGCCAGTGCTCTTTGAATGGATACCCGATCCTCCGTTCAAGAAGCTCTGATCCCCTGGACGTCGATTCCATGGTGACAATCCTTCGATAACCTGATTTGATTTTCTGTTTCAATATCCAGTCGATCTCAGGGGAAGATAGACTTGCAGCGGATCAAGTTCCCCATTCTTCGCTTCCCCAGAAAAGACATTGCCAGCTCCAGTCTGAAAGGGTTACCCCAGCACGTGTCGACCAATCGCTTGGACCTGACCGCGTTTCTTAAGGGTTTCTCCACCTGTCTCTTCCAGATCGAATCATAGAGTTCAAGTGGTGTCCCCTTCAGGGCATTCTTGGCGGCGGACTTGCCGGCTATCCTCCCGCAAATCATGGCTATGGGAATACCTCCCCCGTTCACCGCCATCACGTGCCCGGCCGCATCACCTACCACCAAGGTATTTCCCACCACAGATCGTTTCACCGGTCCGGACATGGGAACGTACTTGCCCTTCACTCTGTCCACATCAAATCCCCTCTCCTCCACGAATGTCCAGAAGTACTCCTTGACATTCTTCTTGGCGAATCTGGGCGATATTCCGAGGCCCACGTTTGCCCCACCTTTCTTAGGTATTATCCAGGCATATGCGCCGGGGGCGATGTTTCCGAAGAACATCTCGCAAACATCCTCGAAATCACCTTTGGTCTGGGCGGTAACAGCAGGGCAGAGTTCCTTTGCCTTGGGTATTCCAACCGAACGAGCGACCCTCGAAAGCGGACCGTCCGCTCCAATTATGACCTTCGCATCAATCGTACCCATGTCTGTTATCACATTATTGCCGTCGACCGAATGGCATGAACATCCCCTAATTATTCTGACGCCAGCCTTCTCTGCCTTTGCAGCAAGAAATTGATCGAACCTATCCCGGTCTGTGGTGTAACCCAAGAATGGTATCTCATAACTCTTCTGTTTGGGCGACCAGATCCTTATCGATCTGGTCTCAAGAGAGATCAGGTCATTTGGCACATCGAAAAGGGACTCTAAGTCATCGGCCATGGGAAAGATGCCCTGTATCTCTCTGACAGAGGGCATGAACTCACCGCACTTGACTGGTACGCCAATTTCATCTCGTCTTTCGAGAAGGACCACCTCGGCCCCGTTGAGTGCCGCATGCTCCGCGGCGGTACTTCCTGCAGGTCCCGCCCCTACAACCACAACATCGGCATCCTTTATCATATCAGAATCTCCCATGTTCCATCCCATCTATGCATGGATCTAGCATCCTCGTCCTATCGGGAATATTGAGCATATCCAGCATTAGAAATTTCTGTTTACCACCTTTTCAGTCAATTTGATGAGTGCTTCCTTATACTCCGATTCAGGAATGATCTCGAGCGAGTCAATGGCCCTAGAAGCGTATGTCTGAGCATGCATCCTGGCTTCCTCCAGTATATCGGAATGGGAGAGATAATCCAGTACTTCATCAATCTCTTCAGCATCCTTCTCGTTCTTGACGAAGAGCTCCTTGAGCCTCAGACCATTGCAGCCGTTGTTCAGTGCGAGTATCAGGGGTAAGGTTGGCTTTCCCTCCAAGAAGTCCATTCCCCTTGGCTTTCCAAGAATGGACTCGTCACCTGTTATGTCCAAAATATCGTCGATGATCTGAAATGCGATCCCCAGGTTGAGACCGTAGAATCCCAAGGCATTGACCTGCTCGGAAGTACCTCCACCTAGTGTTGCCCCGATCCGGGCACCTGCTTCGAAGGGTTTTGCAGTTTTCCCCTCGATTATCTGTATGTACACCTCTAGGGATGTCGAAGGGTTCTTCTCATATCGGCCTTGCAGTATCTCACTCTCTGCCATTCCAGTACAGGCGTCGGCTATCACGTCCACAAGTTCCTGACCAAGACTGCCCCCGAGTTTGAAACCCCTCACGAAAAGAAAATCGCCCGCTATCAGCGCTTGCTGGACGCCGTATCTCCTGTAAGCGGCAACCACTCCCCGCCTGGTGTCCCCTCCATCGTTGATGTCATCATGGATGAGGGTGGCCGAGTGAATGATCTCGAAGGCGGCTGCGATGCCAATGACTTCTTCTGGTTTCTGCCCCCCCACAGCGTGATATGCCAAAAGATATACTCCTGGTCTAATCCTCTTGCCCCCTGAGCCAATGATGTGCATGGAGATCTCAGTGAGTATCTCCTGCTTAGACTGCACGTTTCGGCGGATCTCTTTCTCCACCATCTGCAGTTCTTCTGAGATAGGTTCGTCCCAGCTGAGGGGCATCAACTCGGCTAATGATGAATCCGTACTTAACCGTTACTAGAGCACTATCAAGTATATAAGGAGAAAGAGAAGCCAGCAATCTATCATTCCCTTTGGCAATCCATCTGATGATCAAGAAATAAAAGAATGAGAAAGGGGTAAAAGGGGTTTGTTCAGGCGAAGAACGCCGTTGCCGCTGCCTGGCATGCATCGATGATGGGTTCGGGATATATTCCAATGATCACAGTCGCCGCCACGCAGATGAATATGGCGATGGCCACAGTTGTTGGAATCTTGATCTTGCTTTCCGGACCCTTCTCGATATACATGTATTTGACCACCCGGGCGTAGTAGTACAAGGACAAGGCACTGTTGAGCACACCTGCGATGGCTAGCCAGATCATCCAATCGTCACCTGGTATCATCGAGGCGTCCACCGCACTGGAGAACAGTACGAACTTACTGGCGAATCCCGATAGTGGGGGTATTCCAGCAAGTGCGAACAGAAGTATCGCCATGCCCAGAGCCAGCAAGGGAGTGCGCTTGGCCAGTCCCTTGTAATCCGCAATATTCTCCCCAAGAACCGACATCGAAAGGCCGGCCACGATGAGGAAGGCCCCTCCCTTCATGAAGGCATGGGTGATGATGTGGAATATCCCACCCATCAGGGCGTAGTCAGTGGCTATGGGAAGCACGATTAGTATGTATCCTGCCTGAGCGATACTTGAGTAAGCCAGCATCCTCTTGATGCTGGTCTGGTTCACGGCCATGATATTACCAAGGGTCATGGTGGCAATGGCGATGACCGCCACCGCTATTTCCCAATCGGCCTTGATAGCCAGGAGTCCTATCAGGAAGACCTTGAACAGCGCTACCATTCCCATCTTCTTGGAACCTGCTGCCAGGAATGAGGCTATTGGGGTTGGAGCGCCCTCGTACACATCAGGTGCCCACATGTGGAAGGGCACGATCGCGACCTTGAACCCGAATCCGGCAATCAGCATCACCAGTGAGATATACAATGCGGGTCCCAATCCAGTTACGTCGCCAACGACCGCACCAATCTCTGCGATGTTGGTCGTGTGGGTCACTCCGTACAGCAGTGAAATGCCATACAAGGAGATCGCAGAGGAAAGGCCACCGATCACGAAGTACTTGGTCGCCGCCTCCGCTCCACGCTTGTCCTTCTTGCGGAATCCCACAAGAGCGAATGAAGAAAGGCTAGTGAGCTCGATTCCAACGAACAGGGTGATGAGATCAGTGGCAGAAGCCACAACCATCATACCGACCGTTGCGAACATGATCAGCGTGTAGTACTCGGCCAGGTGCTTTTCCTTCTCAATGTATCTGACAGATGCTATTACCACGTAAAGGGCGACGATCAGGAACACTAGCATGAAGAGTGCAGAGAACGCGTCCAGCTGTAGCAGATTCTCGAACACAACCGGGGAAGCGCCGTTCCAGAGGAACTGGGCCACAATGGCCATCGCTATCACGATGCCTGCGATCGATATGCCAGCGACTATCTTGTCGTTCTTGGTTCCCAGGTATACCGCTGGAAGGACCGTTGCGAAGATGATCATGATGATCTCAGGAAGTACAGCTGTTAGATCCATCTCAGATCACCCCCAGAAGGCCTGTCACGATCTCAGTCGCTGGTCTGATCATGTCGAAAGCCAGTCCCGGAAGAAGTCCGAAGACCACGATCAGGACGCAGAGCACCGCCAACGGAGCAGCTTCGTACCAGCTGACATCCTTCAAGTGAGACAGATCTATCTTTTCTGTGAGAGGTCCGAACATGGTTCTCTGTAGCGCCCAGAGGTAATAACCAGCAGTGATGGCAACGCTAATGATCGGCAGGATCAGCAACCATCCGAAGGCATCGAATGTTGCCGCGAACACCGAGAACTCGGCGACGAAGCCGACCATTCCCGGTAGGCCCAGCGATGCCAAGAACCCAATGGTCATGAAAGTAGCCGCTGTGGGTATCTTTGGAGCAAGGCCACCGAGAAGGGGTATCTCCCTCGTGCCCACTTTGTGCTGCACTACACCGCACATCATGAACAGTACAGCGGTGATAAGACCGTGGGCGAACATCTGGAACACACCCGCCGCGATGCCAACCTCGGAGAGTGTGGCAAACCCCAGCAGTACGATGCCCATGTGGCTGATGGAAGAGAACGCAACCATCTTCTTCAGATCCCTTTGAGCTAGGGAGGCGAACGCACCATACAATATGGATAATATCGCTATAGCCAGCATAATGGGGACGAAAGCTTCCGCGCCCTCAGGAAGTGTTGGCAGCGCAATTCTAACCAGACCATATGCACCCATCTTAAGCAGGAGACCGGCTAGAAGAACCGATCCAGCAGTGGGTGCCTCAACATGAGCGTCTGGCAGCCAAGTATGGAAAGGCACTATTGGCATTTTGACTCCGAAACCGAAGAAGAGCGCGCCGAACACTGCCACTTGGAATATGTAGCTGAAGTTCCCGCTCACCAATGCGATGTCAAGCATCCCGAAGCTCGCATGGCCTATCAGTGACTCCAGCATGGGTTTGGCCTCGAAGTACATGGCCAGAATTGCTATGAGCATGGCCAGACTCGCCACATGCGTATAGATGAAGAACTTGATGGCTGCGTACTCCTTCCTGGGTCCTCCCCAGATACCTATCAGGAAGAACATCGGGATGAGGACGACCTCCCAGAAGATGTAGAAGAGGAAGTAATCCAGGGACATGAATACGCCCAGCACTCCCACTTCCAACACCAGCATGAGGCCCATGTACTCGTGGGTCCTCTTCTCGACATCCCATGAGAATAGGATGGCCAGGAAGCAGAGTAATGTTGTCAGAATGACCATCAGCAGGCCTATTCCATCAACGCCCAAGCTGTAACTGATTCCGAGCGTCTCTATCCAGGTATAGCTTTCCGTGAATTGGAAAGTCCCGGTGCTCATGTTGAACTCAGTGAGCAGCAGGAGCGAGAGAAGAAGCGTGATCGCCGAGAATATCAGGGCGATGAGCTTTGCCATCTTCTTGTTGTTGCCCAGGGCGAAGGCGATCACCGCGCCTATCAGTGGAAGAAAGACGATGATTGATAGTATTGGTATGTCATCGAACATTGTATCACCCCAGCACTCCTGTGATGTAGAGTATCAGCAGTATTGCTACGATACCTGCCACCACCACCGTGGCGTACCCTTGTACCATTCCGTTCTGAACTTTTCTGAAGCGCTGTCCGAATCCAACGATTCCATTGCTGATTCCGTTGACCACGCCGTCAATGCCTTTCTGGTCGAATTTGTCTACAACCTTGGCGAATCCGTAGACCAACTTCTCCGCAAAGGCGTTGTATCCCCAAGTGAAACCGTATCTGTCCAGTAGCAACTTGTGCATCCTCTTTGTTCCAGGCGAGGAGACGAAGACGTCTGAAGAGATGATCTTCTTGCAATACACCAGGTAAGCAAGCACTACTCCTAGTACTGCTAGTATTATCGATAGGTATGTGAGCGGGGAGGTGAAGACCTCGGTTAGTATCTCTATCGCATCGGCATGATGGGGGTGACCGAAGTAGATGACCTGTCCGAACCCAAAGAGCACAGCCAGTCCAGAGAACGCAGCGAAGATTGCGAGAGTCACGAGGGGCCCGGTCATTACTTTCGGGGACTCGTGGGCGTGTTTGGATGCTTCGCCCTCCTTTCCCGCGAATGTCATGAACCAGAGTCTGAACATGTAGAACGCGGTCATGAACGCGGTCACGATGCCCATCAACCAGAGCAGGAGGAATATGGAATTGACTTCTCCTGTTTCGAAGACCGCCGCTAATATCTCATCCTTGCTCCAGAAACCGCTCAATATCGGTATCCCAGAGATGGATAGGGCGCCTATGAGCATGGCAAATGAAGTGATCTTCATTTTCTTACGCAAACCACCCATCAGTCGCATATCCTCCGTTCCCACCGCGTGTATCACGGACCCTGCGCAAAGGAAGAGCAAGGCCTTGAAGAACGCATGGTTCATCAGGTGGAACATGCCCGCCGTATACCCGTCAGCCGGGTTCCCGTAGTAGAAGAAGTAACCTCCTGCTCCAAGGGCCAGGATCATGTATCCCAATTGAGAGATGGTCGAGTATGCGAGCACCCTTTTGATATTGGGATTGTTAAGCGCCATGGATGCCGCGAATATCGCGGTCACGCCACCGATTATTGCCACAATCAGCAGAGTCTCAGGGCACTGTACGAATAGTGGATATGACCTCGCGACCAGGTACACACCCGCCTTGACCATGGTTGCTGCGTGGATTAGAGCCGACACTGTGGTAGGGCCCTCCATCGCATCGGGCAACCAATCATGCAACGGGAACTGGGCGCTCTTTCCTATTGCCCCACCGAAGATGAAGAAGGTGGCGAGCGTCAGGAGTTCGAGATCTGTCCCCGTCGCTTGGATTGCGAAAAGATCGCTGAAGTTCAGCGTCTTGAATGTGGTGAAGAGGATGATGATACCGATCATGAACATGATGTCTCCGATCCTCGTCACCAGGAACGCCTTCTTGGCAGCCGAGGCCGCGGATGGCTTGTGGTTCCAGAATCCTATTAGTAGATACGAGCAGAGACCGACAAGCTCCCAGAAGATGAACAGCCACAGGTAATTGTTCGCCAGGATCAGTCCGAGCATTACCCCGATGAACAGGGAGATCTCGGCGTAGTACCTGGGCTTCCGCTCGCCCTCCTTATCCATGTATCCTATGGAGTAGATAACCACGAGGGTGCTGATCACAGAGACAACGATGAGCATCAGCGCGGTCAGCTGGTCGATGTAAATGCCAATATCCAACTTGTACTCGTCAGATAGTACGAGCCAGGTAACACTCTGCTCGTACACCCCTTGGTAGGTACCGTTCAGGACCGGAATGGCGATCAGTAGTGACAGTACCATTGAAGCCAGGGAGAAGATGATGGCGACGTATCCGCCGCCCTCGGACATCCTCTTCCCGAACAAGCCCACGATCAGAAACGAGATGAGTGGTAGTACCGGTATTAGCCATGCGAAATCTATGATGTCCATGTCACCACCTCAGCAGATGTATCTCGTCCAGATTGATCGTTCCTCTGACCCTGTTCAGGTTCAGAAGGATAGCCAATCCAACCGCGACTTCCGCGGCCGCCACGGCTATCGAAAACAAAGCGAACACCTGTCCCGCGACGTCGTCAAAGTATGACGAGAATGTCACGAAGTTGATGTTCGCGGCATTTAGCATGATCTCTATGCTCATGAGAACGATGATCGCGTTGCGCTTGGTGAGCACACCGTACGCGCCAATGACGAACAGGATGGCGCTGAGGGCCAGGAAATACTCCATGGGGATCATTCTTCATCATCCTCCTTGGCCAGGAAAACGCCACCTAGCATGGATGTGAACATCACCAATCCTACTATGATGAATGTAAGGCCATAGGTCTCGAATGTTCCCTTTCCCAGCGCTTCCAATCCGATATTGGTTATATCGCCCGCGGGCCAGCTCGATACTATCAGAGAGCCTATGATGAACATTGAAAGCAGCAGGACAGACATTCCAGCCAGGTACTGTTGCCTATTCATTGCGCTCACCACCCAGCAGTCTTCTCTTGGTCAGCATTATACCGAATAGTATCAGAACGGTGACCGCGCCCACGTAGATCAATATCTGGATAAGCGCGACATACTCGGCCTCCAGGAAGAAGAACATGACCGCGACACCGATGAAGGTCAGTGCCAGGTACATTACAGCGCGGACCACGTCTTTTGAGAACATGATGGATACCGCTGCAGCGATAGTGATCGCCGCGAATATCAGGAAGAATAGAAGTTCCCAGTCCATTCAGACAACCTCCTTCATCTCGAGTGCGTCCTTGGGACACGTGAGCACGCAGTTCTCGCAGCTCACGCAATTAGTGAAATCGAATTTAGGCCGCTTGATTGGCTTTCCCTTCTCACTCTTGCCCACTTCGATCATCTCGATACAGTCACAGGGGCATGCTTTCATGCAGCGACCGCAGCCAATGCATGCGTCATCATCCAGTATAGGCGCGTCCTTCTCGTCCATGAAGCGGAACTCCACGGCGTCCTTTCCCTTGGATGCCTCCGACGGAAGGACCTCGACGCGGTGAACCTCGTAGCCTGGTTTGTGCTCATGGATCAGCTCGAAGGGATCTAGTATGAGTTTTCTCCGGCTGGTGGCAGCAAGCTCAAACTCCGGGGTGACGATCATAGCGTCGGTGGGGCAATACTCTGCACAGTAGCCGCACATCATGCATCTTCCCAGGTCCACCTGGGGGCGTTTGCTCATACCCTTTTCAGGGACATCGACCTCAACGAGCTCGATGCACTTGTTGGGACAGATACGCATACACATACCGCAGCCAATGCACTCCTTGATTACCAGACCCGGTCTCCCACGGAAGCAGTCAGGAAGCTGAAGCTTCTCCCAGGGATACAGGACTGTATTGGGCCTGTTGATTGTGGATTTGATCGTTTGTCTAAGAGTGACGCTCAGAGGCTTGATTATGACCCCTGTTGCCTTTGGCGGTTCCTTCCTCTCGTATCGCTTGGCTTCTGTCATCAGAACCACCCCAGCATCTTGAATGCCACGGCGATTATAAGGTTGATGATCGCCAAGGGCATCAGCCATTTCCATCCTAGATTCAGGATCTGATCGGTCCTAACTCTGGGGAAGGAACCCCTCACCCAGATGAAGACGAAGAATATTATGAATACCTTGATGAGCAGCCAGAGCTCGGGGGGCAGGAAGGGGCCGTTCCAACCACCAAGGAATAGAATGGCAGCGATGGCGGCTCCCGCATATCCCCTAAGGTACTCGGCAAACATGATGAGTCCGAATCTCAGACCGCCGTACTCAGTTCCCCAACCCTCTACCAGTTCCGCCTCCGCCTCAGGAAGATCGAAAGGTATTCTCTCGACCTCTGCGTTCATCGCGATCATGAAGACGATGAATCCGATGATCTGGGGAATTACGAACCATATCTTGTCCTGAGCTGCCACGATATCGCCGAAGCTCAGTGAACCGGCGAGAAGTATCACGCCCACCGTGGACAGCAAGAGCGGGACCTCGTATGATATCAATTGAGCGGCCGATCTCATTCCTCCGATGAGGGTGTACTTGTTGTTCGATGCCCATCCACCGATGAGGATGGCGAAGGGCGCAAGGCTGAATACCGCGAACAGAAGCAGCAACCCCGCGGGTGTGCTGGAGAGGAACCAACCATCGCTTAGGGGTATGATCCCCACCAAGATGACCGATGAAGCTATGAGAATGATTAAAGCCCAGTTGTATCCAGATGTCCAGGCCCTCTCAGGTACAATGATCTCCTTGAGGAAGGTCTTGAATCCGTCAGCCAGCTGTTGGGCGTAGCCAAGGGGACCAATCCGGGTACCCCTGCGGTCCATGAGCCTTCCCAGGGTCTTCCTCTCCTGCCATATCATGGTGAGGCAGATTATGAAGCCAACCAGGAAGACAATCAAAGCTTGGCCGAGATAGGTGAGGAGTCTGATGATATCGGCACCACCGAGCCAGTCGGAAAGGCCGTGGAGACCGATGACATTTAGGATGTACTGAACTATGCTAACCAGCCAGACTACGATGCCTTCAATAAATGTGTACAGTTCCATGCGGTCACCTATCCGTTTCACCTAGGCACATATCGATGGAGCCCATGACCGATGGGACATCCGCTATCTTGTGTCCCTTGAGCATGTGGTTCGCTGCGGATACGTACACGAAGACAGGGCTGCGCACACTCAGTCTGTATGGTTTGTCAGTGCCATCGCCCACCACATACATCATCCCCTCGCCCCTCGGGTCCTCAACTCTCGCCACCACTGACTTCTTGGGTGCGTTCCTGGGGACCTTTACCCTAACGGGTCCATCGGGGATCTTCTCTAGCGCCTGTCTTATGATATCGCAGGAGACCCTCATCTCGTCCATTCTCACACGGTATCGGGCATAGGTGTCGCACGCATCATGGGTGCAGACATCGAAGTCGAACTCCTCGTATACAGAGTAGGGATCGTCCCTCCTGATGTCCACATCAACACTGCTTGCCCTTAGATTGGGTCCAGTCAGCCCGAGGTTTATCGCATCGGCGGGTTTAACGACACCGAGCCCCTCGGTTCTTATCCTGAATATCTTGCTCCCGTCGCAGAGCTTCTCGTAATCGTCAATCTTTCCCTGGAAGTAATCCATGGCCCTGATGCAGTCCCTCTCGAAATCGGGGGGAAGGTCGTTCCTTACACCACCTATCCTGGGATAGTTGTAGGTCATCCTTGCCCCGGTGATGCTCTGAAGGAGATCTAGAAACATCTCCCTCTCCCTTATCACATACAGCATCACGGTAAGATTGCCCAGGTCCACCCCGAAAGCCATGAGCCAAAGAAGATGTGAGACTATTCTCTGGAGCTCGAGGACTATCACTCTGATGTACTCCGCTCTTTCCGGAACCTCGACATCGAAAAGCTCCTCCATAGTCATGCAGTATAGGTGACTCCAGGACATGGATGAACCATAGCAGAGACGGTCAGAGAGGGGTATTATCTGAGGATAGGTCCTGTTCTCCATACTCTTCTCCCATCCCCTGTGAAGGTAGCCCAGGATGGGTTCAGCATACTTGATCGTCTCTCCATCCATCAGCACCCTGAGGTTCCACAAACCATGGTTGAATGGATGCTGTGGACCCATGTTGACCCACATATCTGCCATTTCAGGGCACCTCCTTCAGCTTGAAATCCTTTCTCTGGGGATAGAATCTAGTATCCTCAGGCAGGAAGATCCTCCTCATGTCTGGGTGTCCCTTGAAGACTATGCCCATCATGTCGTAGGTCTCCCTCTCATGATAATTCGCACCTTCCCATAGCGGGGTTATGGAATCAATTTCGGGCTCCTCATGATCGAGGTCCACCACGATCTCTATGAGGCAGCAATTATTGATGTAAGATGTAATATGAAAGACCGCCTGGATCCTGTCGATCCTGTCAACTCCTGAGACCAGAGAAGCATGATCGAAGAGAAGATCGTTCTTCAAGAACTTGCACAGCTCCAAGAAGATCTCCTTGTCCACCTGGGAGAATATCCTCTTGGGCGAGGCGGAATTGATCTTGATCCCCTCCGCGAATCTCTTTGACAGTGCATCAGCAATCTCCAATCCTGTCAAATTTCCACTGCACGCTGTTATCTCTGCCAAGTGATCACCTTAATCCTCCAGGAACGGTCCCTTTGCTTCGGCCTTGATCTTCTGCTGTAGTTTGAGGAAGCCGTCGATCAGCGCCTCGGGTCTTGGGGGGCATCCAGGTATGTAGATGTCCACAGGGAGGAAGGTGTCAGCTCCCTGCACCACATTGTAGCAATCATACCACGGTCCCCCTGAGATTGAGCACTCGCCCATGGCGATGACCCATTTTGGAGCTGGCATCTGCTCGTACAGCCTGCGGAGAGCAGGCCTCACTTTCTTTGATATCCAGCCGTTAAGTAGCAGGACATCGCACTGTCTCGGCGAGGACCGGTATATGATACCGAGACGTTCCGCGTCCCATCTGGGTCCAGACGAGGCCGCCATCTCCAAAGCACAGCAAGCCAGGCCAAAGTGAAGTGGGTACATAGAATTCCTCTGGGACCAGTTCCAGAATGGAAGCATAAGCTTGTCCAGGACTTTCTTTGCTTGAGTGGCCCGGAGGACATCATCTATGACCTCGGTGGACCACTTCATGAAGTCCTTGGAATTCATTGCAACGGCGTTCGGGTTGTCGTTCATATCCAAATCACCTTCTCTTTCTTCAGTGCATAGCCAACACCCACGAGAAGGATCGCAAGGAAGATGGCCATATAGATCTTCGCTAGGTCGGGCAGTCCCGAAAATACGAGGGCCCAGATCATTAAAAACACGATCACAACATCGAAAATAACGAAGATGATAGCGAAGACATAGAATTGGACATGAAACTGAATCTGCGCCTCTCCGATGGGCACTTCTCCGCACTCATACGTGGTGTTCCTCATGGTTCCCTTTTTCGTAGGCCTGAAGAACCTTGATGCCCAAAAACTGAGTGCTGGGAAGACCACCGCCACGAGGGCAAAAATCGCCAACGGGAGATATTCCTCTACGAGCATCGAAGGGGCAATAAAGTCTCTTTATTTAAACCTTCTAGGTGTTTGTTCAGATTAATCTTACAGTTATTTCATCGGAGTCATTTTTCTCCGTGTGGGCAAGTTTAACCGTTTTCCCTAACCCCCGAAGTCCTATTCTGGAAACGACTTGCTTGACATCTCTTCATGTCTCTCGATGGCAGGCGGATCCTTCTTTGTCACCGTAATCTCTTTCCCTGAGTTTCCATATCGAGATTTAGAGCATTCCTTGAATATCAGGCGTTTATCAATTTTCTACAAATTCAAGAGTACGCTATTCGTGAGTTTCTTTCGTTTTAACATAGTTTATTTCCTGAGGCTCATCGATGAAAGCTCCTATCCAAAACGCAATCTGCCTCGAAGCGTTCTCGGGACCAAAGCATATATCTTTAGTCCAACAATATTGACCTGGGTGACTGTATGGCCAAGGATATTGCTATACTCGCGGAGGACGATTACGAGGATTTGGAACTCTGGTACCCGCTTCTTCGCCTCAGGGAGGAAGGCTTCAATGTGACCGTCATTGGGGTCGATTGTGATGTGTACTACAGCAAGCACGGGTACGAGGTCGTGGCAGACGTCGCCATCGACGAGGTGGACCCTGAGAAGTACGAGGGAGTGATAGTCCCTGGAGGTTGGGCACCAGATCGGCTTCGCAGGTACCCAGCCGTCAATGACTTCGTTAGAAAGTTATTCGACAACGGCAAGCTTGTAGCCTCGATCTGCCACGGAGGATCGGTACTGATTTCCGCTGGTATTCTCAGAGGGAAGAGGGCTACCGCTGTGATGGCCATAAAGGATGACATGATCAACGCAGGCGCTAGGTTCATCGATACCGAGGTCATCTGCGATGGAAATCTCATCACTTCGAGAACACCGGCCGACCTCCCAGCGTTCATGCGTGAGATCATCAAGGCTCTCAAAAAGTGAATGACCGGGCATCGTTTTATGATGCTGGACGGTCCGGAGAATCTCACAGGTATTAAATACGTTATCTGTTGTAGCGGTTTTGCTATCCTCCTTGGATAGGGGTGTATGAGATGGAAAAGAGGATTGGCTTCATCGGGGCCGGCAACATGTCGGAGGCGCTCATGAAGGGCATCATCGACAGTGGCATAGTGGAACCCGGGGAGATCATTGCCGGAGAAATCATTCCGGAGCGCAGGGATTACATCACACAGACTATAGGTGTGGAGACCACAGCGGACAACATCTTGGTGGCAAGGTCCGCCGACCTCATAGTTCTGGGGGTGAAACCGCAGTATCTTCCACAGGTCCTCGGAGGATTGAGACCGCACCTTAACGAGAATCATCTTGTCATTTCCATTGCGGCGGGAATCAGGATCAACTTCATAGAGTCCTGCCTGAAGCCAGGAGTAAGGGTTATCAGGGTCATGCCCAACCAGCCCCTGATGGTGAGAGCTACGGCCGCGGGTTACGCTATGGGCACTCATGCCACAAAGGCAGATGCGGAGACCGTTCAGGAGATACTTGACTCCAATGGAATTGCATATTGCCTTCCCGAACACCTGCTGGATGCGGTGACGGGTCTTAGCGGAAGTGGCCCCGCCTTCGTTTATGTTATCATCGAAGCGTTGGCGGACGGTGGAGTTCTAGCCGGACTGCCCCGTGATGTGGCTATCAGCCTTGCTGCCCAGACCGTACTTGGATCGGCGAAATCCGTCCTCGATACCAAAAAGCATCCAGGAGCACTCAAGGATATGGTGGCTTCTCCCGCGGGCACGACCATCGAGGGTCTTCAAATCATAGAGAGCGCGGGAGTCCGGGGAGCCCTTATGGAGGCCGTTGAGGCTGCTGCTAGGCGGTCTAAAGAGCTGGGCGAGAAAGGCTAAGAAGCTCTACCTTCTCCTTCTTTCTATATTTCTAATTCTTCTCCGTTATAATATAGTGGGCGCTTCCGACGTCGACTGGGATCAAGCCCGGCGCCGCTTGGAGCGAATCAAACCAAATAACACCCTTGGAGCGTTCATGAAGGCTCCCCTGGTCCTCCACTCGAGCTCCCTTTTCTGGCAAATTGTGGACTCCATAAGGGCGTAACCCTCCTCCCTGAGCTGGGATAGCCTGCTCTCCCTCTCATCCTTATCTTGGAGCTCAAGAACGAGGTCAAGCCTCTCCATAAGATCCCTGGCCTTTGCGGTCCTCTCCGCCCTTCCCTCAAATTCATCACGGTCTATCTGACCGCATTCGAACCTGATCTGGTTGAGGAGATCTGCGGCGTCGTACGATGTCTCAGCTATTTGATCCCTAGACATCCAGATGGTCTCGTATGATAGGACCCTCTTCCATGATGGGTTGGTGAGAAGGACGCGATGTTCCTCGAGCGTCCTGGCCAACACTCGGTATCCATACTTGTCTGGGTTCTCAAATGCGAGGCTCCCAGGATCAAGGAATGGAGCCAGTGGAGCGGTGTATGGGACCAGCCTTCTGTCATTGCCCACAATTGAGAAGAGGTGCCTGCAATACTCTGATGATGCCATCGCATTATCAGGGTCCTGACCGGGCAGACCTATCATGAAGAACAGGTCAAAGCGCTCGCATCCGTTCTCCAGAGCCTTCTGGATGGTGCTCTCCATAGCCTGATTGGTGTAGTTCCTTCCCAGCATCTTCCTCACATTCTCGTCATGGGAGTCGGGAGAGATCTCAACGGAGTATCCTTCCAAGGAACTGTCCATCAAGCGAAACAAGTCTTCCCCCGCAGGACGAAATAGCTCGAAGGCGATGTGGTTCGTCACTCCGATTCGTTTTGCTTCCTCCAGGAGTCTCTCAGCCCATCTGTCCCCAGCCATCCTTATGTCTCCCACTATGAAGGTGGGGGCTTTCAGGTAGCACTGAATGTTGTAGAGGTCCTCGGCCACCTTCTCCGGGCTCCTGAAGGCGGGTCTATCCCTCCCCAGGAACCTCTGCATGGCGTAGCAGGAGCCTCCGCACTCCACGCAGTTGAGGGAGCACCCCTTCACGGGGATGATCACCGTCAGTGGGTTCTGATCCCAATCCTTCCAGGGTTTGAATCCCTCCATATCCCTGTATCGAATGACAGATTTGATCATCCATCCATAATCGATGTCCATATAGTCCAGGTCCTCCGGGACGAAGGACATGGGATTGTGCTTGCCCCGATCACCATCCTTCCAAGAGAGGTTGGGCACGTTATCTAAGGGAGTCCCCTTCTCCAAGGAGCCCATGAGCTCGCAGAGCGGGATCTCGGTGGAATCTCCCCTTAGAATGAAATCCACCTGAGGATATTGGATTAGTTCCTCGTGGAAATAAGTGGAAGAGAAGCCCCCCATCACCACCTTCGAGTTCGGATAGAGGTTCTTGACCAGTTTCGCGATCTCCAAAGAACCGTGTGCGTGAGGGAGCCAGTGTAGGTCGATGCCAAATGCCTCGGAGTCCATCTTCTTGAGGAACCGCTCGACATCGAAGTTGCGGTCATTGAGCATCATGCCGGCAAGGTTCGCGATCCTGACCTTGTATCCTGCCTTGTGGAGATGGTTGGCCATGGTTATGAATCCGAATGGGTACATCTCGAAAATTGGGGTGGAGGGCACTACATCGCTCACAGGTCCGTAGAATATCGATCGTTTCCTAAAGTCGTAGACCGCTGGAGGATGAAGCAGAACCAGGTCATATTTGGACATCGATCACACCCAATCAATGCTCAAGCTCGCACATCGGGGTCACTTCCCGAACCTACGCCGTCTCATCTGATAGGACCTAATGGCCCTGAGGAAGTCGATCTTTCGGAAACCCGGCCAGTAGACATCAGTGAAGTACAGTTCGGAGTATGCCAGCTGCCAGAGGAGGAAGTTTGATACCCTTTCCTCACCGGATGTCCTTAGCACCAGATCCGGATCCGGAAAATCGGCAGTGTAAAGGAACTTTGAGAATTCCTTTTCATTTATGTCCTCCACATCGAGACGACCGTCTTTGACCTCCTGGGCCACCTGTTTTATGGCCTGAACGATCTCCTCCCTGCTGCCATAGGCCACAGCGATGTTGTAGAAGTACCTGTCGTAGCCGTTGGTTCTCTCCTCAGCGTAAGTGATGGCTTTGTTCACCCTATCAGGCAGCATGTCTCTTTGACCCAGAACGCTGACCTTGA
>DATKXF010000045.1:0-7202 GCA_035529155.1 Methanomassiliicoccales archaeon | reverse complement strand
GCCACCCTCTTTGTCAAGGTAGTATTATGTAATATTATAGGCTCAAACGCTCGTCGCCGGGCAGCCTAAACATCACAGGCAGGTCGGTGAGGGTGTTGATCCTCAACATATCTGTCGTGTACCTGCCCATACGTTCCCTGTCTAGCCACACTGGAGTGATCCCGCTTTCTCTTGCCCCCCTGACGTCCGCGTCCACCATGTCGCCGGTGTGCACGCACTTCTCGGGAAGAATGTCCAGCCGTGAGAGCGCCTCCCGGAATATCGACGGGTCCGGCTTCTCCACTCCTACTTCTTCCGATATCACGACGGTTTCGAAGTACTGCGAGAGGTCATTCATCTCCAGGGTTCGATATAGGCAGACCTCGGCATTGGAAACGATCGCCATGATGCATCCAGAGTCCCTCAGCTTCTCCAAAGTGGGCTTCACATCATAGTATGGAGCCCAGCTCTTGGGAGAGCAGAACGCTCCCGAAATGCTCTCTGTCACATCATCAAGGCTGTCCATGGGAAGTCCAGTGGAGTTCAACAGGTTCTCAGTGTATTCCTTCCAGTACTGCAATCTCCCCTCCTTCGAAAGGATGGTGAAGCCCCCCACGTTCATCATGTTGTCATTCATCATGAAGGCCACCTTAACCTTCCCCAGGGTGGTCTCCATCCCATGATCTTTCAGTATCCCCAGAAGGAGCTCCTCCCTGCTGGGATTCAACCGCAGGAGAGTGTTTCCCGCGTCGAACAGGAAGCACTCCTTGATAGTCATCTGGTCATGCATCATTCAATACCTCCCATACTAAATTGGGAATCTCGTGTGGAACGGCGGCTACCTTAACACCAGCCTCTTTAAGTGCCCTGACCTTGCTCTCGGCAGTCCCTCTTCCCCGGCTGATTATGGCGCCGGCGTGCCCCATCCTCTTTCCTGGTGGAGCGGTCAAGCCGGCCACGTACGTGCAAACAGGCTTGGTTACATTCTCCATGATGAAGTCCGCCGCTTCCTCCTCCGCCGTGCCTCCAATCTCCCCTATTAGGACGATCGCCGAGGTGTCGGGATCATTCTGAAAGAGATCTAGCACGTCTATGAAGGAGGTTCCCACTATCGGATCTCCACCAATTCCAACGCATGTCGACTGACCTATCCCCGATTCGGTAAGGGCGTTAACCACTTCGTAGGTGAGGGTGCCGCTCCTGGACACCAGTCCGACCTTTCCCTCTTTGAATATGTGGTTGGGCATGATCCCCAGCTTGGCTTTTCCTGGAGATCCAATGCCAGGACAGTTGGGGCCCACTATGCGGATCCCATGGGCTTTGGCCATCTGTATGATCTCAATGCTGTCATGGACGGGGACATGTTCGGATATGATCACGATAAGTTGCATGCCCGAGTCTATCGCTTCTCTAGTCGCACTCTTGACGAACCTGGCGGGAACGAACAGGATCGAGGTGTCGGCACCAGTATCCCGGGCGGCGTCCTTCATGCTCTCGAAGACCTCAACTCCGTGAACTGTCTGGCCAGCCTTTCCTGGGGTAACCCCTGCCACCACATTCGTCCCGAATTCGAGCATGGCGCCAGTGTGGAACTGCCCCTGGTGCCCGGTGATGCCTTGCACCACCACCTTGTTTCTTTCGTCCAGAAGAATGGTCATCGGGATGCCTCCAGCTCGCTCGCCTTCCTGCAGGCCTTGTCCAGGTCCTGCAAAGCGAAAATACCTTTCTCCTCAAGTATTTTCCTTGCTTCAGCCTCGTTCACTCCCTTTATCCTGGCGACCATGGGAGATTCGATACGCAGCTCTTCCTTGGCCTGGACGATTCCCTTTGCAACGGTATCGCACTTGGTGATCCCGCCGAATATGTTGACCAGTATGACCTTCGGAGATGCCTCCACCATCAACCTGAATGCCTCCACGACCTGCCCGACATCATCGGTGCCTCCCAGGTCCAAGAACACCCCTCCCTTTCCTCCGTAGAGCGAGAGGGTGTCCAGAGTGGACATGGTCAGCCCAGCGCCGTTGGCGATCACACCGATCCCACCATCCAGCTGGACGAAAGCGATGCCCCTTTCTCTAGCTTTTCTCTCCAACGGTGTGAGGTCTTCCTCCTCCACAGGCAGTTCGGGGTGCCTAAACAGGGCATCATCATTGATTATCATCTTGGCGTCGGACGCGACTATGTCCCCATCGTCCCCAACGACCAGGGGGTTTATCTCTACCAGTTCGCAGTCCTTCTCCCAGAACAGTCTCCATAAAGACGCCACCAGCTTGGCGACCTGTTCTTTCTCTTCCTCAAGTGCAAGGAATGAGGCGATCCCATCGATGATATTGTTGACCTCAGCACCGGGAGTCAGGTGCCACCTTCCAATGAGGTCGTCCCGAACGCTCTCTATCTCCAAACCCCCCTCCCTGCTGGCCAGAAGAAGGGGTAGTCCCTTGCTTCGGTCGATCGCTATGCTGATGTAGATCTCCCTAGCAATACGAAGCCTTTCTTCAATGAGCACGCTCCTGACCTTGAATCCACTGATGTACATTTCCAGGACGTTTCCAGCTTCCTCACGGGCGGACTCACGATCCTTGGCGAAGCGTATTCCGCCCGCCTTTCCCCTGCCGCCGATGAGTACCTGTGCCTTGATTACCGAGTCCCCAATCCGGTCATCAACATCGTTGGGGTCGACCACCAGGTAACCACGGGGTACGGGAATGCCGTACTCCTTGAACAATTCCTTGGCCTGATACTCTAGAAGCTTCATTCCTCTTCCTCGCCCATGATTTGAATACGTAATACATACCTCTATCGTTCATACTGGGGCGCCTAGGACGAAGCTCGGTTCAACAACGATGGAAAACAGGAAAGGACTTATATATTTCCTCAAACTTCAGAATTCTGAAATGAATGTCCATCATCTCCCTGGAAGGGGGTTCGACTCGAACATCTTCCTAGTGACTGGAGAGGACCCCTTTCTGATCGACGCTGGTTCGGGAGACTATACCCGTTCCGTACTCGATTGGATCGAAGGATTGGTGGATAGTAAGAACATAGGACGCATAATCCTTACCCACAGGCATTATGACCACGTAGGTGGTGCCGCTAAACTCGCGAGAGCTCTCGACGCCACGGTCCTGATCCACGAGCTGGATGCGGACCCGGTCGCCAATGGGGACTCGTGGGGTACCCAAGCCAGTATGTTCGGGGAAATCATGGAGGCGGTGGAGGTGGAACCCCTCAAGGGTGGGGAGATCATCTCGACCGGTGAAAGGGATTTCCTGGTAATGCATACCCCAGGTCACTCGATGGGCAGCCTTTCCCTTTTCTGTGAAAGGGATGGAATCCTTATATCGGGGGACACGGTCTTTGTTGGAGGCGTGGGACGCTGGGACTTGCCCACAGGAAACTACGACGACCTCATTATGTCGCTCAGGAGGCTTGAGCGATTGAAGGTCGCGAATCTCTTTCCTGGTCATGGTCCCTGCGGCAAGGGAAATGCTCTGCAGCATCTCCGCGATGCACTCGGATGTCTAGGGGAGTCATAATGGAAACGAAGAAGTGTGAGAGGCTTGAGTGCGCAAACAGTGACCTTCCCGAGTCCAAGATGGAGGAGATAGTCAAAGCCCTGAGAAACGGGGAATTGGTGGTCTACCCCACCGAGACTGTGTATGGACTCGGAGCTAACGCTCTGGATGAGGGAGCGATCAAGAAGGTTTACATGGTGAAAAAGCGGCCGTTCGACATGCCCTTGTCCGTGGCGGTAAGGGACCTCAATATGTTTGAGCAGATCGCTATTTTGGATGACAGGGAGCGGAAGCTGGTCAAGAAGTTCATGCCAGGACCTTTGACTCTACTTGCCACTAAGCGACCTGTCATTCCGGACATTCTGACCTCGGCATCGATGGAGGTCGGTGTGAGGATCCCCGATCAACCATTTGCCCTGAGACTTATCGAGCAGTTCGGTCCCCTTACCTCCACCAGCGCCAACATACATTCCAAACCCAATCCCCTCAGCACCGCAGAGGTGATGCAGGAGTTGGGGGACGCTGTGCGCTACTACCTGGATTGCGGTGTTCCAAAGCTGGGAAAACCCTCAACCATAATTCAGCTGAACAACGGTGGCCTTGAGGTGATCAGGAAAGGACCTATCTCCATAGAGGAGATAATGGCGGTTTTGGATGAATGATGGTGTGGTGGCGGCCCTGAGGAAGGCCGGCGCCATATCCTCCGAGGCCAGGGACATAGGATACGAGCTCATTGACAAGGGCGTCAGCTACCTCGAGGTAGCTGAAGAGGTAGAGGAGGTCATCCGGAACAGTGGAGGAACGCCAGCGTTCCCGGTCAACATCGGCGTCAACGAGATCGCGGCCCATTACACACCAAGCTCGACCGACGACAAGAAATTCGGGAACGGTGACGTGGTCAAGCTCGACGTGGGAGCGCATGTGGACGGCTACATCGGGGATACCGCCATCACCGTTGAGGTTGGAACAAGGAACTACCATGATCTCATAGAGTCATCAAGAAAGGCACTCGCTATCGCCCTGGAAATGATAGGGGAGGGGGTTGCGGTTAGCACTCTGGGCGGGGCCATTGAGAGGAGCATCAAGGACGATGGGTTCTCCCCAGTTATCAATCTCACAGGCCACGGTATGGACCGCTATTCCCTGCACGCAGGTCTGACCATCCCCAACATAGACGACGGCAATCTATCTCGTGTCAAGAGCGGTATGGTCATTGCCATCGAACCTTTCGCCACCAATGGTGGAGGGCAGGTCATGAACGGAAAGCCAGGCAACATCTTCAGGGTGCTTCGGGAGCGCCCACTCAAGGACAAAAAGGCTCTTGAATTCTTCAGCGAGATCAGGACCAAGTTCAACAAGCTCCCGTTCTGCGAGCGATGGTGCACCTCGATGAACCCCAATGCTCCCTCTCATCTGAAGACCCTGTTGAGGCATGGTCTCATCTCAAGCTATCCAATTCTATACGAGTGCAAGAAGGGCATAGTCACACAGGCAGAACACACGGTCCTTATCAAGAACTCGAAGATAGAGATACTGACATCTCCTTGAATTTTCGATTGGATGAAGAGATTCGGTATCTGATCTATTAGAATGCCATCAGCTTTCGTGCAGGTACTTGCCTACCCGCCTCATGCCTTCTTCGATCCTTTCCACATCATTAACGAGAGGGCCGTAGGAAACCCTGACACCAGGTCGCGCACTCTCTCCAAAGCCAAATCCCGGAACGAATAGAACGCCAGTGTTCTTCATGACCTCTGTCACGAAGGCTTCGCTACCATCCCCCAACTCAACAAGCGTGTACAGACCGCCCTGGGGCACCAGCCTTCTTGAACCGCAGTACTCGTCGAACGCTTCAACCGTCACCTTGGCCGCTTTCTTGTACGCATTGCAGGTTTCATCCAGGTAATTCTTGAGGCTACCATCGTCCAGCGTCTGATCGAGGAATCCTGCCATGGCTAGCTGGTGAAGATTGTCAGCGCATAGGAGTGAATAGTTGAGCATCTGGGTGAGTCCTGTGATCACCATCTCGGAGGCCATGATCCATCCCATTCTCCTCCCCAGTCCTCGAGCCCACTTCGAGTTCGAGTATATCAGAATGAGGTTCTCGAATTCCTCCGGAGACCAGGAGTAATAATCGGGCAAAGTGTCAAGGAAGCACTGGGTCTTGTAGGCGTAGTCCAGTACCAGGTACGCATCGTTCTCTTGACAGAGTTCCAAGGCGGCCTTGACGAACTTATCGCCTACGACCTGTCCCGTGGGATTGTCTGGTGATGGGATCAGCATGGACCGGGGCTTCTCCTTTCGGAATATTTCCTCCAGTTCGCCTATCGAGGCATCGACGTCTGGCATGAATGACCATGTCTCCGCATCGAAGGTCTTGAGATATGCCACCTTCGCCTCGGGTTTCGTATTGCCGTTGTAGTGTGTCAGTGAGAAGACCAGCTGCCCGTAGTAGTTGGCATAGGTCGGATCCAACAACACCACGCAATCCCCCGGGTTGGCAATTGCCCTGAAGATGTCATGAGTAAGCTGGGTCGATGATTGAGATATGAGGACGTTGTCCTCACTCACATTCATTCCAAAGAGCTCCTCGTCAAGGCGAGCAAGCTGCTCTCTGCATGCTCTGAGTCCAGGCGTCGGTGGGTAGGCACCCGCCTCATGGAATATCTGAGGATCGGCACAAATATTTTGGTAGATCTCTCTGAGCCTCTCAGGTGCCTTATGGCCAACCCATCCTCCCCCAAATGAAATGATATCGGTGGGATCGAGACCCATGCGGCGGACATTATTATCGTCGGTCATCCGCATGATCTCCCGGATAGCGGATGGCCTGTTGAGCATGTCCTCGACCAACCTAGATAATCTCAAACGTGCCAATTCATCACTAGGCACCTCTTAACGAAATTCGAATATAAAAACCCAAGGAATAACCAATAGGGACCCCTGGAAGAGATACGAATAACCAAGTCGTAGGCCGGTTTATCGTTCGAAGGCATCTCACAAGCCAACGACTTGTCTCAGGTGGGTGAACATCTCGAAGCCTTAAGTTGATTTTGCATTCAACAAGATTTATTAATGCATGGGCATTTACGAACCCTTGTCAGGCGAGGGTAGCCAAGCCAGGTCAAAGGTGCTGAATGCATCGACCAAAGGCGGCAGACTCAAGATCTGTTCCTGAAGAGGTTCACCGGTTCAAATCCGGTCCCTCGCACCAATATTTTAGCGTTATTCATGATAGCATGTTTCTTCGAAATAATGATTGACTAAATGCTTCCCCGACTATTTTTTCTTCTTCGAATATACCATGGCTAATATTATTATAGATATGAAGAAGGCTGGAAGATATATCCATGCAAAGATATCATTTAATGTCGGGTCTTCAGTGCGAATTGAAATGCCAATTCTTTCGCTTTCACCATATTCATTCACCGCACAAATCGAATAATGGTAGAACTCGTGCTTGACAATGTCCCTGTCTGCAAATGAGGTTTGATACCCAGCTACTGTTCCTATTAGATCTAACTCCCAGCTGGGCGCATTCTTTCTGTAGATTCGATACTCGATTATCGGACTCCCTCCATCCGATGATGGGGGATGCCAGTGCATTCGAACTGCCCCAAGATAGTATTTGATATTGAATCCTTCTGGCTGAGATGGGCTGCCGATATCAATCGCGAGTAAATTCCCTCCATGGCTTGCATAGACGAT
>DATKXF010000044.1:0-17478 GCA_035529155.1 Methanomassiliicoccales archaeon | reverse complement strand
TCGTGGCTTTGCAACCTATAAATAGATGCTTTCCCACTCGCCTCCCGAATGGGAGCGGTAAGGCTTGGAAAGATACTCCTGAGGTGGTGCGATCATTGCGATCTGCCCCTTCTCGAGGAGAACGAATGCGGGATTTGCGGCTCGGAACCCAAGAAGGTGGAGATGACCCCTCCAGGCGATCCGAAGCCCGCGTTCCCTGGTGACGTCGACCTCATCAGAAAGGTCATCGACGACCAGTTCGGGGAAGGATACGGGTATGCCGTAATCCCTGAGGTAAGTAAGCGTTGAAGGCAACTTGGTGATCATTAAGGGCAGGGACGAGCGTAAGATACGAAAGAAGTCCGAAAAACTGCTCAAGATCGCTCGAAAGGTCGGCGGATGCGTGGGCTGTGGTGTTTGCCTGGGAAAATGTAAGAGGGGAGCCCTCCACCTTATGAGTGAAAGGCTTAGGATAGAGGAGGAGCGTTGCGTTCACTGTGGGGAATGCATTGAGCCCCAGTCCGGCCCTCAGCTTTAGTGACGTCGACTTCTAGGCTCCTCCACTATCCACGGGAAGATTCGCGGCGACTTCAGCGAACGAAGTCTATGCCGGTATCATCTCTCGACTGAGCGTAGGATGAGGTTTGATTGTATGAGTTCTGCCTGGGCATGCCGACAGTGTCCATGGATTCCGTGATGTCCTCGTATCCGCTGCCTATGAGGTACTTTGACTTTGCTCCAGTGATTATCAGCAGCACCTTGATGGTCCCCTGCTGTTCAGCCTCTACTGAGCAGCCCCAGATGATCCTGGCGCGGTCGCTCATCTTGCTGGAAACGATATCTGCGGCTTTCTCGGCCTCGCTGACGGTCATGTCCGGACCACCCACTACCCTGATTAGGGCTCCCTGAGCGTCCTTGAGGGCTATCTCACCCAGCAGCGGGGAAGAGAGCGCCTCGTTCACGGCAGAGCTGACACGGTCGTCATCACTGTCATCGGCCTCCCCGATGCCAACGAAGGCGACGCCGCCCTCCTTCATGACTGTTTGGATATCGCTGTAGTCCAGGTTCACCAGACCGGGTTTCGTTATAATCTCGGTGAGACCCTTCAGGGTCTGCATAAGCACTTCGTCAGCCACTTTGAAGGCTGCGTCCACTGGAAGCTTTGGAACCAGCTCAAGCAGCTTGTCATTGGGAATGACAATCGTGGTGTCGCAAAGCATGCGGAGCCTGTTGAGTCCCATGAGAGCGTTCTCCATTCTGAGCGCGCCTTCGGCCTTGAATGGTAATGTGACCACTCCAAGGGTCAATGCCTGGAACTGCTCCTTGGCTATCCTGGCGACAAAGTGGGCCGAACCGGTCCCTGTCCCACCGCCCAAGCCAGCGGTTACAAATACAATGTTCGCACCGTTGAGGAAATCCCTGATCTCCATGTCGTTCTCCTTGGCGGCCTGCTCACCGACCTGGGGTATAGCTCCTGCTCCTAGACCTCTGGTGAGCGTCCTGCCAATAAGGATCTTCCTTGGTGCGCGAACCGTAAGCAGGTGCTTCGCATCAGTGTTCAACGCACAGAGCTGAGCTCCGTCGATACCACCGTCAACACACCTGTTGATCGTGTTCGAACCGCCGCCACCACATCCAACGATCTTAATGCAGACATCCAACTGATCCGCTATTGCGCGGAGCTCTGCATCAATTTTAGAATTCGCGGAGTCCTGTGGCGGCACGTACTCCTCGGTCTTGGCCTTAGGTTCTTCGTAATCTGCCAAGGCATTTCTAACTAATGAATTAGGCAAAGGTGCATCCCTCCCTTTTGACAAAGAGGACACCTTGGATATAAACATATCGTGCGTCCAGCATACTTCAGAAAAGGTTATTCCGAGCCCTTTTCGTCACCCCATTATCAGTCTGTGTCGAGTATCTTCATAATGATCTCGGGCCACATGACCACATGAATGCTAGGATCTTTCTCGTACCGCCTGAAGTAGTCCTGATATATCTTCTCAACTGGGTCTGGTATCAGCGGCGCGGTGAGCTTCAGGCAGACTATGCCAACGGTATAGAGGCCGAATATTGCCGACTGGTTCCCCTCATTGGCCCTCTCGGCCATCTCCTCAAGATAGAAATCCTTGAAGTCCTCACCCAGGAAGTTCACCATTGTATTCATGGCCTCGGAGTTCTCCTCCGCTATCGTGTAGGAGGTCACAATGTCCATTAGTTCCTGGAGGGCAGTGAGAAGCCAGACATCGGTTCCCCATATATCCACCGGCTCCATGCTCGGCCTGGTTTCCGTGACACTGTTGATCGTCTTCCCTATGAATGTAAGTTCTTTTCTTACAAGGGACTCCTTCGACCTCCCTTCTATGATCGAACCAGTCTCGTCATAAACGCGGGTTTTGCTGGCCTTGATCGCCCTCTTGATCGGCTCCTCGATGCTTCCGGGGTAGACGCCCATTCTGGTGAGCTCGGGTGCCATCCTGAGCACGTCAACCAGATAGTTCTTAAGGTGCTCCACGCTCCGTATGCGGTGCTTGATCAAATCCAGGCAGGTGGCTATGTCCTTGATCGCCTCCATGGTCCTCTCATCCAGGAAAGCCTGTCTCGACACCTCCACCAGCATCGAGATGTCGTTTACCGGAATGCCCTTCTTCCTTGAGAGGGCCATGAGGATCAGGGTCTGCTCGAGGAACGAAATGTAGGTCGTGGAGTGGAAACCCTTGGTCTCCCCCAAGAACTTGAAGGCGTTCCTCCTAATTTCCCTATCCGGATGCATTATGATCTCAAGTAGGGCTGCCATGGCCTCCTTTCGTTTGGTGACCTCGATAAGGGTGTCATGCACGCAGGTGGCCACCTTGAGATCCTTATGGTCGTAGTAAGAGAAGAGAACCAGGATGGTCAGTTCAGGGTCGCTCTCCCCGTACGCGACCATCTTCTTCTGCATGAAGAGTCTCTTGTGAGGAATGGGTGACTTGAATAAAAGAAGCATCTCCTTCTCAATCTGCGCTGCCTCTTTCTTTCGCTTCTTGCTCCCCATAAGGCTCTTTAGCTTCCTCTCCGTCATCTGAATAGCACCTACACCGAACTGAGTACAAATATTTTACCGCTTAAGAATAATAAATAAAAGAAACCTGGACACTGCTTAGATAATGGGAATTCACCGCAGAGTCGAATGTCCTAGAAGACTTCAATCCCTCCCGGTTCAAGCTGGTCCGAATCGGTCGAGTTCTGCCAAACATCTATGATATCCAGTGTTGTATTTTTATATGAAAAGCTTTTTATTCTCTTGGTTCAATCATGTTTAGAATCCTCTGAGGAGAGCGTGGGTTAACATGGTTGAATGGTCAAAAGTCAGCGAAATTCTGGATGAGATCCGCGCCTTGGAGGCTGTTCTTGATGTGTCTTTGATTTCGAGGGGAGGAATGTATGTCATGGGAGATCCCCCTCCAGGAGTGCATCAGGAGACCTACGGTGCTATGGCAGCGATAATAATGGGAGCCGCTGAGACAACCTCCTCTGAGCTGAAGGACAGCCTGTACAATATCATCATTTGCCTTGCAGAGAGGAACCTGGTGCTCGCGAACGTAGGTACCAGATACATGATCTCCATAGCGCTACTTCCAGACAGCGACGTGGGTTCTGCCATGAGCGAGGCAAGGGAAAAGATCACCCAGCTTCAGAAGGCCCTCTAGAGCCTTTTCATTCCCCTTCCCAACCATTCTCCGATGCACTTGGTGCCGTAAGAAAAAGATTCTCCGAGAAATCTGCCCTCACCCCGTATCTCCGTTCTACCACCCACTATGGATTCGATGAGATCATTCGCCGTCAGGCAGTCATCTGGAAAGACCGTGCAGGCCTTTCCGATTTCATCCAGGGAGTGGGCATCGCTTCCTCCCGTGACCGGCAGATGCAGCGAATCTGCCAGCCTCATCGCCCTCTTGTTCGCGCTCATCAGAGAGCGGCCGTTGAGAACCTCGAGAGCATCGAATTCGTTCTCCCTTACGACCTTCTCCCCTAATCCTGACCAGATGCGGTAGGTATGGGGTGCGACCGCTAAACCGCCCGCTTCCCTTATCCTCTTGATTGTCTCGGCTGGTGAAAGGTCCTTCTCGATCTCTTTCGAAACGTTGTAGGCGAGAATGTGGCCCTCGCTCGAAGTGACCTCCATGGCCCTCAACACGATTATTCCGTCGGCCAATTCAAGCGATTCCAACGAACCTTCGAGGGAATTGTGATCCGCAATTGCTACCGCACCCAGCCCTATGGCCTTTGCCCTCTCAAGAACCTGGGCTGGAGTCTGTGCGGCATCTCCAGAGTAAACACTGTGAATGTGAAGATCAGCCCTCATCTGATCTTTGCTCCGCTACCGATATCGCGGTCGGTGGTAATTGACACCTTTCCCTCGGTGTACAGTGCCAGTGCGATATCGGCATCTGGAGAGGGCAGGAACAAGGCCACTTTCTCGGGCATCTTCAGATCGTCCGGTGCCTTGATGGAGACCTCTCTTCCCACATCCGCCTTTCCTCCGGTAACGGCGCCCACACGAAGAGTAAGCTTCTGAAACTCCTGGAAGTCCAATCTCTTTGATGACGACGACATTCCACTGTTGACCCGCTCACCAGGCTTGGCATCACCATCTGGCGTCAACACCACTACATCATCTCCCTGGTCGGCGGCTAGAAGCATGCCCTGCGATTTGATGCCCCTGAGCTTCGCAGGTTTCAGGTTCGATACCACCACGATCTTCTTTCCCACAAGCTCATCCAGCTCGTAGTAGCCCTTCAATCCCGCCACAAGGGTGATGTCCTCACCGATGTCAACATCCAGCACCAGCAGCTTCTCGGCTTCTGGATGGTTCCTCGATGCCTTGATCTCGCCCACCCTAAGGTCCAGTTTTTCGAAATCCTCGAAGATCATTTCCTCCCTCTCTATCATTACCTTGGCGAAGAGCGGTTTGGGAGCCATGAGCGGCTGCCCTTCGTTGATCGGGGTGGTGATCATGTCCCATCCCATCTCCATGACGCTTTCCTCGAATCCCATGAAGGACCACAGCCTCTCCGAGGATGAGGGGAGGAATGGATAGCTCATGATGGCCAGCGCCTTCACGATCTCCAGGTTGAGGTTGAGAACGTTCCCACAACGCTCCTTGTCCTCCTTGACCAGCGCCCAAGGCGCCACCGAATCGAAGTACCTGTTGCCAAACTGGGCCAGATCCATGATGGCCTTGAGAGCCTTCTTGAAACTGCAGGCGGAAAGATTTGCGTCCATCTCGTCCCGATAGGCGATGATCTCATCCACCACCTTCTTCCTCTCATCATCGGTGCCCTTGTAGGGGGGAACCTCCCCGAAGTGCTTGTGAGTGAAGCTGAGGACGCGATGAAAGTAGTTACCCAGGGTTGCTACCAGCTCGTTGTTTATCCGGGTCTCGAAATCCTCCCAGGAGAAGTCCGAGTCGCGGTTCTCGGGCATGTTTGCCGAGAGATAATAGCGAACCACGTCCGCGTCAAAGCTCTCCAGAATGCTGGGGATATCTATGTTGAGGCCGCGGCTCTTGGAGAACTTGTCTCCCTTGAATGTGAGGAACTCGTTTGCAGGCACGTCGTACGCGAGGTTGAGACCGCCGTATCCCATCAGTATCGCGGGCCAGATGATTGTGTGGAAGGGGATGTTATCCTTGCCCAGGAAGTAATAGTGCTTGACCTCGGGATCTTTCCAGTATTCCTGCCACTTGTTAGGTTCGCCGATCAGCTTGGACCACTCCTTGCAAGAGGAGAAGTATCCTATGACCGCCTCGAACCACACGTAGATGACCTTGTCCTCCCATCCTTCCAAAGGAACGGAAACGCCCCAGGACATGTCCCTTGTAATGGCCCGGTCCTCAAGACCCTTCTCCAGCCAGTTCTGGGTGAAGGTCTGGACGTTGGGCTTCCACCAGGTCTTGTTGCTAACCCAGTCGATCAGGCGTTCCTGGAAGGCGCTAAGCTGGAAGAAGTAGTGTTCCGTCTCCCTCAGATCAGGAGCGGTACCGCAGTGAATGCACACGACTTCTTTCAGATCGCCGGGTTCGAATGTCTCTCCACATCCCTCGCACTGATCCCCCCTGGCCTTGGTGTTGCACTTGGGGCATACGCCCTCAACGTAGCGATCTGGAAGGAACTTATCACAATCCGAGCAAAAGTACTGCATGGTCTGCTTCTTGTAGAGATACTCCTTCTCAAGGAGCTTTAGGAAGATGTCGTGTACCACCTCGAAGTGGTTTTCCGTATGGGTCTTGGTGAAAAGACTGTAAGTGATACCGAGATCCTCTATCGCTTTGAGGTTCATGCAGTGGTACCTCTCTGCCACATCCTCGGGCGAGAGACCCTCCTTCTCTGCTCTGACGGTGACGGGGGTTCCGTGCATATCAGAACCAGAGACCATGAGGACCTCGTTTCCCTTTATCCTCAGGAACTTGGTGAAGATGTCCGGAGGCAGGAGCGAACCGGCCACATGCCCGACATGTATGACCCCGTTGGAGTAGGGCCATGCTGTGCATACCACGTATTTCGCCATCGATACCGATTGCGAATCGTGAAGGTAGGATATAACTGCTGGGGATGCTTCTTATGACCTCCAGGACCGATGGTATTGGATTTCATTGCATGAATTTTCCATTTGGGAGCTGGAAGACATAACGAACATGCAATCCTGCTAAATAATCGAAATTCATAAATCTTAACATATCGTAATGGCACCCCACATGAGCGAGAGCTTGGAGGAGCTAAGCGGAGGTACGGAGCGATTTCTCACGGAATTGAACAGGGAAAGGCTCCTAGTCTCGATCGGGACGAAGGGATCACCCGACAGTTTCTCCGTATTCCAGCGCCACGCCCACCTTTTCGACCTCTTTCTCATCTCCGATCTAGGCGAATGGCGAAATCGTGAAACTGGGGAGGAGAAGAAGAGGCTGTCCTACCTACAGCAATTCCTTCAGAAGAGCTATCCTCTGGCCATGGTCTCCGATCTGTCGGATCTTTTCGAGGAGAGTGAGATGAAGATGCTCTCTGCCCGGAGCCCTCCACTGCAGATGATCTCGGACGGATACTATTATGCCCGATCGCAGGACCGAGAGGAGAGAAAAGAGACCTGGCAACAGCGCGAGCAGATGTTAAGAATCCTGAATCCCATTCTGGAGAAACGGCTCAGCGGCCTTCACAAGGCAAGCCGAGAGCTTGGATACAAGGACTTGGTAGACCTATCGCTGGAGGTGAGAGGGCTGGATCTTGGATGGCTCACAGCGACCCTCGAGCTGATACTCGACAGAACCGAAGGGCTGTACCTCGACATGCTGGAGAGCTTCCTGACCGAATCCCTATCGTTGGATGAGGTGGAACAGCACGACATTCTCCATGTCCTTCGTGGGGACGAATTCGTGGAGATGTTCCCTGCCGACCAGATCTGGAATTCGATGTCGTCGGCACTCTCGGGCCTGGGGGCCGAACTGGGGGTGACGGGCAACCTTAGGCTGCTCAGCCCTGGCTGCGGTGGGCCGCAAGCCCTTCCTGTGCGAGTGCCAAATGAGGTCTACCTGTTCATTGAGCCCCGCGGAGGATATCTTGACTACCTGCGGCACTTCGGTGAGGCGGGAAAGGCGATTCAGATGGGGGGCACCTCACCTCACATGCGGGTAGAGTTCCGCTATCTAGGAGATCCAGCCATCCCAGAGACATTCGGTCTGCTGCTCCAGAGGATCATCTCCACCCGCCCTTGGCTTGAGGGAAAGGGCGGGAAGGAGGACATCGGGAAATTCAAAAAGCTGTTCTACCTCCACCGCATCTACGAGCTAAGAAGGCTTGCTGCCTTGCTGCTGTACGAGATGAGGGTCAACATGGGCTCGCCCTCCACGGCCGATGATATGTACGCATCCATCATGGAGGATAAGCTGCATTTTCCACACTGTCGAGAGGAGTGCCTGGTAGACATCATCACACCATTCCAATCGGCTGATCGTCTAAGAGGTTTCATCTTCGAGGCAATGCTCAGAAAGGCACTTCTGGAGAAATGTGGGGAGAGATGGTTCTCTCACCCTGCGGCAAGGGACATGGTCTCCGAGATGTGGTCATGGGGCGGCCGCTTCGGTCTGGACGAGCTAGCAAACTCCATTGGCTACGCCGAACTGGACATAGAGCCATTGGTCGAGGAGATAGAGGATAGAATCCGCCTACTTTAGACAATCAATTTTAAATGTGACCTGGCTGTTGCTGGAGATATGCGCATAGCGGTGGTGCTCAAGGATCGATGCCAACCCAAGAAGTGCAACCTTGAGTGCATCAAGTACTGTCCCAAGGTTAGGACTGGAGTGGAAGTCGTCAAGCTGGGTGAGAAGGGCAAGCCCGACATTTCAGAAGAGCTCTGCGTAGGTTGCGGCATCTGCGTTCACAAGTGCCCCTTCGAGGCGGTGAAGATCATCGGCCTTCCCGATGAGCTGGAAGGGGAGATCGTCCACCAGTACAGCAAGAACGGCTTTCGTCTATACCGGCTGCCGGTGCCCAAATCGGGCATTGTCACCGGAATTCTAGGTCCCAATGGTATCGGGAAGAGCACCTCCATCGGCCTGCTTTCTGGGTCGGAGATCCCCAATCTCGGCCTCTTCGAGAACCCACCCAGCAGGGAGGAGGTGCTGGATCACTTCAGCGGCACCGAACTGCACGACTATCTAGAGAAGGTGTTCACGGGGGATGTGCGTACTACCCTGAAGCCGCAGTACGTGGACAAGCTACCCTCGGTGCACACCGGTAATGTACGGGAACTGCTGGAAAGGATCGAGGAGCGCATGACCGTGGACCAGGCCGCTGCGCTCCTGGACCTCGAGGAGGCTATCGACAGGGAACTTGGGAAGCTCTCGGGAGGAGAACTCCAGCGAGTTGCCCTCGCGGCAAGCATCATGAAGGAAGCGGAAGTGTATTTCTTCGACGAGCCCTCGTCATACCTCGATATATACCAGAGGATGAAGGTTGCCCGCCTGATCAAGAAGCTCAGCGAGGAAAAGCAGGTGATGGTCATCGAGCACGACCTCGCCATACTCGACTTCCTTGCGGACAATGTATACCTCATATACGGATCTGAAGGGGCGTTCGGAGTGTTCTCACATCCCCATCAGGTAAGAACCGCAATCAACGCCTATCTGGACGGATACCTCAGGGAGGAGAACATCAGGTTCCGTGATAACAAGATCGAGTTCCACACCCATCCCCCCAGGGGTGAGTGGGATACCGCGACTCTTATCGAGTACGGGAACATCGGGGTGGAGTTCCCCAACTTCTCGCTTATGGTCGACCCGGGAAAGATCAGGGTAGGGGAGTCGGTTGGAGTGGTGGGGCCCAATGCCATAGGAAAGACCACCTTCGTTAAGGTGCTGGCGGGCGTGCTGGAACCCTCGGTTGGAGCGGTGGAGAGCGGTGTCAGGGTTAGCTACAAACCCCAGTACATTACCCCCGATTTCGACGGCACGGTGAAGGAGCTGTTCTACTGCTACGTGAAGGAGTTCTTCGACTCGGGATTCTTCCAGACCGAGGTCGCACATCCTCTATCGCTCAAACATCTGCTGGAGAAGAACGTGACGAAGTTATCCGGCGGGGAGCTGCAGAGGGTGGCCATCGCCCTTTGTCTGGCCCGCGACGCGGACCTCTATCTTCTTGACGAACCCTCGGCATATCTGGACTCGAGCCAAAGGATGAACGCCGCCAAGACCGTGCGCAGGGTGATAGAGAAGAGGGGCAGGAGCGCCCTGGTGGTCGATCACGACACCTACTTCCTGGATATGGTATCAGACTCCTTGATGGTCTTCTCGGGTAAGCCGGGAGAGGGCGGCGTGGGGAGAGGGCCGTTCGACATGCGCACCGGCATGAACATGTTCCTCAAGGAAGTGGATGTCACTTTCCGTAGGGATAACGATACCCAGAGGCCCAGGATAAACAAGTTCGATTCCCGGCTGGACAAGGAGCAGAAGTCCAAGGGCGAGTATTATTACTCGAGCTGAGCCTCGTCCGCCGATTCCCTTTTGGCACTCTTCTTCCTGTAGTAGAAGAAGTAGTAAACGACCAGTACCACAGCTGCCACGATTATCAGCACCTCGAATGGCTCGAAGAAGGCAATTATGGACTCCCATTTCGGTCCAAGGATGTATCCCGCATAGGTCAGAAGAAAACACCATATGGCCGATCCGATGGTGGTTAGTATTGTGAAAGTGACCACGTTCATCCTTGCGATCCCCGCTGGTATGGAGATGAAAGTTCGCAGAACCGGAAGCAGGCGGGTGAAGAAGACCGCCGAAGCCCCGTACTTCTTGAACCATCGCTCCGCGGAATCCAGGTGCTTTTCCTGGAGGAGTATGTACCTCCCGTACTTGAGGATCAAGGGGCGTCCGCCGTAGTAGCCGATATAATAGGCGATCAGGGAGCCTAGCGTGCATCCCAGCGTTCCAGCGATGGAGGCGATTATCCAGTTGAGCTCACCTTCGTAGGCGAGCCAACCGGCGAAAGGCATCACCACTTCGCTGGGAATGGGCAGGACCATGCTCTCCAGCCCCATCAGCAGGACGATTCCTGGATAGCCTAGTGCAAGGATGACGTCCTTTATGAAAGTGGCCACCAGCTCGATGAGCCCCATCGCCCCCGCCTATCCCCTTTCGGCATATTATAATCTATTCGCAGGTGACCTTCTGAGGGTAAAGAATAAAGGTGTACTCGTACCCTAATTATTACAGGTGTGAAACACGAAGGCATTCGAGATAGAGGAAGCAGTACACTGGGTAGGTGCGATAGACTGGAATCTCAGGAATTTCCACGGGTATACCACTCCCAGAGGAAGCTCGTACAACGCCTACCTGATCACCGACGAGAAGAACATACTCATCGATTCGGTGAAGACCACTGTCTTCAGCCAGCTTCTGGAGAGGGTCTCCTCAGTAATAGATCCGTCCGAGATAGACCTGATCATCTCCAACCACACGGAGATGGACCACTCCGGAACTCTGATGAAGATGCAGGAACTGAGCGGAGCGAAGGTCCTGGCCTCGAAGAAGGGGAAGGAGGGCCTCTCCATTCACTTCCCTGAGCTGAAGGTCGAGGCGGTGGAAGACCTTCAGGAGATCAGCACTGGAAAGAGGACTATCAGATTCCTCGAGACGCCCATGCTCCACTGGCCCGACTCCATGTTCTCATTCCTGGTGGAGGACGGCATCCTGTTCTCAATGGACGGTTTCGGTCAGCATTTCGCCTCGGAGAAGAGGTTCGACGACGAGGTCGATAATTGCGTTCTCATGTACGAGGCCGCCAAGTACTACGCGAACATCCTCATGCCGTTCGGCAAGAAGTTCTTGAACGCACTGGAGAGGGTGAAGGACCTGGACATCAAGATGCTGGCATGCTCCCACGGTCTCATCTGGAGGCGGGGCATCCAGGACATCGTCCGCTCCTATGTCTCATGGGCAAATGGGGAGGCCAAGGAGAAGGCGGTGGTGGTTTACGACACCATGTGGAACTCCACCAAGACCATGGCTGAGGATATAGCGGAAGGCATCGCCTCCAAAGGAATGGAGGTCCTGATCTTCAGGATGTCGGATTCAGATAGGAGCATGGTGATGAAGGAGATTCTTGACGCCAGAGCGGTGGTGATGGGATCGCCCACGATAAACAACAGCCTCTTCCCATCGATGGCGGACATCGCCACCTACATGAAGGGGCTCAGGCCCAAGGGGAAGCTTGGAGCGGCCTTCGGCTCCTATGGATGGGGCGGAGGTGCGGTAAAGGAGCTCAGGGACCATATGGAGAAGGGAGGCCTGGTGATGCCATTCGAGGACCTCCAGATAAAATACAGGCCCGATGACGCGCAGAGGACCCAGTGCTTCGAGTATGGGCAGGCCATCGGGGAAAAGATGGCGGATTGGAAAGGAGAATGATCTCTCGGTGGAGGGAAAAGATAAAATCACCAGCAGAATCGTATCTAACTCGGTGAATAACCTTGACAGAGGTAGGTGAAGTATACGAATGCGAGGTCTGCGGGAACATAGTTAAGGTGGTCGAGGCCGGGGGTGGCACCCTGGTTTGCTGCGGCGAGGACATGGTTCTGAGGAGCTGAGGGCAGACCACCTCCCATTCATTTTTTTCAGAATAAGCCTGATCTGCTAGCAAGAAGCACTATGAAGGATGCGTAGACCGCCAGGAAGATGGATCCCTCCAATCGTCTGATGGAGCCTCTGCAGAATATCAAAAGTACCAGTAACCCTCCCAGCAGCAGCATTACTGGAAATTCCAGGAAGAGCAGTTCCCTGGGCACTAGTATGGGGCTGATCAGGGACGCCAGTCCCAGGACGAACAGACTGTTGAAGATATTGCTTCCAAGGATGTTCGATACCACGAAGGCTGATTCGCACCTTCTTGCCGCTGTTATGCATATCGAGAGCTCGGGAAGCGAGGTGCCGAGGGCGATGGTTGTGAGACCGATCACAACCTTATCGATCCCGAAACCTTCAGCAATTCCCACTGCTCCCCAAATGATAACCTGGGCTCCGATGATGAGCATCGCCAGACCCACACCCAATAACAGGATCTGACGCAATCTTCCACCGGTAATTACCTTCTCTTCGATCTTCTTGACTTCCTCTTCCTGAGCCTCTTCTGATATCGGATGTCCTTTCAATAGAGTGTAGAGGAGCTGAGCCATGAAGGCTGCCATCAGCATCAGCAGCAGAGCGCCTCCGATCCAAGTGTATCCACCCAGGATCGCCATCGCCGTTATCAATACCAGGGAGAGGAGCATGAAGCCCAGCTCCCGGGTCAGCATCCCCTCCCTTATGATGATGGGGCAGAAGAAGGCCGAGATTCCCAGAACGAGACCGATATTTGCGATGTTGCTTCCTATGATCCCTCCGAGCGCTATCTCGGTTGATTCGGTAGCAGCTGCCGTAATGGCCAGTACGGCCTCGGGCGCGGAGGAGCCAAAGGCGACGATGGTTATCCCCACTATGAAAGGGGGAACGCCCAAGAGCATTGACAGCTTGGCCGCTCCATCAACCATCCATTTGGAACCAAGGTAAAGGAAGCCAAACCCCAACAGGATGGCTAGAGCAGCGACGATCAAAATGATGACCCCAGAGCGATGAGAGAACTAGGGATACTTCATCGTTTGGTAAGGAATGCCAAGGTTGCTCACGGACGTCGATCAGGCAATCATTTCAAACAATTTTCCATTGGACTATTACTCCTACTGTTAATGCGAATAGAATGCGATTAGTATTTAATAGATAAATCGTTACATCCTTATATGATGTCGAGGGCCGACATCCACGTCCACACCCGATATTCGGGCCTTGGCAGTCTCGGACCACTTCGGTTCCCCGAGTCCATATCAGATCCAAAGGACGTGGTGAAAAAGGCTCACTCCATGGGATTCAGAGTAATCTGTATCACCGATCACAACTCCATTGAGGGTGCTCTCATAGCCAGGGAGCACGCCAAATTATACAATGACATAGAGGTGGTGATCGGGGAGGAGGTCACAACGACCGATGGCGAGGTCATCGGCCTGTTCCTTAATGAGGAAATTCTACCGGGACTTTCTATAGAGGAGACTATCCGGAGGATCAGGGAACAGGGAGGGTTGGTAATCGCCCCGCATCCATTCAGCCTTCACTGCCCAGCATTAGGCAGCGAAATACAAGAGCTGGACATCGATGGTATAGAGATACTCAATGCTGGGCACATCGACGGCTACGCCAACAACAAGGCTTCCGAATGGAGCGATAAAAAGCGATGGGCCGACCTGGGAGGAAGCGACTCCCACACGATCAGCACCATTGGGGACGCATACACCCTTTTCGAAGGGGAGACCGCGGAGGACCTCGGGAGATCCATCCTGAACAAGAACACGGAAGTCAGGGGTGGGGCCTGGCGCCTCGAGAAGGCCATCCACTGGAGCATCGGTGTGGTATTGACCTCGGACATTCTCTTGCTCAAGTCCATGCTCGGACTTATCCGAGAGGCGGACATGCATGATCCCATAGTCTCCAAGATAAGAGTCATGAAGACCGGCAAGAAGATCATCGCCCTTATGGGCTCAATACTCTATCTCATACCGCCCATTCCATTCTTGTGCGGGATTACCGGCAGGCAGTTCCTCAAGAGACGGGCCCGGATCGAGCAGACGACCAGGAAGCGCTGATCCTGCCCTATTCGATTCTACATGGTTCCATTGCTCAGTGCTGATGCTCGTGGTCATGATGGTGCCTTGGATCGTGAAGATTGCCGAACGCAGCAGCCACCACCTCGCTCAGCGCTGGATGGATGATCTGGCTTGCAGCCAGGGGCCTGTAGGTTCGATCACCGCAGTTCATCAGATAGACTATGGGCTGCACCAGAATGGCGGCGTGCGGTCCCGCTACGGTGGCACCCAATATCTCGAGTGTGTTCCCATCCAGGATGACCTTCACGAAACTGTCCTCATCGGCCATCGCATAACCCTTGGCGGTGCTGTCGTAGCTGCTGTATCCAACCAGTAGCGGACGTCCGGACTCCATGGCCTCTGCCAGGGTCATGCCTACTCCAGCCACCTGGGGATAGGTAAAGACCGCGTGGGGAACCGCATGCTCGTCTAGCTTGACGTTCATTTCTCCAAATGCGTTGATCCAAGCCACGTCGCTCTGGTAGTTGGCGGTGTGCCTGTACATGGTCCTTCCCAGAACATCCCCGAAAGCCCATATTCCTGGCTGGCTCGTCTCCAAGTTCTCGTTGACTATGACGTAGCCCTTGTCATCGACTTTGACACCGGTCTTCTCCGGGTGCAGGAGGGGAGCATTGCTTATCACACCCGTCGTGATCAATATCTCCTCGGCCCTGGATTCGATAGAATCCCCCGTATCACGATCCTCATGAACTACGACTTTCACCCCGTCTTTGGACCACACCTCTGCCGAATCCCTGTTCACGAAAACATCCATGTAATGACCCAATGTGTTCTTGACCAATTCACTGACCTCGGGCTCCTCTCTTGGTAAGAGCTTGCGGTTGTGCCCCACGATGATCACTTTAGTACCGAAGGTCGAGAAGAAGTGAGCGAACTCACAGGCCTTGTAGCCGCCGCCCAGGATGATCAAGCTCTTGGGCACATCCTCGATATCGAATATCGTCTCGGATGAATGGTATCCTGTCTTATCCAGACCGTTGATGTTAGGTATCCTTGTGCGAACACCGCAGGCGATCATTATCTTGGGAGCTGTGATCTTCTTCTCCCCCACTTTCAAAATGTGATTCCCCACGAATTCCCCGGTCTCATGATAGTAGTCCAAGCCCTCATCTTCTGCGACGCCTTTTTCCATAGAGTGTCTGTCTCCGAGCACTAGCTCCATCATTCTCTTGCGAACCAGCTTGAAATCGAGATCGTTTACGCTTGCATTCACACCCAGCTTCTTGGCGTGTTCGATCTCTCTCACCACATCGGCCGGATAGATCATTATCTTGCTGGGGATACATCCCCGATTCAGACAGGTACCCCCCATAGTACCATGCTCAACCAGCGCTACCTTGTAGTCCTTGCCCCGGGCCCTGGCAGCTACGTTCATGCCCGCCCCCGAGCCGATCACTATGAGGTCGTACTTCTTTTCGAACATCTTTCTCCCTAAGAAATACTGAATCGGTTAGTATTGAAATTTACCTACATCATGAGCCAAGATGGAATGCGTTCTCGATCGGTAAATTGGAAGAAAGAATAGGAATTGAGGGTAAGGGGTTTGGTCGAGTTTCTATTCGCCGACGGCCTCTCCGCGCCTACCGGAGAACAGCCCCTGTTTCTCCAGGAACCAGACCAGGATCAGCGTGATGGTGGACAGGGGCAGAGCGATTATCAGAGGATCGACCACCTGCCATGGCATACCCAGTACCGCTGGCTTGCCGAACAGGAATTGAGACAGACCGAGCACCGAGCTCTCCTTCACATGCACGAACGCGGTCCATGAGAACCATGCTATGGCCCCCACCAAGAGGCTGGCCTTGGCGGCCAGAGTTGAGGGGTTCTTGCTCCAGAGGCCGTGTGCGTACACCGGCAGAAGGGCTGCCGCGCACAGACCGAAGAACATGGCTGTCGCCCGGGCAATGATGCTTCCTGGCATCACATAAGCAAGGGCAATGCTTGCCACGATCATGATTATCATGCCTATCTGGCTTCCCCTGAAGGAGGATTTAAAGGACTTCTCCTTTGGATCGGCCTGAGTTGGTCTATCTCCCTTCTCCCACAATTTGGCGATCCTCGACTTCTTGAGGTTGTTCCAGACATCGTATCCTGCGGAGGTTCCCATGGTGTGGAACAGCGAGCTGAGCGTGGACATCGCAGCTGCCAGAAGCGCCAGCATGAAAACGATGATGAAGGTATCGGGCATGGCGGAGTTGATGTACGTGGGAATTATCTGGTCCACATTGCCACCAACATAGTCCACCGCGATCTGTCCCGTCTCCTGGTAGAAGTAGACGTTCGTGAGAGCGCCGACTGTATAGGCCGCCCCGGTCAGAACTAGGATGAATATTCCTCCCACAAGGACTGCCCTGTTGAGTGAGCGGTTGTCCTTGACGGTCATGAACCGAACTACGAGTTGAGGCTGTGCGAGCACTCCTATGCCTACACCTAGAATAATTGTGGTGACCATGGTGAGCCAAATCGTGGAACCCAATTCCGGAAATGAGGTCCATCCGGTCATTCCGATGTTCCTCAATCCATCCGGAACAAGTGGCGCCATCGCCGTTAGTTCCGCATTGGCGGTGTTGACGCCTCCTAGGAGGGTATATGTTAGGATTATCAGAATGATCATCCCGATGAACATGATGGCCCCCTGTACGGCATCGGTGTACATCACCGCTATGAGGCCGCCCATTACGACGTAGACGGCCACTATGATCGCGAATCCAAGCAATGCTAGATCGTATTGTATGGCGAGGGTGGTCTCGATGAACCTCGCACCGCCGATCAGGATGGCGGCGGTGTAGAGAGGCATGCCCACCAAGATGATCAGGCCGGTCACGGACTGCATGAAATCCGACTTGTACATCTTACCGAGAAGATGGGGGAAGGTGACCGCCTTCAACTTCAGACCCACCTCTCTCGTCTTCTTTCCGAAGACCACGAAGGCAATGAGGATTCCAAGCCCGATGTTCAGGATGATAAGCCATATCAGACCCATACCTAACTGGGCGGCGACACCGCCGAATCCAACTATTGCCGAAGTAGAGATAAAAGTCGCTCCGTATGATAGAGCAAGAACCGCCGGATGGACCTTCCTCCCGGCAAGCATGTAGTCCTCGGCCCCCTTCGTCTTCTTATAACCATAATAACCGATCAACATGATGACGGCCAGGTACACCGCCGTCAATGCACCGAATACCACGGTGTCGACCATATCAGGCCGACCTCCTTTCTAAAATCATGAAGGGACTAAAACCATCTCCTTCGTTCGAAGCTTTTGTCGAGTCGTCCGAGTCTTGA
>DATKXF010000043.1:0-43732 GCA_035529155.1 Methanomassiliicoccales archaeon | reverse complement strand
AATGCGCGTGACCATGGCTCGACAGTAATCAACTCGAATAGATTCAGAACCAATTGCCCGATCGATTCGACCGAACGACCTAGATCAAATCAGATGCTGCCAGAAAGAATTGTGAGAGGTAAACGAATTTCTCAAGGATGGTCCTTGAATTTGCAGATTGTTCCGAAAAGCAGGTCGCACCAGATGTTCTGTCCATACATATATAAATATATATTAGCTGTTTGGGAGCACATCCATGGGTGAAGAGATGACATTGAGATTGGCCGTGCCGAACAAGGGAAGGCTCAGCGACCGATCCGTCGAGATCCTCAAGAGAGCTGGGCTGGACATCGAGAACGGGGGCGAGAGGAAGCTGTACGCGCCCGTGAAGAACATGGACTTCGAGATCATGTTCCTCAGGGCTCAGGACATCGTTCGCTTCGTCCATACCGGCGCGGTCGACCTTGGCATCACCGGAAAGGATCTGGTGATGGAATCTGGCCTGGACATGGAGATCGTCCAGACCCTCAACTATGGATACTGCAGACTGTCCGTCGCCTCCCCAGAAGGGTCCGGGATAGACGCTGTTGACGACGTGCCCGACGGAGCGGTAGTGGCCACCTCGTTCCCTCACATGACAAATGAGTTCTTCGAATCCAAGGGGAAGAAGGTGAAGATCACCGCGGTCTCTGGAGCGGCTGAGGTCACACCAAGAATCGGGGTGGCAGACATCATTGTCGATCTGGTCAGCAGCGGTTCCACTCTCAAGGGCAACAGGCTCAAGGAGATCGGCACCATCCTGGAATCCTGGGCAGTCGTGGTCGCGAACAAGGAAAGCCTGAAGGCCAAGGAAGAAGAGATAAGAGAGCTCACCGAAGCAATCAGAAGCGTGACGGACGCCGAGGAGAAGAAATACCTGATGGCGGACGTGCCAAAAGAGGCTCTCGACGAGATCAAATCCTTCCTTCCAGGCATAGCTGGACCGACGGTCATGAACATCATGGGAAGGGATGACTGCGTAGCCATCCACGTTGTCGTGGACAAGGACAAGGTCTACGAATCCGTCACCAGGCTCAAGAAGCTGGGAGCTTCGGGCATCCTCATAATGCCCATTGATCGCATGGTTCCCTAGGGGGTGTGAAGATTGCCCGAGAGATGGATGAGGTCGACCCTCAAGGATATTAGGCAGTACTACGACCCCAAGTGCCAAAATGTGGTCAGAATGGACACCAGCGTGAACGTGCTAGGTCCGAATCCAGTGGCGGCCAAGGTACTCGAAGAATGCGCGAGCATGGATGTCAACCAGTACCCCAAACCATACTCCGATGGCCTTCGGGAGGAGCTAGCCCAATTCTATGACATTAACCCGAACATGGTCATAGTTGGGAACGGATCCGACGAGGTCCTGGATGTGATCTTCAAATCATTCCTGGAGTGGGGGGAGAAGGTGGTGACGCCATATCCCTCGTACACTTTGCATTCCTGGTTCGTGAAGGTGAACGGTGGGAAGGTTAACGAGGTCGATCTCACACCCGACTTCCAGCTGATCACCGATGATATGCTTTCCGCTTCAGGGAAGGTTGCCATTCTGTGCACCCCTAACAATCCCACGGCCAACAGTTTCAACAGGAAGGACATTGAGCGCATCATCGCCGAGTTTGACGGCCCCGTAATTGTGGACGAAGCCTATGGGGAGTTCGCTGGCGAGTCATTCATCCCATTGATCGGTAGTCACGACAACCTCATCGTTACCAGGACATTCTCAAAGGCATACGGAATGGCCGGGATGAGGGTGGGATACCTGATCGCCTGCGAGGAATTGACCGACATCATGAACAGGGTGAAGATTCCCTACTCGCTCAACAGGGTCAGCGAGATGATGGCCATCGCTGCCCTTAGGGAAAGAGAGTACGTTGACCGCATCGTGAGGACGGTCAACGAGCAGAGACCCAGACTAGCCTCATCGCTCACCAAGATGAGGTTCGATGTCTTCCCTTCGGAGACCAACTTCATGCTGGCTCGATCTCCGATTTCGTCCAGCAGGCTCACAAGCGCTTTGGCCGATAAAGGGGTCCTCATAAGGGATTTCGGTTCGAAGCGAATGCTGGAGGACTGCATCAGGACCACCATTGGAACTCAAGAGCTGAACGAATTGCTTGTCGAGAGGATAGAGGAGGTGCTCTCCGAATGCCTTTGAACATCGCCATCGCTGATTACGGTGTGGGCAACCTGCACTCCATCCGAAAGGCTTTGGAACTGTGCGGCTCCAACCCCAGGGTGGAAAAGGATATGGGCAGTCTGTTGGACGCGGAGTGCATCGTATTCCCGGGAGTCGGCGCTTTCTCAAGAACGATGGAGAAGCTCATCCCGTATCGGGAACAGATCGTGGAGCTGCTGAACAACGGCACCCCATGCCTGGGCATCTGCATCGGAGCTCAGATCCTATTCGAGGGAAGCGAAGAGGGTGATTCCCCCGGACTGGGCTACTTCAAGGGCAAGGTCATACGCTTGGAGGCGGAGAAGGTACCGCACATGGGCTGGAACCATGTGAAATCACAAGATCCAATCTTCGATTCGATAGATTCGAGATACTTCTACTTCGCACACTCGTTCCACGGGAGTCCTAATGAGGACGTGGTTGCGGGTAGAACCGATTACTATGTTGAATTCCCGTCAGCCTTCAGAAAAAGAAATGTCGTTGGAACCCAATTCCATCCGGAGAAGAGCAGCACCTCGGGGCTGAGGTTCCTGCGCAACTTCGTGGAGTTCGCGGAGGGCTGCGTTTGAGGATACTACCCGCGGTCGACATGCTGAACGGAAAGGTCGTGCAGCTTGTTGGCGGCGTCCCTGGAACGGAGAAGATAGTCCTGCCAGATCCCGTTGAGATGGCACTCAAATGGGAGTCGATGGGGGCACCTGGACTCCACGTGATCGATCTCGATGGAGCTCTGGGAAAGGGAAACAACATCGAATCCATTAAGGATATCATCGAGAATGTTACCATCCCAGTCCAGGTTGGCGGGGGGATCCGCAGCGACCAGCTGGTCGATGACCTGCTGGAGGTTGGTGCCCGCACGATCGTGGTGGGAACCAAGGCCATCAAGGATCCCATTTGGCTGGCCAGGAACGCTGACGAGCATCCGGGAAGGATCGTGCTTGCCCTGGATGTGAAGGGTGGAATGATCCAGGTCCGGGGATGGCAGGAGGACTCGAGCATCTCCATGGACGAGATGTTCCGGAGGATCGAGGACCTCCCATTGGCAGGGGTGCTGCATACCAACGTGGATGTCGAGGGAAAGGCCGAAGGGATAGCCGCCCAGGATGCGGCGGATTTCATCCGAAGGTGTCCATGCCCAGTGATCGCCTCCGGCGGTATTTCCAGCATGGAGGATCTGGCTGCCTTGGAGGAAATGGGCGCGGAGGCCGTTGTCATCGGAATAGCCCTTTACACGGGAAAGCTGAACCCCGAACAGCTGTGGGGTGAAAGACCATGAGGAAATCTGAGATGAGCAGGAGGACACGGGAGACCGATATCGAGATCTCCCTAGTTCTGGACGGAAATGGAGAAGCGGACATCGAGTGCGAGGACCAGTTCCTCAGACACATGCTGGAGACGCTGGCCAAGTACGCGTCCTTTGACCTGAGCGTCAGCGCGTTCGGGGACAATGACCACCACCTGATCGAGGATGTGGCCATCGTCCTGGGAATGGCCCTCAGGGATGCTATGGGCGACAACCCCATCAGGAGGACCTCGCACGCCATGGTCCCCATGGATGACGCCCTGGTCACGGTGGCTGTCGATCTCATCGACCGCCCCTACGTGGACGTGGAGTGTCCAGATGCTCTGTACATCCACTTCTTCAGGAGCTTCGCGATGTCCTCGAATATCACGATCCACTCCATTCACCAGAGAGGCTTCGACGAACATCACGTCGTGGAAGCCACATTCAAGGCCCTAGGCCTGGCCCTAAAGGAAGCCCTGGCTCCAAGGGATGAGCTGCTCAGTACCAAGGATGCCCCAGACACCAGGAGAAGTTAAGATGCTAACCAAAAGGATAATCCCTTGCCTGGATGTGAAGGACGGCAAAGTGGTCAAGGGGATCAAGTTCAAGAACCTCAAGGGAGTGGGCGATCCTCCCGAAAGAGCCGTGGAGTATGAGAGACAGGGAGCGGACGAAATCGTCTTCCTGGACATCTCTGCCTCTCTGGAGAAGAGAGGCACCATGCTCAAGGTCGTGGAGAGGACCGCTGAAAAGCTTTTCGTACCACTTGCAGTGGGAGGCGGAATCCGCAGCAAGGAAGATATGAGGGACGCTTTGAACGCGGGAGCGGACAAGGTATCCATAAACTCTTTCGCGGTCGCTGAGCCGGAGGTCATCCCCGAGTGCGCTGAGGACTTCGGCAGCCAGTGCGTGGTGGTAGCCATCGATGGAAAGAGGGAGGGCAACTCCTGGAAGGTTTGGACCCATGGAGGTACCAGACGCACCGAGATCGATGCCATCGAGTGGGCCGGCCGGGTGGAAGATCTTGGGGCAGGGGAGATCCTGCTAACATCAATGGATGCCGACGGAACCCAGAATGGATACGACATCGATCTAACAGCGGCCGTGGCGGACGCGGTCAACATACCCGTGATCGCCTCAGGAGGGTGCGGGAGCATCGAACATATCTACGAAGTATTCGCCCAGACCCGGGCAGACGCCGCACTAGCGGCCTCGATATTCCACTACGACACCCACACGGTAGGCGAGGTCAAGGAGTATCTCAAAGACAGAGGAGTGAGGGTAAGACTATGACCATGCTCCAATTTGACGATAAGGGTCTTATACCAGTTATCGTCCAGGACATGTTCACCAACGAGGTCTTGATGCATGCGTACACTAACCAGGAGTCTTTCGATCTCATGCTGGAGACCGGGAAGACCCACTTCTGGTCGCGCTCCAGGGAGGAGCTGTGGATGAAGGGAGAGACCTCCGGCAACGTCCAGGATATAGCTTCCATACAGACGGACTGCGATCAAGATACCCTTCTGGTAAGGGTCGATCAAACGGGATATGCATGTCACACCGGACGCCCCTCCTGCTTCTCCGAGATCCTTTACGGGGACATCAAGCAGACCGCGGCCATCATCCCTGAGCTCAAGAGGGTCATCAAAGACAGGAAGGAGAACCCGGTCGAGGGTAGCTACACCTGCAAGCTGTTCCGGGACGAGGACAAGATGCTGAAGAAGATCATTGAGGAAGCTGGTGAGCTGGCCATCGCCGCCAAGGGCGGGGACTCCGAGAAGGTGGCCTGGGAGGCCGCGGACCTCATTTACCACCTGCTCGTGCTTCTTGAGGGAAAGGACGTCCCCCTGGAGAAGGTTTACGAGAAGTTATCGGAGAGACGGAAATGAGAATCGACCTTCACACCCACACCCTGCTGAGCGATGGAGAGCTGCTCCCCATAGAACTGGCCAGGAGGGCCGATGTAATCGGCATTGGGGGTATTGCGTTCACAGACCACGTCTCCCTCTCCACAATCGACAGGGTGATCGAGGAGACAGCCAGGGACTGCCAATTGGCTGGATCATGGGAGATAGAGACCGTGCTTGGAGTGGAGGTAACCCACGTCCCTGTGGATAGGATCGATGACCTGGTCTCCAGAGCCCGAAAATTGGGAGCTGAGCTCATTGTGGTCCATGGGGAATCATTGGCCGAACCCACTGAACCCGGGACCAACCTGGCAGCTGTGAAGAACCCCGAGGTAGATATCCTTGCACATCCTGGTTTCATCACTATCCAGGAAGCCCAGCTGGCCAAGGACAACGGCATAACCCTTGAGATCTCCTCCCGGAGGGGTCACTGTTTGACCAACGGGCATGTGGTTCTGGTGGCGCGTGAGGTCGGAGCTAAGACGGTGGTGAACACCGACGCCCACACTGACACCGACCTGATATCTGAGGAAAGGGCAAGGCAGGTTGCCAAAGGAGCCGGAATGTCGGAAGATGAGGTGAAGCGGGCGGTCATTGACAATCCAAAGGAGATCTTGCGGAGGATAAGAAGCAGATGAAGGTAATGAAGTTCGGTGGGTCATCGCTGAAGGACGCAGAGGCCATGCTCAGGGTCGGCGAGATCGTGACCTCGGACCCAGAGCCCAAGGTGGTGGTGGTCAGCGCGGTCCAATCAGTGACAGACATGCTCATCGACTTCGTCTCGGAGATGCGCTCGGAGCAGAATATCCAGGAATTCATCCGGATGTTGAAGGAGAAGCATATCTCGCTTCTCCGCGATATTGCCAACAGCATGGAGACCAAACAGGAGACCATCTCCCTGCTTATGGAGAAGCTGGTCAAGCTGGAGAGGGTGCTCTACGGAATCTGCTACCTGGAGGAGCTTACACCGAGGACCATGGATCTGGTGCAAAGCTTCGGGGAGAGGTTTTCCGTCATACTTGTTTCCGCGATGCTCCAGGACATGGGTGTGAACGCGGTGCCCCTCATGGCAGACGAGATAGGGATCATATCCGACGGTCATTACGGCTCTGCCGGTGCGAACCTTTCAGCCACCCGGAAGAAGGCGGGCGGCAAGATCAGGACCATATTGGAGAATAATGAGGTCCCTGTGATCACCGGATTCTACGGTGTGACCGAGGACGGACACGTCACGGTGTTCGGGAGGAACGGTACCGATTACAGCGCCAGCGTGATCGCGTACGCTATCGAGGCTGACGCCTTGGAGATATGGAAGGAGGTGGACGGCTTCATGAGCGTGGACCCTAAGGTCGTTCCAGATGCCGTGCCCATTGCCGAGCTGTCCTATGAAGAGGCCGCAGAGCTTTCATACTTCGGAGCGAGGGTGCTTCATCCTCGTACCGTTGAGCCAGCAAGAGAGGCGGGAATAGAGATCAGGCTCATGAACGTGTTCAAACCGGACGGTAAAGGTACCGTCATCCATAGTACTGCAGAGTATGTCCCGAACACCATCAAGAGCATCTCGTGCATGGAGGACATGGTGATCATCAAGGCATATGGTGCGGGAATAGGGGCACGGTATGGAGTCATGGCCGAGTTATCCGGAGTCCTCCGCGACCTGAGGGTCAACATATATTCTGCTGCGACATCCCAGACCTGCGTCTCCCTCCTCATCAACAGAAAGGATATCGAGAGGGTGAGAGGTTTCCTTTCAACACTGGCCAGGGGCGTGCTTGATCGCTTCGAGATCATTGAGGACATGGCCCTGGTATGCGTGGTGGGAGAGAGCATCGGATACAGTCAGGGGGTGGCGGCTCGAGTGTGCAATTCCGTGGCCGAGAAGGGTGTGAACATCAGCATGATCTCAGCTGGGGCGTCCATGGTGGCATACTGCTTTATCGTTAGGAAAATGGATATTGAAGCTGCGACTCTGGCAATCCACTTGGAGTTCTTTGGTGATGATAATGAGTGAACAGGTGACCGTGGCATTTCAGGGGGTTCCAGGCGCCTTCAGTGAGGATGCCGCGTCCCGCTACTTCGGAAATAGAGTCGACCCAGTGCAGTGTGCAGAGTTCAACGAGGTCTTCAACCGTGTTGCACGGGGCGAGGTCGATTTCGGAATAGTCCCGGTCGAGAACACCATAGAAGGAAGCGTGAGCCAGGTGAATGCACTGCTTCTTGAGAATGATCTCACTGTGGTGGGAGAGGAGATAATCCAGGTTGTCCATTGCCTCATCGGACACCCCGGTACATCAATGGGAGATATCAGAAAGGTGTACAGCCATCCACAAGCGCTGGCCCAGTGTCGGAGCTTCCTGGAAAAGCACCCCAATTGGGAGAAAATTCCAGCATACGACACCGCAGGGGCGGTCAAGCAGCTCAAGGAGCGGGATCTGAGGGACGAGGGAGCGGTGGCCAGCAGCAGAGCCGCTTCCGCATATGACATGGAGGTTCTCAGGGAGGGGATCCAGGACAGCGACCGCAACTACACCAGGTTCTTCGTCCTGGAGAGAAGAGCCTCGTTCCTGAAGGAAGGGGACAAGACCTCACTAATCTTCGCCACCAAGGATCTGCCGGGGGCTCTGCATTACTGTCTTGGCGCCTTCGCGGAGCGAGGCGTGAACATGACCAAGCTGGAGTCCCGACCCCGGAGGGACCGCTTCTGGGAATACGTCTTCTTCGTAGACATCGACGGACATGCTGATGACGAGACCATCAGCAAGGCAATGGCAGATCTGGTAAGAAGGGCCGCATTCGTCAAGGTGCTCGGCTCGTACAAGGGAGCAAATCGCCCCTATGAGAAGTGATCTAGGGCGGCCGATACGTTCCGAAGACCTCTGGTGAATTCCTCGGGGGGACAGCTGAAGGTGATCCTGATCTGGCCTCGTACCCCGAAATACCTGCCGGGACAAACCGCGGTATCATGATTCTCAAGCAGGAATTCGCTGAATTCCATGTCGTCTATTCCTTTCGGCAGCGGCAGGAGGAACATGAGTCCCCCTTCCGGCATCATGAAGGAAACCCGTGTCTCAGCCCTTGCCCATTCATTAAGGATCTTCAGATTCTCCCGGGCTCGTGAAAGCATCCGGTTCCTGAACCATTGTCTCCTCTTCAGTGCCTGGATGGTCACGGCCAGGGAGTAAGCGGGAAGGTGAGATAAGATGGCCAGTCTACAGAGCTCCACGTCCCTTGCGACATCCTCCGGGCCGATGACCCAACCCACCCGTAGGTCACCCAGCCCATAGAGTTTGGTCACACCGTTGGTCACTATCGCGTTATCCCCGACCTCAAAAGCGCCCTTGGGGGGCTCAGAGTAACACATCTCCCTGTAGATCTCATCGCAGAGGACCAATGCTTCCCTTTCCTCAGCGGTTTCCAGGATGGCCCTCATTTCATCATCGCGGAGAGCAGCACCGCTAGGGTTGTGGATGTTGGTGAGCATCACCATTCTGGACCCGCTATCGAGTATCTCGGTTAGGCGATTCATGTCTGGCCTGTACTGATCCTCCAGTGTCCGAGGCAGATCCCTGAGGCGGCACACCTGTTCCGCCACCTTCTGCAAAGGCTCGTATATGGGATGCTCTGCCGCAATGATGTCTTCGTCGTTCAGCTGGGTGATGAGCACCAGGGAATTGGCGTTCTGAGTGCCGCAGGTGAGGGCTATTCTCTCAGTTCCCACACTGTAAATTTGGGCGAGTAGCTCTACGAGTTCCTCCTCTAACTCCACCAGGTCCGATTCTTCCTCAAATTCTGGGTGGAACTCCTCGAATGGTACGGGAGCTCCGCTCACATCCAGGTTGGTACCCACCCCTCTCCACTTGTGGAACCACTCCTCAAGCCCAAGGGGTTCGAACCTCATCATCTCCTCCGGATGATGTCCCCCACCATTCTGAAGTCGCCGCCCCAGTACATGAGTAGCCTCTCCCTATCGTATTCAGCGTCTACCCAGGCGTGAACCACTTCCCCAAAGAACCAGGTATGGTCCCCTATGTCCACGGCGTTGGTCTTGCGGCACTCGAAATTGACTGGACACTCCAGGATGATGGGTGAGGCCACCCCCATTCCCTCTCGCGCGGTCAGCCCGGACTCCAGGAACTTATCCATGTTTCTGCCCGAGCTTACACCGCAGAAGATCGCCTCCTCCACCAGATCCTTCGTCGGCAAATTGACCGTGAAGTCTGGTGAGCAGTGGAACAGCTCATGGCTGTACCTCGAAGGCGAAATACCTACGCCTATGATGGTGGGCCGGAACGAGAAAACATGCACAAGGCCAAGGGTGATGACATTGTTTTCCTCTCCCCTGACGGCTGCTAGTACTACTGGAAATGAAGGGAATTTCCTTATGCCTTCGACTGGATTGACCTCGTTCTTCTGTTCCATGAAATCCCACTTGATGATAAATTGAATCATTCAAAATCCTTTCTGTTCTAACATCTGTAAGGAACGAAATATTTTCATTTCGCTGAATTGATCCGAAAAACATTTCATTTAATGGAACACGATTGCTTATGAATCAATTGAGAAATGGACATTTCGCATGGATATGTTTATCTTATATGTGCTTAGATAATCAATTGTTTGGTGCATGCAATGGGCGTCATCGAAGAGAGAGTCAAGGACCTCAAACCAGGGGAGGAAATACACATTCAGAAGAGTGAAGTAAAAGACCCCTTGATTGGCTGGACCAAAGCCGTTATTGCTATACCCCATGAAGGAAGCAAAGCCTCGTACAGGAAGGGGAGGCTGCACATGCACGATATGGATGATTATTACGCCGTTCATGTGGATCGAATAGACCCAAAGGAAGATCCGGTTGGACATCTCAAGGACGACGCTCCAGAAACTCTGACCATGGGTATTGTCGGCTCAGTGACGGCGTATCCGCTTCTCCTGTACAGCACTAAGAAAAAGGAGAGAGAGCGCAAAAAGCAAAGCGAGAAAGGAAATAGCGATCAGTAATTGACAGTGCTCTCGATGACCTCTCCCAGAGACCAGTACTCACCTCCCCAGTAGAGGATGGTGTCCTTCTTGTCGTATTTGGTCACGATATCTGCGTGAACAACCTCGGCCAGGAACCACTCGTGATCCCCGATCCTCATCTTCTCCTTCTTCTTGCACTCGATGTTGATCAAGCACTCTCTTATCTTAGGTGACTTAGTCCTCTTCCCGGGAACCGGTGTCAAGCCGGTCTCATCGAACTTGGCCATGTCCTTGCCCGACTTCTCGCCACAGATCTTCACTGCTTCCAAGAGCTCCTTGCCTGGGACATTGAGAGTGAAGTCCGGTGTCTCCTCGATAAGTTTGTAGCTATGTCTTCCCGTTTTAATGCCGATACCTACGGTGAGGGGAAAGAAGGAGAACACCCCGAACATACCAATGGAAATGATGTTTGGACTCTCCTTCCCAACTGCTAGCAGGAATACCTGTGATGGCGGCAGCATCATTATAGCGTCGGACCACCCGATATCCACCTTCTCATAGCGATCTTCCATTCGAAACCCTTAAAATAGAGTGGAGCTAGGCCTAGAAAAATCCTTTCATGGAAGGTCTGTTCCATTGTAGGTGGCAATGATTGCGACAAGCATTTAAGTGCCTCTCGGTCTACCAGGGCCAGTGAGAAGATGAAAGTCAAGATAGGCATCATAGGTGGATCGGGCGTCTACGATCCCGAGGTATTCGAGGTGAAGGAGGAGATAAAGATGTCCACGCCATATGGCAACACCTCGGATGACATCATACTGGGAGAACTGGAAGGAGTGGGTGCTGCCTTCATTCCCAGACATGGGAAGGGTCACAGGATTCCCCCCCACATGGTGAATTCAAGGGCAAACCTATGGGCCCTCAAGGAACTGGGTGTTGACAGGGTCATATCACCTTGTGCTGTAGGTTCCGAGAGAGAGGACTTCAGGCCAGGTGATCTGGTCATCGTGGATCAATTCATAGATTTCACCAAGAATAGGAATTATACCTTCTACGACGGTCCCAAGACAATTCACGTTGGAATGGCGGACCCCTTCTGTCCCGAGCTCAGGGAGATATTCATACGAGAGGCGGAGTCCATGGGCGTGCAGTACCATTCAACTGGGACATACATCTGCATCGAAGGTCCCAGATTCTCCACCAAGGCAGAGAGCAGAATGTTCAAGAATTACGCTGACATCATCGGAATGACCCTGGTGCCGGAATGTCAGCTCGCCAGGGAACTAGAGATGTGCTACGTGAGCCTAGCAATGATCACCGATTATGATACATGGGCAGATCATCCGGTGGACACTGCCACAGTGCTCTCGACCATGGCTGAAAACCTCGACAAGATCCGGGAACTCCTTAAGAGGGCTTTGCCCAGGATACCTGACAAGAGAGAGATTTGCGACTGCCCGCACACCTTGGACCTGGCCGGTGCCTGATTCACTCCCCGATGAAATCGGCGTAATCCTCGGTATCCATCAGTTCTTCGAGCTCGTCCTCGTCCTCTAACCTGATGACAACGAACCAACCCTTCTCGTAAGGGCTCTCGTTTATGAATTGAGGTGAGTCCTCAAGCTCGGAGTTGATCTCAACGATCTCCCCCGAGACTGGAGAGTACACATCGGCCACGGTCTTAACGCTCTCGATCGCCCCGATTGTCTCCCCCTTCTTGACCTTCTTTCCCACCATGGGAACCTCGGCGTACAGAATATCGTTCATCTCCTTCTGGGCGTGGTCGGTGATTCCCACCTTTCCGCTATCCCCTTCCACCTTTATCCACTCGTGTTCCTCGCTGTAAAGAAGACCGTCTCTGACCTCGCTCATCGGAATCCAGCTCCTTCGGGCGTATCAATGAGGATTTCCTTAAACCTTGTGCAGGTCCGGGTCGAGACAGAAGATTTTTATATCTATCATCTGGTCAAATGCCCCGATGAGACTCGTGATCCATGGAATTGTCCAAGGGGTCGGATTCAGACCGACGGTCCACAGGATCGCGAGGTCTCTGGACCTCAGGGGATACGTCCAGAACAACGGCTCCAACGTGGTGGTGGAAATCGATGGCGATGGGGACATGTTCCTGAGAGAACTGAGAGCGAAACTCCCACCTTTGGCACGAATAGACCGGATAGAACGTCAGGAAAGCGATGATGGAGCCCTCGACGGTATAGAGGGATTCATCATCGTTCCCAGCAAGGAAGGGCAGAAAGGCATCGGTATCCCCAACGATGTCGCCATATGTGATTCATGCAGAAAGGAGCTTTTCGACCCGCACGACAGGCGGCATCTCTATCCATTCACCAACTGCACCGACTGCGGTGCCCGCTTCACTGTCATTGAAGACCTTCCCTATGACAGGGGCAAGACCTCGATGCGGGAATTCCATATGTGCGAGACCTGCAGGGATGAGTACTCTGATCCCGATGACAGGAGGTTCCATCACCAGACGATCTCCTGCCCCCAGTGCGGTCCTGCATATCAGCTCCTGGACAGAGAAGGTAATGTAACAAATGGAGATCCGATCGCCGAATTTGCCGCCCGTATCGACGAGGGGGAGATAGGGGTGGCCAAATCATGGGGCGGGATGCACATCTGCTCCACGATGGAGACCATCCCAAGATTGAGGGAATGGTACGGGAGGAAACATAAGCCCTTTGCCATCATGGTAAGGGACTTGAAGGCCCTTGAGGCATACGGGTTTCCAACCGACCACGAGGTCGAGCTTCTGACCTCGACCCACAGGCCGGTTACCCTTATCGCCAAGAATCACTCCAAGGGGATGGATTGGGCTTCACCCGGACTGAGCAACGTGGGGGTTTTCCTCCCCTACACCGCGATGCACGAGATATTGTTCCATCGCCTGGACGCCGATGCGGTTGTGATGACCTCGGCGAACGTCCCCGGAGAGCCTATGATACTGGATGATCGGGACGTGCTTTCACTCGGAGCAGATTCATACCTGCTCCACAACCGAAGGATAGTGAACCGCTGTGACGACTCCGTGGTGAGGTCTTTCGACGAGGACACGCACTTTATCCGAAAATCCAGGGGACATATACCGTCGAGCATCGAGTCCCCGTTCAAGGGCAGGGCCATTGGAATCGGGGCCCAGGAGAACCTGACCGCAGCCATAGCGATGGATGGAAGCATCTACCCCACCCAGTATGTGGGCGAGGGAGACTCCATCGGAGTGATAGAGTTCCTGGAGCAGGCGGTGAGGTATCAGATCAGATTGCTGGGATTGGATTCGCTGGATGTAGTGGCCATGGACCTTCATCCCGGCTATTCGAACCGCAGAATGGGAAAGACGCTGGGAGAGGAGTACGAAGCGGAGGTCATCGAGGTCCAGCACCACTGGGCACATGCCTCGTCACTCATGATCGACGCGGCCGAAGATGAGTTGATAGCGCTGACATTGGATGGAACCGGTTACGGCGAGGACGGCAGGGCATGGGGGGGCGAGGTTCTCCACACCACATTCCAGGAATTGGAAAGGGTGGGACATCTGGAGGAGGTCCCGCTCCTTGGAGGGGAGAAAGCGGTTCGCGACGTTGGCAGACTCGTCTTCGCCTTCAGCGAATTGAACGGGCGAGACAGCGACCTCTTCAAAGAGGAAGAGGCGGCTATCTTCAGGAAGATGATGTCGAGCAGCCTCCTGACGAGCAGTTTTGGAAGGGTTCTCGACACGCTATCATGTTACCTAGACATCTGCAGATACCGCTCCTACGATGGTGAGCCTGCCATGAAGCTGGAAGCTCTTCTTGAGAAGGGGAAGAAGAGTCACGAATTCGAGGTGGAGATCTCGAACGGGGTGATCAGAACCGTTCCCATGTTCGGTCAGCTGTTCGAGATGAAAGGACGAAGGGAGGACCTTGCGGTCAGCTTCGTCCACGACCTTCTCAAGGGCATGCTGGAGATCGCCTTTGAGGCTGCGGAATCATCAGGTACGAAGAACATCGGCCTCACCGGCGGCGTAGCCTATAACGGGACGATATCCAGGATCGTGAGGGACGAGGTGCGGAGAAGGGGTATGAACTACATCGGTCACGACAATGTTCCCAACGGTGATGGTGGAATATCCACGGGCCAGGCGGCCATAGCACTGTCCCGGATTTAGGGTTCAGACTGTCATTCTTAAGACATTTCACCAATGGCATTGACTTTCTTCCGGATATTCGAAGAAATTATCAGAAATTTGAGGCTATAGCGCTCTAGAACCGTTCACCTTTACTGTGGAGTGATGGCAAGTATTGAATATCAAGACATTCAATCTCGAAGCCGGTTTAGATGCATAGCATTATCATACTGCTGGATGGGGCCACCGACGATAGGATACCCAGTTTGGGAAATCTGACTCCGTTGCAAGCCGCGGAGATGCCCTTCATTGACAGCATCACCACCGCAGGGAGGTTCGGCTGCACTGATGCCTGCGGATACACGCATCTTTTCCTCCTGGAACTTCTAAGCAAGCGGAAAGAGGATATTCCAAGGGGGTTAATCGAGACCCTTGGTTTCAATCTTGAGGTTCCTCCTGGACGCATTGGCTATAGGCTCAGCCCAGCCACTCTAGTGGACAGCTGGATGGAATGGGGTTACATCATCTCAGAGGAGGAGGTCAAGGTTCTCCGGGCCTCTTTCGAGAAAAATCTGCCGCTCATAGACGATCTAAAGCCTGAGATACGGTACTACGGCGAGGGAAAGGGAGTCATGACCATCGAAAGCGATGATGTGCTGGACCTACCATCACCACCCGTGAATTCAGAGTTCGATTTGGAAAGGCTTGGACCTCTACGAGAGCTGGTTGAGGCCGTAAGGGACGAGACCGGAGGATGGGTAATTTTACCCTGGCAAGGGGGAAGAGGGGACCTGGTGGAGAAATACAAGGATGTCAGGAAGAAGCTCAGAGGCATTTCCTTTCTTTCCAACAGCCCTTCAGCCCTTGGCGTGGGAGCGTTTCTGGGGATGAAAAAGATGTGGATCGACGACCTTGAGGAGCGGATCGAGAAAGCCTCAAATGTTGTCAACGAATCCGATGTCCTCCTTCACATCGAGGAGATAGACGACATGAGCCACAAGAGGGAACCCCAGAAGAAGCTAGAGTTCCTGGAAGAGGTAGATATCCTGCTAAAGAAGTACTTCCAGGGCAAAAAGGACGTCAGGCTTTCGCTGATCGTCGACCATGGCGCCTCTTCGCTCACCGGAGAGCATGATGAGAATCCCGTCCCCTTCGCCGTGTCCAAGGACCTCTCGGGAGAATCTTCGGGAAGGAGCTTCCAGGAGACAAGCCAGGGATATGTTCCACTACAGGAACTCCTCAATATTTTGATGGGATGGTAGGAAAAGCCGCGGTATGATCGACGCATTTCTATCCATCCGACGATTGGAGACAATGGTTTCCCTCAACCCAGAATTGGCAACCTTGTTCGATCATTTCCGCCTTGGAATCGTCATAAATCGGCATGTGAGTGGAGCTATTTCGGCGATAGGGACCGATGTCAACGATAATTTAATATGTACTCTCGGGATGAGACTGTAAAATTGTCTTTGAGCTTCAAGACGGTTTTCTATGGAGATGTTGAAATGTGCGCCCCCAAGGACATCATCATATGCGGAAACCAGAGCAAGGCGGAAGAGTTTGTGAAGAAAGTGCAGGGAAAGAAGCCCGCCTTTGTTTGTGTCATCGGGAACACCGAGACCGCTAAGATACCAGGAATCTCAGCAGCAGGTGCCAATCCAGAGTTCACGGATTACACCCCCGCTGCGGATATGGAGCTCCTGCACTACGGCAAGTGCAAGGTCATTGACGGAGTACCGGTCACTCCGGATGGCATTCCCACCCCTGCAATCATAACCATGTCCGCGCTGGAGCTGGCAGAAATGCCCATCTTCGTTGTCAACGGAGGATGCAGGGTACTTCCATTCACCCCCTACTTCGAGGTCGGAGGAACACCCGGGGGGGATATCCGGACTGGTAAAGCCGTCGAGAATCCCAAGGAGGTGTTCGAGGAGTCCTTCCTTCTTGGCAAGAACTTGGCAAAGACCGTTGATTACCTCGTGGTGGGAGAGAGCACCCCTGGCGGGACGACCACCGCTCTCGGAGTACTTCTGGCCCTCGGATACGATGCAGAGGGAAAGGAGAGTAGCAGCTTCCCTCAGAACCCTCACGATCTCAAGATCAATGTGGTACGGGAGGGATTGACCGCCGCTAAAGCGGATGGGAAACAGATTCGAGGGGTCCTGGATGCTGTGGCTGTGGTCGGCGACCCAATGATGCCTGCCGCCGCAGGATTGGTGGCGGGAGCGGCTTTGAGCGTTCCGGTCATCATGGCGGGAGGCACCCAAATGGCGGCCGTTCTCGCTGTCATCAAGGGAATGAAACCCGAGGTGCTGAAGAACATTGCCCTGGGGACAACCCGCTGGATCATCGAGGACAAGCAGTCGGACATGATCTCGCTAGTCGCCCAATCCGCAGAAGTTCCGATTTTGGCCGTGAACCTTGATTTCTCCGAATCCAAGTACGATGGGCTCAGGATATACGAGACCGGTTTGGTGAAGGAGGGTGCCGGTGCCGGAGGGGTATCGGTGGCAGCAATCCTCGGCTCCAATGGAACCATTACATGCAGATCTCTCCTGGAGAAGATCGACGAGAACTACGCTCGCATACTTGATCTAGAAAAGTGAAACCTCTTCTCGAGGATTCGCTCGGCCAGCTTGAGCTCCTGGACCGAATTCACGTTGAGGGCAAAATCCATCTTCTGGGAGATGAAATATCCCTCTTTCAGATACTTCCCTGAGAGCATTGCCTTCCTGTCTACGACCGAGACCCCGCACATGACGACGGGACTACCATTGACCTCCATCTCGAAGGTCGCCTCCAGACCAATTGACAGGATGCATTGAGATGGAACCGCAACGGCCAAGGATTGAAATCCAGCCTTCTTGTATTCCGATACAAGACTATCCACTGAACTGCTTGTGAGCAGCGGAAGGTCTGCAGGACATACCAGAACGGCCCTGGATGATGGCTCCCTCATCGAAGCCCTTAGGTCCTTGACGTAATCATTGCCGGATGTGGGTATGGTAGTGTAACCGAGATGATCCACGAACCTTTTGGTCAAGGGAGTGTTGTCGCTGACCGAGACGAAGATATCACGGACCCCTTTTGCCCCCTTGAGAGCCTCAAGCACCCTCTCGATTATGCTTTTCTCCAGAACCTTGATCATGGGCTTCTCGATGCCCAGCTCCTTTATTCGGGTGCCCCTTCCTCCCGATGTGATTATGGCATCGACGGCTATAGGATCACCACCAGAAGAGTGATCGCCATCAGAATCACCGGCCTGGTTATCTCGTTGGTTGCCCCGATAACATCCCCATTGACACAGCCGAAACTACGCAGGGCGATCCTTGCCATCACCCACCCGACCAGCAAGGATACCGCAGTGAGGATCAAGGACAACGCCGTGGTCCAGATGTACGGGGGAAGTGATATCATGGTCGAATCCAGGAGAGCGAACGCCCCCTCCGACCCAGCGACAAGCAGGTACCAACCGACCGACAGCAGGACCAGAGATATCACGAATGATGGGATGATGGCCCCCCGTGAGGTGTTGGACACGAAGGTGCTTCCAAGCCCTGGCCTGGGTTTTCCCATCGAGGTGCAGACCAGCATGGCGTTTCGTGAGAGCACCTCAGCAGCAAAGGGGGCGATTATCAGAATATGCGCCGGATGATGAGGAGGAAGCGATGCCAGGGCGGCGATCGAGAGTAGTGTGAAGAAAAGGGCGAAGGCGACCCCGCCAGCCCCAATCGAGCTGTCCTTCATCGCTCCCAGCTTCTTCTCTTGATTGCCGTGGGCAACCAATCCATCTCCTAGGTCCATCAGGCCGTCGAAGTGTAGGAATCTGTTGACGGCCTGCAGAATGAAGACCACCAGGACGGCTGACAGGAATAGGGAGAATACCTCTGAAGAAACTAATAGGGCCAAAGAGGCGATGATGCCGAAGAATGCCCCGATGATAGGCAGAAGCCAGAATCTTCTGGAGAGGTCCTCGAAATCTGCCATGTTGGAGTTCACCGGGACAACGGTGAAGAGCGAGAACAGAGCCTTCACTGCATTTCCTACGCCTATTCTCCTCCCTCCAGCAACCTTGTGTAGATGTCTGACATGATCCCGCCGATCAATGCGGCAACGACGTCGTCAAGGAAAGGCGGAAGCTCGGCCAGTATCCCTGGTTTCTTCCTATCATATCGTGTATATTCAAAAAGACCCTTGGTACCGGAGATGTACTGTGCCAGTGCCATGGCTATCATCTCATCCGCCAGCAGGTGAACTGGATCCTCCAGGTACTGAGCTCTTGGAAGGCCGTACAATCTCCCGGCCTCTCCCCTCTCATCCAGTGCGATGGCGCTGAGTATCAGGGCGTTGACGTTGATGTCATCCCTCAACGCATTGATCCTGGACTCGAACATCTCCTTCAATTTCGCGGTGTCCCAATCCGGGTTGGGATAGTAGAGAGACTGAGCGGCATCCCACATGTCCTCGAAGGTCACTCCCCTCTCCTCCAACCTCATCACGTAGTCGGTCGGCCTGGGACCGTCTCCGTTCTTTGTGAGACACTCCAAAACACATTTCTTGGTGGCCCTTGCCAGAGCTATACCAACATTAGTGGCGGTACCCGCGTACTTGAAAGTCGATCCTTCCGGACAGGCCACCATCACCGCGTCACTAGTTGTTCCGGTAGCCCGGGCACCGAGTTCCTGAATGGCCGAGGTTTTGGCCTCGGTGATGGGAATGAAGGCGTTTGCCATCCCAGAATCCTCCAAGGGAATGTTGACCATAGCAAGGATGTTGATGGTTCCCGCCTTGAAACTGTCCGCCAGGGTGTACATGGGAAGTATCTCTCCTGCCACCACCGCGTTGCTAAGGCCAGCGGTGGCCACCACAACCGCCTCAGCACCGTCCTTCTCCTCCTTCGAGACGCTGAAGACCTTCTTGACATGAGCTGCTGTCATGAATCCCACCACCTCTTTCCCGAGTCCGAGCTGGTCGCAAACTTCCTCCAGCCTTCTCTCAGGAGCATCGTCGGTGTAGTTCGTGGGAACCTGCATGATCACAGCGGCTTCCGCGGTGGAGAGACCGCCGCCAACTATGGCGGAGCTCAATGTTCTCATCTTGAATGGAAAGCGCACGACGGCGACATCACCGCCATCGATGACATGAAATTCAACCTTAACGTCCATTATCTGTTCCTCCTAGAATGGTGAAAGCAGTACATTCTCAATCAATATCTGAACATGTATTCCGATCAGTACGAAGAGGGGAAGGGCGAACACGAAGAAGAAGATTAGTGCCGTGAGCCTCACTACCCTATAGGTTTCCATTATCATCTCGGGGTTCTGAGGTAGATTCCCTTCCCCTAGCAGGTAGTTGCCTTTTTTCTCCATCTGGAATCGAAGCCCTCCCGCAACGGCAGACATGGGCCAGCCCTTGTTAGGGCTCTTGGTCCTCACATGGTCTCTTCGGGCCGCTCTCCATCCAGTATGCCAGTCGTTTCCCGTTAGCTTCAATGCTAGAAGGATGAATGGTATGGAAAGGCGAGCAGGAATGAAATGCAGGATATCATCCAATTTCGCAGAAAACCATCCAACCTCCTTGTTTCTTTTATTCTCGTAGCCCACCATGGCATCCAGAGTGTTCACCGCCCTGAGTCCCACGGCTGCGGGTACGCCCCCGAAAGCCATGAAGAACATTGGAGAGATGATGCTGTCGACCAGATTCTCGGCCACGGTCTCGGAGGCACATGAGATAAGATGCGGAGCATCGAGTTCACTAACATCGCGGCTCACCACCATTCTCGCACCGTTCCTCGCACCTTCCAGATCTCCTGCCTCAAGTGCGCTCTGGATCGGTTTGACATGAACGGAGAGCGAGTGTATGGCAAACATCATCTTGAGAACGATCATGCACAGCACTGCCCAGAGGGTCGCGCTAAGGAACAATCGCACCGCCCCGAGAACTACCGTGAAGAGGAGCACGAAAACAAGGATCGTGACAAAGGCCAGCAGAATACCGTAAGCCCTCTCGCCCTTACTCCCCCGGGGTATTCTGTTATCGATGGCCCTTATGAATAACCCCATCCAAGCTACTGGGTGGAACCTGTTCGATGGTTCACCGAAGGCCAGATCGAGGGCAAGAGCGCCAAGAGCGATGATGATCCCGTAAATGACAATATCGTACATGGTTCTCACCCATCGAACTCAGCTCTCCAACACCCTCTTGAAAGCGGAGAGGAATATGTCGTTCTTTTCCCTGGTCCTGACCGAGAAGCGGGTGTAATTCTCGCAATCATTGCCGAAGGATGAGCAATCCCTTACCATGATTCCCTGCTTCAGCATTTGGTCTTTGAACTCGGCCGAAGAGAAGCCAAAATCCCTAAGTGAGGTGAAGAAGAAGAACGAATCTGGTACTGAGGCTGTTGACATTCCCATTGTCTTGAGCGCCTCGGACATCCTTCTTTTCTCGCCATCGATGATCTTACTTGCCTTAGTCACATGGGAATAGTGATCCCTGACGCAGGAGGCTGCGACCCTCTGCTCGATTCCCCCCATATTCCATGATAGCCGAGCCTTCTCTATCTGAGCGATTACCCCCAGGCTGCCGATGCCATAGCCCACCCTGAGACCAGGGAACCCGAAGGACTTCGTCAGCGAGTTGATGATGAACATGTTACTATGAGATTCGACCTCAACTGCACAGGTATGATTTTGACTCCCCTCCACAAGCTCCAGAAGACACTCGTCGAGGAAGAGAAGCGCATTCCTCTTCTCTAGCTCCTCCGCGAGCTCAAGGATGTTCTTCTTTGATTCCAGCCTGCCGGTTGGATTGTTGGGGTTGCAAAGGTAGACCGCCTTCAGACCTTCGTCCAGCTTGCTGAGTATTTCGTCATAATTCACCCTGAAGTCGTTATTCCCGGTCAAATGGAAGTTCTTGATGCTGGCACCCATCAGCCTGCATCCAAAGGTGTACTCGGAGAAACCGGGCAGGGGAATGAGTACTTCGTCCCCCGGAGAGATGAATACCTCCGGGAAGAGCCTGATGAGCTCTGAGGATCCCGCTCCAGCGATCACGCAGTCGATAGGCACCTTGTAATGATCGGACAGGGCTTCCCTGAAATCCATGGAGTGATCATCTGGATAGTGATCCACCTCGTGCACATATTCGGCAATCAATTCGCCCAGACACGGTAGTGGACCGAGAGGGTTCAGGTTCGAGCTGAAGTCCTCGATCTCGCCCAGCTTCCAGGCTGTGCCCCCATGAAAAGGTTTCTGAAGTGATAGTATCTCCTTTCTGACTATTGAACTTGGATCCATGATATCAACTGTTTCAGGTCTCTGATTTCACTGTGTTCTTGGGAATGATGAATATGCTCCCGTTGTTCCTGATGACATCTGCTTCCACGCCGTATACTTCTCTGATCAGGTCTTTAGTGATCACGTCGTTTGGATCACCAAAGGCCACTATCTCTCCCTTGCTGAGAATGATCACCTTATCGCAGTACTTAGCAAGGAGGTTGATGTCATGAGATGCCGCTATGATCGAGATGCCATTGGCCAGCAGGGAGCGGAGATGCTCCATGGATTCCAGTTTGTGCTTGAGATCCAGATGGGCAGATGGCTCATCCACCAGCATGACCTTGGGGGTCTGCACAACGGCCTTGGCCAGTAGGGCACGCTGCCTCTCACCACTGCTGATCTCGCTGATCTTGCGATCCTTGAGGTGATGCACTTGGAAGTCGTGGAGAGCTTTCATGACTATGTCCTCGTCTTCTTTTTTCTCCCACCAGAGTGCCTGAACATATGGGTAACGGCCCGTGAAGACGAGGTCCTGAACTGTGAGATTGAAGTCGTCGGGGAACTCCGTAGGCACGTTCGAACACATCTGGGCCATCTCTGAGATCTTCATCTTACGTACATCATGACCATTCACCAATATGCATCCAGCATTCGGTTTCAGGATGCCATTTATACAGCGAAGCAGAGTGCTTTTACCCGATCCATTCGGGCCGATAAGCCCTATGAACTGACCTCTCTTGCCCTCGATGGTCAGTCCCCTGAGCGCCTCGACACTGCCATAGGAGAATCTAACTCCCTCGATCTTGATCATGACTGAATTGCCATTCTCATCCGACATATTCCTTCCCCTTCCGTATCATGAGGTATGCAAAGAACGGAGCCCCAATCAGGGATATTATCGCACCGACTGGGAGTTCCATGGGCCTTGCGGCCACCCTGGCCATGATGTCGGCCAGGAGTAAGATGTTTGCACCCATGAGCATTGACATGGGTAGTAGAATCCGGTGATCGCTCCCCACTATCAGCCTCGAGATGTGGGGCACGATGAGCCCCAGGAACATTATGATACCGGTGAATGCAACGCTGAAGGCTGTCAGAATCGATGTCAGCACCATGCACAGGAGTTTGAATCTCTTGACATTGAGGCCCAGCTGCCGAGCCTGCTCGTCGCCCAGCAGGATGAGGTTCAGCTCTCTGGCATACAATCCAATGCCAAGAGTCAGGGCTAGTATTGGTATGAGAATGATCCAGACGTTGCTCCACGACACTCCAGTGAAGCTTCCGAAGAGCCAAAAAAGAATGCCTTGCACCTGGTCCCCTGAGAACACCAATATCATGGTTGTGAACGACGATAACCCTAGACCCACAACCACTCCTGATAGAACATAGGTTATGGGTCGACCGCCCGATGCCTCCGCAAGAAGGATGGTGCAGGTAAAGGCCGCAATCGCTCCGATGAAAGCCGCGATGGGAACCGTGAAGATGAGGGACCCAAAGAAGGTTATGCCCGATGACATAGCGATTGCCGCGGCAAGTCCTGCTCCGGATGATATCCCGGTGATATAGGGGTCCACCAGGGGGTTCCTTATGATCGCTTGAAGAACCACTCCGGCTACGGATAGCCCTATCCCTACCCCAATGACTCCCAGAGCCCTGGGAAACCTGGCATGGTATACGATAGCCTCGATTGGGGTCAGATCCTGACCGCCCTTTGCAATTGCACTGAACAGAGCGTCCATGACCTCGAAGAAGCCGTAATCCACCGCACCGACTGAGAGGTAAGAAATGAAGAAAATGAAAAGGGCGACGATTCCGATGATGGAGATCAATATCAATCGTAGTCGTCTCTGCTCGATCACGGAATTGGCCATTCATACACCAGTTTTCATACATATCCGACGCTGTCCTGCATTTCGAGAACCGTCGTCACTGACCCTGACGTCTGTGAGGATAAGTAGTCCACGTAATCATTGCCAATGACATTGGGCACCGTAATCCCAAAAGCTTCTGGATATAGTATCTCCGCAAGAAGTTCCATGGCATCAACAATCCTCACGCTCTGTCGGCTGAAGATGTTCTCTCCCTGATCTAGGAGAATGTACACCATGCCGTTCTGAACTGCTGGTACTTCACTCCAAAGCGGGTCATCCTCAAGCATCTGTATGATATCCTCTGGGTTGGAAAACATCATCGTCGCGGTTATTGTAATAACCTGCGGCTGGCTGGCTACGATCTGTTCGATACTAACTGTCGGCCAACCGTTCAGGTCTGCAAAGATGTTCTCTCCACCTGCCAACGTGATGACCTCTGAAACGAAGGTGTCACCTCCACAGGTAAAGACTGGAGTAAGCCAAACCGCATGAAACATAGTTATGGGACTCTGTCCGGCAATCGCATTTTCTACAGCATCCACCCTGTCCTTCATGGACTCTATCAGGTCTGACGCGGCATCTATTCGGTCGCAAATCTCACCTAGGGTCTCTATGTTCTGGTAGATCTCAGTGAGGTTCTCTCCCTTCCAGGTAACGAAACATTTGATACCCATATGACCCAGCTGTTCAGCGACCTGCCCGTGAGAGGGGACACCCTCGCTGAGTACAACAAGATCAGGTTCAAGGTTGATGATCCTCTCAATATTTGGTCCCCAGTAGTCGCCGACGGACTCTATCGTTCCATTGTCCCTCATGCTGACCATCTCTGAGGGCCAATCGCACCAATCGGTGACTCCGATAACCTTTTCACCCAGCCCCAGGGCAAAGACCGTCTCGGTGTTTGCTGGAGCCGCGGATATTATCCTCTCTGGAACCTCCTCGAAAGTAATCTCCCTTCCAAGCGCATCCGTGACTGGAATTGGATATTCTGTTCTATTCTCCTTTGGTGAAAAGAGAACCATGTAACTTATCGAGATAATTACGATTCCCAGTATCACGACGAGGATCATTGACTTCGTTGCTGACTTCAATTGATTTCCTCCCTGGAATCAAGTTCCTAGGTGTTGGGTAATCTATCCAGCTGGGGATTGGAGAACATTGGATTATACATCCAATTGGGGTCCAATCTAGAGTTGGATGAATTATCCAACTGATAGTCTAATGGACTCGATATATAAATCTTTTTTCAGTATTGCTCGACTAATCCCGAAGGATTCTGAAGGGTCGACCGCAATTCCAGAAAGTAAGTTCTAGGAGGACCACTATTCCACCTAAGATGTGCATCCTACCAGACCACGAGATTCTATCAAGGATGGAAAACGGAAATCTAAGAATTGAGGATTTCAATGAGCGATCGCTTACCCCTAATGGTTACGACCTTCGGATATCAGAGATTTCTATTCCCTCAACGGATGAGATTGTTGGTGAGGGTAAGGCCACCATTCCACCCATGACTCGATTCTTCGTTTCCACGATCGAGTATGTGGCACTACCAAATGACGTCAGTGCCCAGCTCTGGCTCAGGACCTCTTGGATAAGGAAAGGGATAGTAGCGGGTTTGGGCAAGGTGGATGCAGGTTTCCAGGGTACCCTTACATTCTCGGGATTCAACTTCTCGGATTCGCCCATCGAGATCGACATCGGGGACAGGTTTGTCCAGATCGTCTTTGAGAAGTTGTGCTCTCCACCGACTCTTCCCTATGATAAGAGGAGCGGACATTATCAGGGGCAGCGAGGAATCACCCTCAAACCAGTGAACAAGGTCGATGAGTGAGCACTAGATCGGCGGAGTAAACGCTCATTGTGGGGGAGTAGGTCTTCAACTCTTCCAATCGCGCCAGGTCAAGGTCGATTCCCTTCTCCCTTAGTTCTGAAACTAGATTTCTTACGAAACCGTCTATCGCTTCCCTTTCACAGATCGTGTAGAAATGGATGGTACCCATGGGATTGATATTCATGGTGGCGACCTCTAGGAATTCATGCGCGGAATGGGGAAGGTTCATAATGATCCTGTCAGCAGGGGGCAGGTTTCCAATTACTTCCCGGGCGTCTCCCAGTAAGGGATTCACGCCTTCTACCTTGTTGATTTCTATGTTCTCCTTCATGAGCGCTACCGCATCTGGGTTCATGTCGATCCCGTATATCTCTTTGGCAGAAGCGTACTTGGCAATCATCAAGGAGAAGGGACCCACGCCGGCGAACATGTCCACCACCACTTCCCCCTTTCTGACTAGTGTTGAGACTCTCCGCCTCTCGCTTGCCAGCCTCGGGTTGAAGTAGACCTTTGAGACGTCCACCTTGAACCGGAGACCGAACTCGGTATGCAGCGTGATAGTTGAAGGCTCTCCGCTGATGACCTCCAAGTCCCTGACCCTGTACTCACCCTGCACCCCCTTGTCCAGCGCAACCGTTCTCAATCTTGGCAGTGCCTCTCGCATCGCCTCGCCGATGCTGTGCCTGAAGGTCAGCAACTCGTCATCCAGGCGAACGATGGCGATGTCCCCGACCACGTCATAGGATGCTGGTAAAAGCTTCATCAGATCCTTGGGTATCTCGACCAGTCTACGATAATCGGTCTCGATGACATCGCGCTCCTCAAAATCTGCGAGCATCAGATCAAAGCCCTCAAGAGCTTCGGGATCACCAACTGGAAGTAGGAGATATCCTTCTTCACCCTTGATCCTCAGTGAGATGTCTAGGAGACCTGCCTCTAAAAGCTTTTTACGAGTCGACTCCCCTTCCTCTCTCGGAACCTTCACACACCAAGAGTGCACGGTGGTATCATGGGCGAATTGATATTTGTCGGTTTAGGACTGGGCGGACCAAAGGACATGAGCAGACGCGCTTTCGAGCGCCTGAAGGAGGCGGACGAGGTATTTGCTGAGTTCTACACTTCTTCTCTGATAGACTGTTCCGTGGAAGAGCTTGAAGAGGAACTGGGTAGGCCCATTACCGTGCTCAAGAGAAAGGAGGTCGAGGAACAGGATCTCATAGTGGAGGCTGCCAGCAGGGGAAAGGTGGCGTTCATCACGGCGGGGGACACCATGGCCGCCACTACCCACGTCGATATCAGGTTGAGAGCGGAGGAGCGTGGAATACCGACCACACTGATACATGGGGTATCTATCTTCACTGCCGCGGCATCCGCCCTGGGTCTTCAGCCATACAAGTTCGGTAGAACTGTGACCCTGCCCCTCCATGAACCCGGGTACTTTCCCACCAGCCCCTATGATAACATCGTGGAGAACATGGAAAGAGGTCTGCACACTCTTGTGCTACTTGACATCAAGCAGGACGAGGGAAGGTACATGAGTTCCATGGAGGCGGTCAAGTGGTTGATGGAGGCAGAAACCAGGGTGGGGAAGGGACTCATCCGTGAGAAGACGCTCATCTGCGCTGCGGCCAGGGTGGGTTCCTCGAGTGAAAAGGTGTCAGCTGGGTATCCAGAACGGATGTCGAAATTGGACATGGGGTCCCCTCTTCATTGCCTGGTGATACCGGGTAAGCTCCACTTCATGGAAGCGAAGTTCCTGGTGAGTTTCGCCTCAGCCCCAGAGGACATCATTGAGGATTAAGATTCGATAGGTCCAAATCAAAGAATCACGTTATTTGCAACCTTGGATTCTTGATGGCAGGGGTGTCGGTTGGCTGAGATCGGGATGGACTTCATCGTAGATATTACGGTAATAATGATAGTGGTCGGCATCTCGGCCCTGATTCTACCTCGGCTGAAATATCCTCCGGCCATCGGATACCTACTTGGAGGACTCATACTGGGAGCTGGGGTCATACCCTTCCTTACCGTGAGGGATCCAGATTCGGTGTCGTTCTTTGCCGACCTGGGCATCATACTCCTCATGTTCTCTCTGGGACTGGAGTTCAACCTGAAACGGCTCCGAAAGATCGGACTGTTCGCGGCCGTGGCAGGTACGATCGAGATAACCATAATGATGGCGATCGGTTACTCCCTCGGCTCACTGCTAGGATGGGGGACGATTGAATCGTTCCTGCTGGGATCGGTAATGGCCATCAGCTCGACAGCGCTCATCACAAAGACGCTAATAGACCGGGGAACTGTGGGAAGTGACTGCGGTAGCGCGGTGATAGGAATGCTCATCATCGAGGACTTCTTCGTGATCATCGTTCTCGCGCTCATCTCGCCAATGACAAGCGATGCGTCGCTGGATATCTTCCCGGTGATCGAGATCGCCCTCAAGGTAGTACTTTTCATAGCTGTTGGATTGACCTTAGGACTGCTGGTGGTCCCAAGAGCAATAGACCGTATGTGCAGGGAATTCAGGCAGGAGACGGTGCTCCTTGTCTCTTTGGGACTCTGCTTCGGCATGGTGCTGTTATCGCTTGCGGTCGAGCTGTCAGTGGCGATCGGGGCATTCATCATGGGGATCATAATCTCCCAGGCCAAATCGGCTGATATGGTAGCGTCCAATGTGCGCCCCGTCAACATACTTTTCGTGGCCATATTCTTCGTCTCCATGGGAATGATCATCGATCCGACCACCCTGGGGGAGAGCATTCCCACGGCAGTTCTCATCGCGGCGGTCTTCATCATGGCTAGTATCTTCGCCGTGACCTTCGCCGCCTACGTGGCGAACAGAAGTGCCGAGAACTCTCTCCTCGCTGGCTTGAGCATGGTCACCATGGGAGAGTTTTCCATAATAATCGCCAAGGTCGGCCTGGACACAGGCATCATTGGGGGAGGTTTCTATTCCTCTGTTCTTGCAGCGACACTCATGACTATGCTGGTATATCCCCTAATACAATGGCGTTCCCCCAAGATCGTCCAGTGGATTAAATCACGACTGCCGCCCTCGATGAAATCCGTCATCATCAGCATCGAGGATATGAGGACGATCACCAGAAAGAGGATATCGAGCTCATCCACCAGGACCGCGGAGGTGAGGCACGAGATCGGCATGATTTTTATCGATGTCATAGTCCTGGTTGTCATCGTGATAGGGGCTAACCTCGTCTACGGCCTGAGGAACCTTCCACCACTTTCGGGAATCGACGAGGGTCTCCTGGCAATCGGGCTCTTGATGGTCACATTGATACTGCTGGCCCCTCTCATCGCCAGCATGGTGAGCCATTTGAGAAGAATCACCGATCTCTTCACAACCTGGACGGTTGAATCGGAGGAATGCAGCGAAGGTGATCCCAGAATAATTCACAAGGTCTTCGCAAGTATAATCTCCGCCATAGCTGGAATGATCATTTTGTTCCTGATACTTCCATTCATCTCCATGGCGGAAGGGGTCCCGTGGTTCCTGCTCTTGGCACTTGTGGTGCTCAGCGGAATAACGGTCTACATACTCTGGAGCACTTTCCACTCCGTTCACACCAGGGTGTGTGATGCCATAAGGGAGGGAATGAAGGATAGTGAGGAACATAAATGAGTCACGCGAATCCCAGAACCAACATGACCTTGTATTTGGCGCCCAGATCTTTGTCGCATATTCCTGCGTAGTTGATTCGGGCATAGGGCATTCTCTTACTCAGCTCATCGAGCACCCTGCACACAGCCTCCTCCTCCACCTCGCCTGAGGATATCGTTACCAGGGCGGACATGACGCGATCCTTATCAAAGTCGAACCATGGAGAGGTTATCGCCTCTTCAAGAGCCCTCAGTTCACCGAGTTCTCCGGATCCTGTTCCCACCCCAAGGCGGCAGGAATGGGAACGAGTGAAATCCCGTCTCACCACCTCAAGGTCTCCAACCGTAAGAACCTTCTCCAGCTCCAACAAAGGCACCATCATGATCCGGTTCATTACATTGAATGCCTTTCCCAGTGGAAGGTTGGGGACCATCTTTAGCAGATGGTCGTTGGGATAGGTCATGGTGATATCCGAGGCTTCGCATACTTTCGTCAGGCAGCAGTCGGCCACGCATCTGCGGTCTTTTCCCTCGACTGAGAATGGAAGGGCAACGCTGGAGATGCATAGCCCTGCCTTCTTCTTACAGACGTCAGCCACCACCGGCGCGATGTAGCTACCTGTGTCTCCCCCGAGACCCGCAAAGACGAAGACGATGTCTGGCTCGCCCACCGCCTCCTCCAACCAATCCTTGAATTCGAACTTGATGGACCTTACTGTCCTGAACGGGGTCTCTTTCATGAAATCTATATGGTCGGGGTTTACCAGGACACGTGATTCAAGCCTGACCGCCCGAGTGTCCTCCAATGCGGTGCAGACTGCAATGTTATTGAAAGGTGAATCGGTGATGGCATTGCATCCCGCTCCCCCCACACCAATGACCTTTATGGTCGGCTTTCTCCTGGGCTCATCTTCTCCCATCAGATGGAGCTCGGGCTCGCTCATCTTGAACTGCCCAGGGCCTGTGATTTGCGACTGTTTGAAGAACGGTGAGGAGACGCCCCTTCGCGACACGTCGGGTCAATCCCGATTTGGATTAATAAGGATTGGGCCATGGGAATCCAATGCTGAACTAATCATCCCAGAATTTTGGTTACCCAGCCATGATTAAGTACTAGATGTCTTTAATTTTCAAATCGATAAAATGCAGAACGATTGCGAGATGCGCCCTAAGGGTTGCTACTTTGACATGTACGGTGCGGAGAAAGAGATGCTAGATAGCCTCACCTGCCACAACTGCCCCCTACCTGCGATGGTCTGTGATTACAAGTCATGGCCCCTCCTAGAGGACATGGCAAAGAGGATCATGAGGTTAGAAGTAAATTCCAACCCTTGATCCATTTTCTATTTCTCTTGTAAATTCATTTTCAGTCCACACCAGGAAACGATTTTAAACAGTAGACCGATTGGCCCATAGTTCCGCAACCGAAAGGAGGAACACTTGAATGCACATGGGCCGAGTAGTGGGGAACAGGGTTCTCGAGACCAGTTTCAGAGCGGGCTGTGATGAACCTCTTCAGGTCGGCGAGATGCTCATCGTTGACGATGATGGGAATGGAACAAAGTACCTTATCAGGGTCATGGACATCGAGTACGGGGCGGACGCCGAGCGAGATGACTGGATGAAGAAGGAGGCTGGAGAGCTCTTGGCAAAGGACGCCGGGGGTCATGGTGATCCGTCCCTCTATCAAGACCGGCTCTATCGTCTTGGCGTGTGCGTTCCTTTGGGGTACATCGAGGGGGAGGTCTTCAGGAAGACAAAGAGTTTGCCTTCACACTTCTCGAAGGTCAGAAGGGCGACAGAGGAGGACTACCGTTTCCTAGAGCGTTTCCTTGGAGATATCGAGGTGGGCAATCTTCGGTCTGGAGATAGCGTTCTCGATTTCTCGGTTGGCATATCCGGAAGGGCGATACCACACCACATCGGGATATTCGCCACCACCGGAATGGGCAAAAGCAACCTGATGAAGAACCTGGCCCTCTCCTGCATGCATTCTAAGACATACGGTTTTCTGATCATGGATCCCCATGGCGAGTACTACGACGGAGGCGAGAAGGGCAAAATGGGACTCTCTCAGGCGAAAGTGAAGAATTCCCTGGAGGTATTCAGCTCACGACCACTGGACGGCCCTTACAACTCCCTTCGTATTGCTGCAAGGGAAATCGAGATCGCCGACCTGCAGAACCTCTACGAGTTCACGCAACCACAGCTGGAGTGCCTGCAGGCGGCACAGTTCAAATACGGCGAGTCTTGGTTGGTCGATCTTGACGAGAAAGGAGTATCAGAGATATCGGAAGATCTGTCGGGAAGGTTCCACGAAGGGACGATCAACGTCATCAAGAGGAGGCTGGAAAGCATATTCCAGTTCGGGCTCATCACCACCGATCCCAAGCTATCGGTGACCAGACACATCATGGACTGCCTCCATTGTGGTAAGGTTGTACTGGTGGATACCTCGAACATGTTCGAAGCAGAGGAACTCCTGATTTCCACAGTTCTATCCAGGGCCGTCTTCGAGAAGAACAAGTCGATGTATTCCGACAAGGGAGCCTTCGACCGCATCCCTCCAGTGCTGATCGCCATGGAGGAGGCCCAGCGTGTCCTATCAGAGGCGAAAGGATCGGTCTTCGCCCAGATCGCCAGGGAGGGGAGGAAGTTCAAGGTGGGCCTTTGCGCGGTATCGCAGCAGCCCAAGCTGATAGATGAGGAAATCATCTCCCAGTTCAACACGCTGTTCATATTGGGACTAGCCGATAAGAGGGACAGGAGCATTCTCAGAGACTCGGCCAAGCAGGACGTATCCCGACTCGATAACGAGATACAGATGCTCATGCCAGGAGAGGCTCTGATCGCCTCGCCATTCACACCCTTCGCCGTACCAGTGAAGGTCCATCTCTACGAGGAGAGGCTTGGGAAAGAACTATCTTCATCGAATGCCGATAGCAAAGAGGATATCAAGACATCGGAGAAGGACTTCCGATTCTTCTAGGAGTGCGTGACCCTTTCATAATGGACTGCAGGAATTGCGGAATTGATAAAAGGCAAGAGGAGAAGTAGATTCTCAACGGTAATTTCAGAGGGGTCTTGATAATCATATTAAAAAGCATTGACATTAGGGATTGAGGCATCGTTGAACGAGAGGGGTGAATTTTGAGGATAGTCCACGTCTCAGACACGCATCTGGGTTATACGACGTATAGAAAGGTCGACGAGGAGACCGGACTAAACCAGAGAGAGGTCGACGTGTACAACGCCTTCGAGCGGTTCGTCGACAAGGCCATTGAATTAAAGCCCGACGCGGTCCTGCATAGTGGCGACCTCTTCGACTCGGTCAGGCCTACGAATAGGGCGCTCACCTTCGCACTTGACCAACTGATAAGGCTGACGGAATCGGGGATACCCGTGGTGGTGATCGCGGGGAACCATTCAACGCCTAGACTCCGGGAGACCGGGTCGGTTATGAGGGTTTTCGATTACATCAGGGACATTCACCCAGTCTTCCGCGGGAGGTTAGAGCAAATCGAAATTGGGGATATGACCATCCACGCTATGCCCCATACGGAGGGGGATAACCTCCACGAGCAGCTTCAGCTGTTAAAGCCCTCAAGGAAGGAGAAGTACGATGTGGCCATGCTACATGGAGGCGTGATCGGACTCGGGGTCTTCAAGATGGATGAGTTCAACGAGCAGTTAATCAACACGTCATATCTCAGACCTGATTTCGATTACATAGCATTGGGGCACTTTCACGAGTACAGCGAGGTAATGTACAACGCCTGCTACTCGGGATCCACAGAGCGATTCTCCTTCTCCGAGGCAAGGCAGAGGAAGGGATTTTTGGAGGTGGACCTGGAGAGCGGAACTAGGTTGTTCCATGAACTCTGGACAAGGCCCATGCTCGACCTCGGTCCCCTGGACGCTAACAAGATGGACCATTCCTCCCTCCAGAAGGAGATAGTTGACCTATTAGAAGGCCAGGAACTCCAGGGGAGGATAGTGAGGTTGGTGGTGAGGAACATCCCCTCGAGCACCTACAGAGCGCTCGACTTCCATCGCATCGATCAGCTCAGCTCTGGCGCGATGCACTTCGAGCGTAGGTTCGAGATGAAACAGGATGGAATTTCGGTCCAATGGACCAGCTCCAGAATTGACTCCCTGGAACACGAGTTCGTCACCTTCCTTGAACATTATCCAGTGGAGAAAGTGGATAAGGATTCTCTGCAGGAGAAGGGTCTGGAATACCTAACGAGGGGGCTGGAAGAATCAGACTGAGATACATGGAGCTTCACAATTACCGTAAATTCAGACACGCGGCAGTTGAGTTCCCGGATGGAGTCATAGGCATCATCGGCCCCAACGGTGTTGGAAAGAGCACCTTAATCGAGGCTATCTCATGGGCTTTGTACGGCAATGATGCCCAGAGGACTAGCAAGGAAGAGGTACGCTGGACCGGAGCTTCGCCGGGGGATGAGTGCTCAGTACTCTTAGAATTTGAGATGGATGGCGATCAATATAGGGTGCATCGGGAGATGCGTGGTAAGGACCTGAAGATGATGGTCACCTTGGACATCAACAATCAACTGCAGGCGGACGGTGACAGGGCTGTCATCCAGGTTCTCGCGGAAAGACTTGGAATGGACTACAAGGCATTCTTCATTTCGGTGTTCGCTAGACAGAAGGACCTTGACGCCCTTTCGATCCTTCCTCCAGGAGAGAGGAGGCAACTCATCCTGAGAATGTTGGACATCGACGTCCTCGATAGGGTCATCAGCTCGATCAGGACCGACAGATCAGGACTGGAGAGCCAGGTCAGGGCATATTCGGACATGCTGCTGGATGGAGAGGGAAAGGACAGAACACAGAAGATTATGGTGGACATCGAGGAGATCGAACGAATCGTGGATGTTCACAAAAATAACATGGAATCGGTAAAGGCCGAGAGAGAGCAGGTGGACAAGCATATCGCTGAGGTAAGGGAGGAGAGGGATGCATTGGTGTCCATCGAAGGCGAGTTCCACAGGATGCAAAGAGAACTTGCGGGTAAGAGGAGCTACCTCAAAGGTCTCGAGGATCGGAAGCTGTCTGCTCTCAAAGAGAGGCAAACCCTGGAAACCCTCAATAGTGAGCTGGAGGACCTGAGGAAGAAGAGCGAACTGCTGGAAAGGCTGGTCGAGGTCAAAGAGACCATGGATGGAGCCCGGACCCCATACCAGGAGATGGTGTCGATCAAGCAAAGGTTGGACTCCCTCAGGGACCAGGTATTAGCCATCGAAGAGAAGATCGGCCGGAGTCAGGAATCGGTCTCCGGTATCGGGGACCCTGAGACCGGTATCCCCAAGGTGAGCGGAGCCCTTAAGCAAGCCGAGGATTCCATCTCCCGAATACGGGGAAGGATCAGCGAACTGGGTGCCGAGATTAGAGGGAAAGCCAGGGAGAGGGACGAAACCCTTGCCAAGTGGGATGATATTAATCGATTGGGTCCAGAGAGCAATTGCCCTACTTGCGAGAGGAAGCTCGAGGATCAACACCAGTTCCTACTGGATAAGATGAACAGTGAGATAGAGAAGTCCAAGGAGAGCATATACAAATTCACAGAGGAGAGATCGAGACTTGAGATCGATCTGGAGAAGGAGACCAAAAGGAAAGAGGTGCTGGAGAGCCGCCTCGAGAAACTCAGGGCTTCCCAACTCGAACTAGCCAAACTGCGGGAAGGGATCAGAGGATGCCAGAACAAGATGAGCGAGCTGAACGATGAGATCTCTGATCTTGTTTCCAGACTTGAAGAGCTGGGTGACGTCACTTTTGATGAAAAGTCCTTTGAGGATGTCAAGCAGCAGATCGATAATCTGAAGGGTCCTGCCAGGAGATATGGGGAGATACGGGGCAGGCTCGAGCGGCTCCCTCGACTTTCAGAGGAGATCACCGGGTTGGACAAGGCGATGGCTGACCAGCGAGGTAGCATGGACGAGGTCGCGATCAAACTGGAATCCATAGGTTATAACGAGGAGAAGCTGGCCTCTTTGAGGGAAAGGTACGAGACCCTGCTGTCCTCCAGGGACAAGCTCGGGGCTCGCATATCCGAACTCAACGGGGAGATTAGGGTGCTCGATGGAAAAAAGGAGACCCTGAAGAACGAGCTGAAGGCTTTGAAGGAGAAGGTTCAGCTCAAGAAAGATTACGAGGGCAGGATCTTCATGATGACCACCTTGGCGAATCTCATGGGGGACTTCAAGTCAAATCTCATCTCCAGGATAGTTCCCACCCTTTCCGAGATATCGTCATCCATTTTCAACGAGATGACCGAGTCCAAGTACGGAGGCATGGAGATTGACAAGGATTACAACGTCTTCATCTTCGACGGGGGGGAGAAGTTCAGGCTGGAGCGCTATTCTGGTGGGGAGGGGGATCTCGCCAACCTCTGCTTGAGACTTGCGATTTCAAGGGTGATCGCTGATAGATCCGGAAGCAGCGTAGATTTCCTCATACTCGACGAGATTTTCGGATCCCAGGATCAGACCAGGAAAAGGAACATATTGTCCACCTTGAACCGGTTGTCCAACAAGTTCAAGCAGATATTTCTCATTACCCACATAGACGACGTGAAGGAATTCATGGGAAACGTCATCTATGTCAAGGAGGGGGAGGACGGCTCAAGCGGTCTGGTCCTTGAGACATGATAGAGATCTTCGTTGACAGAAGAGAGAGTGGATTTCTTTCCTACATCGGCGACCTCGGCGAGATCAGGGTTATTCATCTAGAGACTGGGGACTACATCATAAAGGTCGGGGAAACTGCCATTGCCATCGAGAGAAAGACCCTTGGGGATTTTATCTCGTCCTTCAGGAACGGAAGGCTGTGGGAACAATTAATTGCCCTCTCCAGGATGAACGAGTACGATGGAGCCTCTGTGGTCAGGCGAATACTGGTGATCGAGAGATCCCATGATGATGACTCAATTCTCGATGAAAGGGGTTGGGCCAGCGTCATTGGGGCTCAGATGGAATGCATCTACACCTACCATGTGCCAATTGTCCAGGTGCAGGGGCAGCAGGGCATGGGCTCCTTCCTAAGAGTGCTCGTCAGAAGGGAGTCAGAAGGTCTCAATGACCGGACTCCGCCCCCGAGGTGGTTTACACCGAGGGTATCATCCGGACTCCCTGTGAAGGACCAGAGGGTGCTGTTCCTTTCAATGATCCCCGGCGTCGGTGATAAGCTCGCCAGCAGTCTTCTTGAACGATTCGGTTCCATCGAGAATCTGATTCGGGCGAGTGCAAGAGATCTGCAGAGGGTGCCGGGTATAGGAGAGAAAAAGGCAATGGGTATCTTTGGGTTCCTTCACTGAAACCCCTGATGCCCATCCAATAAGTCAGGAGGGGGAGAATCGATTATTCACTCCTCGCCCCAGAGCTCGTCCAGGTTTATGTTGTTCTTGATGGTGTCGCAGATCAGATTGATCTTGGCATCATCCTCCGGATCTATTCTGGCGATGAGGTGCTCGACCATCTCTGCCGTGGTAAGGGTATCATACCTGACTAGCAGGATAGGGACTCCCTTCTCATAGGCCTTGGATACCACGGTCTTTACTGGGTAAAGACCGCCTGTGAGAATTAGGCAGGAAGTGTCAGTAGAAAGGGCGGCCATCTGAATATCGGATCTATCTCCTCCAGTGATGAGGGCCTTTCTTCCAACCCGCCTCATGTATTTGATCGCACTCTCGGGCGTCATGGCTCCTACCATGACATCCTCGACCGGTCTGTCTAGGTTCTCGTCACCGACCACGATCTCGGCTCCCAATGACTCCGCTACCTCCTTCACACGGAACCGCTTAAGCTCGTTGATAGTGGGAATGGAACCCAGAACGTTGATTCCTTTCTCTTCGAGAAATACCTCGACCGCTGGATCATCTGCCATGTTGAGGATAGCACCCTTGAATTCGATGTTGTAATCTCCGAGGAGGTGCTTTATCACGGCAATCTTATCCAGTGCCCCTGGGCTAGAATCTCCGATAAGAACCATGTCGGCGCCAATTGCCTGGGCGATGGCCGGACCGGATACATCATGGATGTACCCAGTGGTAATGTCCCTGGTACCCTCCACGATCATGGTATCGCAACCCTCTCTCAACTTATCCCAGCATTCCAGCATGGTGTTCATGCTCACCGGCCTGAAGACATCATAGGAACACGGTGAGATTATCTCCTCCTCAGCCTCGAGGTTGAGGACCTTCTTCATGAGGTATGCATCCTGATCCAGAATGCGGTTCTTGGCATACACTATTGTCTCCTTGAACGGTTTGAAGAAACCTACCTTACCAGGCGCATTCTTCGCAAGTCCAAGTGACAGTATCGTCTTTCCAGATCTTTCAGAAACTGATCCGATAAACAAGGATCTCACTTACTCTCCCTCCTTATTGTTACAAGCGCGTCCACCGCACCTGCCCCTTCACCCTCATCTCCAACCATTACGGGGTTGATCTCAAATTCTGAGATCTCCGGGAAGTCTACGGAAATCTGCGCTACCTTGAAAATTATTTCCTTTAAGGTTTTTATATCGGCTGGTTTTCTTCCCCTAGCTCCGGACAGTATGGGGAAGGCCTTGATGGAGCTTATCATGGTATTGACATCGCTCTTGGTGAGGGGCGCGATGCATTGCGATACGTCCTTCATTATCTCCACAAAGATACCGCCCAGACCAAAGGTGAGAACTGGGCCGAATTGATCATCACGGACCATGCCAACGATCACCTCTCTGCCCGAAAGCATCTGCTGGATGGAGACCCCGTCTATCCTTGCCTGGGGCATCCTCTCCTTACTGCGTCGGGTGATTATATCGAAGTTGGTCCTGACATCCTCGGCATTACTCACCCCGACCGCGACACCACCCACATCGGTCTTGTGGAAGATATCAGGTGATGCGATCTTCATTACCACAGGATAGCCAATCCTGCAGGCGATCTCTGCTGCCTCCTCAGCGGTATTGGCTATTGCCTCAATGGGAACTGAGACACCATAGGCCTTGAGGATCTCCTTGCCCTCGTCCTCTCGCAATGTCAGGCGGTCCTCGGCCTTGACTATGTCGAGGATCTCCCTTACCCGCTCCTTGTCGCCGTCAACGACGACCGGCTCCATGTCGCCTCTGGAATCCCGCATGTTCCTGTAATTCACCATCGCGCTGAGTGCCTTCATGGCCCGGTCTGGGGATTCATAGTTCGGAATTCCAGCTTCCCTGAGGAGCTCGATCCCCTCCTCGCAGTCTTTACCGCCCACGAAGGTCGCAACAAGAGGTATATCCACCTTTCCCCCGAAACTAGCGACAATCTTCGCCACTGACATTATATCAACAGTGTCAGTGGGCGCAAGGATCACAAGAACCATCGAGACGTTGGGATCATCCATGACCGTCTTGATGGCGAACTCGTATCTATCTGCAGGAGCGTCTCCAAGCACGTCCACCGGATTGTAGAAGTTCGCCTCTGCGGGTAGATATTCCTTCAGCTTCTCGATGGTCTCGCCGTCGAACGACGCTAGGGTCAGTCCGAAGTCCGAGGTTGCGTCGGCCGCCATGACTCCCAGGCCACCGGCATTGGTGACGATGGCCACTCCGTCACCCTCTGGAAGCGGCATGAGACCGAAGATCAGAAGCAGATCGAAGAACTCGTCTATGGTGCGGGCTCTCACCACACCCGTCTGATGGAGCGCCGCTTCGTAGACCGCATCACTTCCAGATAGGGCTCCTGTATGAGAGGAAGCTGCCTTTGCACCAGAACTTGTCCTTCCTGATTTGAGAGCGAGGATGGGTTTGAGGCGTGTGGCTTCAGTTGCCTGTCTCAGGAATTGCTCTCCCCTATTCGTCCCTTCAATATACATACCTATAACGGCGGTCTCATCATCTTCTCTCAAATACTCCAGTAGATCAGCCTCGTCGATGTCAACCTTGTTACCGACGCTAATGAACTTGGAGAATCCCACGTTGGTCCTGGTCGCCCAATCAAGAATCGATGTGCATATGGCACCTGATTGAGAGGTTATGGCTATCCTTCCCTTCTGGGGATAGTTCCGAGTGAAGGTAGCGTTCATGTTGTGGTGCCTGTTGATGAGACCTAGACAGTTGGGGCCCAGTATCCTCATGTTGTACTTCTTGGCCAGGTTCCCTACCTTTCTCTCAAGTTCTGCTCCCTCAAGACCGATCTCCTTGAAGCCAGCGGTAATTATGATAGCAGACTTGACACCTTTCTCCCCCGCCTCCTCGATGACAGCGGGTACTATGTAGTTCGGGACCACGACTACGATGAGCTCCACTTTCTCTGGTATATCGCTGAGAGACTTGTAGCACTTCATTCCGAGTATCTGGTCAGCCTTTGGGTTAACTGGGTATAGACTCCCCTCGAATCCTGATGAGATCAGATTCCTCAGAATAATATTGCCCAATTTATCCTTCTCTCGAGCAGCCCCGACAACTGCAATGGATTCAGGTTCGAATAGAGCCTTCATATTCTCAACGAGCCTTCGATTGCTTACTTGTATTTGTAGATTGTCGTATTAATCCGTAACAAACTTTGACAATATGTTCGTTATTCGTAAATCCGCAGCTTCATCTGGTCCTGCAATCTAATCTCCTTCTCCTTATGGGGGATGGACAGCATGTCCATCATCTGGATAGCATTCTTTACCGCTTTTGCCCTTCCGTGGTTATTGAAGTATAATCTAACATTCTTAGTTTTTTCTCCAACTTCGTCAATTATCGGTATCCAACTCTTCAAATGATCGATTGAATATAGATAATCGTACCTATTGATCCGGTAGTCATCTTCGTCCTCGTCCTTGAACCAAATATCGTAGTTGCGACCGTGGAACCGTATGTACGAGTGATCGGCGGTCTGAGCCCTGGTTATTGGTGATCCAGGGCCGTCGATCATCACGCTGGCCACTCCATGCTCACGAAGGATTTCCCTTGCTTCTTCCACTATCTCTTTCTTCTCCTTATCCAACCAGCTCCCATGTCTGAATTCCACTGCGTAGGGATAACGATCACAGGAGACAGATTCGAGCAGTTCAGAGAGCGTGGTCAACGAGATCTCCTCGTTGCGGAAATAGGGGGAAAGCTGGATCAATGCGCAGCCCATATTTCCATTTTCGGCGAGCGGTTCTATGCATATCTGTTCAAATGATCTGGCCTGATTTGCAGCGGTCTCGCAATTCCTTTTGACCATGCTTTCATGTGTGATTAACTTGGGAAGCTTCACGGAGTACTCGAAGCCTTCCACCTCTGAGGCTTTTTTGATCCACGATCGAACCGTGAACTCGTTGGGCACGCGGTAGAAAGTGCTGTTTATCTCCACAGTCTTGAAGTACTGAGCATAGTAGGCGAACCATTCGCCCTTCTTCTTGGCCATTTCTATGGGATAGAATCGCCCCACCCAGTCATCATATGACCATCCGCTGCTTCCTATCAGCACTACCACGAATTATCATTGACATCATGAGTATAAAATGCTCTTCGCAGGCCTACTTTTGCAAGAGTTCATTGACTATGATGCTGGGAAGGGAATCCCTGTTCGCTATGGTGACTCGAATGACCACCGCGTCCTCCCTCTCCTTGATCGAATCGCAGAATGGTTCTTCGACCTCACGGATGGTGGCCAGCACACGAGATGGTGAGTCGAGGATTCGGATGACCTCGCTCTTGAACGCTTTTGAAAGCAGTTCCATCCTACCTATCTCATCTATGATCACGATCGCCCCCTCTTTCTTGGCTCTTCTGAGCGCGGTCACGCCAATAGAATCTATGTCATCGAGATTGACGGTATATCTTCCTACTTTAGGTCCATGCTTAAGGTTCACATGGGCCAGTAGACCCTCCTTCCCCCGAAGTGAGATCAGAAGAAATCCCTTCCTTTTGCCCAGCTCTATTAGCTCCTTAGTGTAGAAACCATCAGCCCTGTCGCCCAGCTCATTGGACACCGCCATAATGACCGTGGTCTTTCCCACCTTGGGCGGTCCCGTTAGCAAGAGATTCTTCTTGGCGAGATCGTGGGACATATCAGCTTGAAAGCGTTCCCGGTAGGTAAATTACTGACGGTGGAGAATCGAAAAGATTATCATATAGTGGCGCCTAATAAGAACGCCCCCGAGCAACGTAGCGATGATCGGTGATTCGTTCATACCAACGGGGGTGAACAGTGCATCGTTACAATGGGTCCCTGCAGGAACTTCGATGTGACATCGCGTAATGACTGGAGGACAACCCCGGTGCACGACACTAAAGTCCCGGCCAGGGTCAGTGTGGGGAGAGGGCGTCCGCCTGTCTGTGAGCCAATCTGTTACGGCCGGGGCACACTGCCTTTTATCGAGATAAGTCCGAACTGATCGTGGAAAGATTGAAAGCATCCGATGATAATCGGGCAGATGATGGTCAAGTATCTCAGGAGAGGGCACTGCAACCTTTGTGGAGAGTGCTGCAAACCCAAGTTCCCCATTTCCGAAGAGGCAAGAGATTTCTACTTGGAGAATGGCCTTCCCGTGGATGGGCAATGCCAGTACCTCCAATTCGCAGGAGGAAAAGGAATTTGTAGTATGCATACTGGGAGGGCGGACCATTGCAGGAGGTTCCCCTGGCATCCTGACCAGATAGGACATCTTTCTAAGTGCGCCTACTCATTCGAAATCATCAAGGACTAACGAAGGAAAATATGTCTCAGGTCCGAATCATAGGTCCAGTCATCCTCTGTACGGGCCTCCTCCTTGACCTTTACATACCGCTCCACCTTGGCATCTATCTCGTCGGCGTAGTGTATTGCCGCCGCTTCCGCGAACTGCGGTAAACGAGGGGATCCGAACTCCAACCTTCCATGGCTGCTGAGGACGATGTGGACGAGCTTGAATCCCAGAGTTGGCGGGAAGTCGTCGATGCCATCAATGGCCTCCTTGAGCTTCTCGGCACCGATGAAGATGTGTCCCAGAAGCATCCCCTCCTCACTCATGTCGATGTTGGTGGTTATCCTGTACTCATTCATTTTACCGATGTCGTGCAGTATTGCCCCTGTCAGAAGGAGGTCCTTGTCCATCTTGGGCTTGAGGGAATGAACCATTGCGCATATCTCCACAACAGAGAGTGTATGCTCAAGCAGCCCACCTATGCAATTTGAATGCTTCTGAATCGACGCTGGAGCTTCTTTGAATCTGACCACGAATTCCTCATCGGCAAAGAAGTGCCTGAGTAGCTTGGAGAGGAACGGATCCTGCACCTGTCGGATGAAGGAGTTGAGTCGGCTCATCATCTGATCCACGTCTCTCTCCGTGGTGGGAACGAAATCACGGATGTCATATCCAGACCTCTCAATGAGCGCGATCCCATCATCCTCACCGACGGATATCTCAAGGGAGTCTTTGTAGCTGCTCACCCTGCCTTTCACCCGAACCACCCCACCAGCGACAAGAGGTTCATATATCCTATCCACCAGACGCTCGTCGCTTGGTCCCCAAAACTTCAAATTCATATTGCCGGAGCGATCGCTCAACCGAACCTCGAACATGTATCCCTTAGAGTACTCGCGAGGTGGCTTCTTGTACCTGATCGAAAAGACATCATCGACCTCGTCCCCCTCCTGGAGGTCCTTCAGGAACTGCCGCTTTGCCATCTCATAGCACCAACCTTAGTATGCCTTCATGGATTGAAATGCTTATCGCATTTCAATCGAAGAGATCAGAGTCTGTGAGACGCCACTCTCCTGAGCCAGGATTCCGCTTCCTCCCAACGGGGGAAGAGTCTTTCCCTCCTCCTGAACTCCCGTCCGTGCCGAGGCGAGAGTGTTTCGCGTCCCATCTCAAGATGCACCAGTTCGTGATAGAGAACGTACTCTGGAACCAAGGGGGGGAGATCTGGAGAATCTAGAGCTGATGACACCGCTATAACCTTCATCAGGACGCTGCAGTATCCCACCCTCTTTCGGTTGGCACTCCTTGTCCAGGTGAGATAGACATCCTCCATGTCATCGATCAGCCCCTTTTCCCTGAGGCCTTCCATCGCACATTGTAGATCGTGATGATCGCCCTGGGCACTGAAAGAAAGGTTTCTGCTTCGGTCCAGGTATAACGGCCGATTCATTTCAATGAATTTACTGGACTTGAGCCAGCACATGACATTGTCGCTGTAGGTTACCCTTCCACCATTTACCATTCGTTTGAAGAGAGCACCGGAGTAATCGGTGAGTACCTCCTCACCACAACCGGACATGTAGTCCGAGATCCTGAATGCTACCTTCCACCTATTTCGATGCCAAGTGCTCTTCAGTTCCTTGAAGGGGAAAAAGTTAGCCTCTACGAAATCGTAGCCATGCTGCTTGCCCATTCCTTTGAATATTCCCTGAATGTCCTGGTTCTCATTGGCTTCCATTTTAGACCACCTGTCGTGGGAGGAGAATGAACCCGTCACTGGCATCTCCCAAGACCTTGGTCATCTTCCCAGCATAAATCCAATGTCCGTACACGCAGAGTACACTGATTACCGCATCGATCTTGTCCGTCACCGATTTCAGCTCGGACGGGGCGGCCGCGACAACTTCTTCATCAAGCCATTTAGGAATGGAAACGGGAAGCCATTCTCTCAATATCCTTAGCAACTTGAGGGAAGCCCTGCGCCTTTCATCAGCCTTCCCTCTCTTGT
>DATKXF010000042.1:0-3829 GCA_035529155.1 Methanomassiliicoccales archaeon | reverse complement strand
CCTCGGTCCGGGACCCGACACACTGGATCATGACCACGGTCTTGGCGTCGAGAGGCTTCTCGAACATCATCTCGGCCAATTCCAGCTGGGTAACCACGCGATCGTCCTGGCCGTAGAAGTACTCGGTTGGCTGGTATTCCTGCGCTCCCGTGGTCAGTATTATCGCACCCACTTCGATCTCTTCTTCCGGAAGTGATATCTTGAAGTTACCCACGAAACCCGAGATGTTCTCTATCTCGGTGTTCAGGTGAACGGTGATCTTCTCATTTCTCGAGACTTCAGCGATGAGCTCGTCGGATACCTGCTTGCCAGTCTTTCCATCCTTGTAAATGCAAAGTCGCTTTAGATTGCCTCCCAGGCTATCCGATCTTTCGATAATGTCCACATCGAAGCCTTGGGCGGCGATCTCCAAGGCGGTTACCATTCCGGATAGGCCACCTCCTATGATGGCGGCTGAGTGGGTGACATCAAGTTTGGACCTCTCCAATGGAGTGATGAGCCTGGCCTTTGCCACGGCCATTCTCACAAGGTCCTTGGCTTTCTCCGTGGCCTTCTTTGGCTCGTGGGAGTGCACCCAAGAGCACTGGTCGCGTATGTTGGCCATCTCGAAAAGATAGGGGTTCAGGCCGGCTTCCCTGATCGTGCTCTGGAAGAGAGTCTCGTGAGTCCTCGGTGTGCACGATGCCACGATCACACGGTTGAGGTTGTTCACATTGATCATCCTCTTGATGATCTCCTGGGTATCCTGGGAGCAGGTATACAGATTCTCTGCGGCGTAAACGACGTTCGGAAGTGTTTTGGCATACTCCACCACCTCCGAAACATTAATCACCCCGCCGATGTTGATGCCGCAGTGGCACACAAATACCCCTATTCTAGGATCCTGGGTCTTTATGTCGACTTCGTGAGGATACTCCTTGGGCTTGGCAAGCGTGTTCCTCCTGTCTGAGATGATCGCCGATGCCTTCGCCGCTGCTCCGGAAGCCTCGGCCACTGTGGTCGGGATATCCATGGGGGCAGCGAATGAACCGCTTACGAAGATACCCTCCTTGGAGGTGCACAGCGGATCCCAGGTATTGGTTTCGCAGAAGCCATACTTGTTCAGCTCGATGCCGAAGACCTCCTGCAACTTCTCGGCACTATTTGGGGGACAAAGACCTACCGAGAGGACGACCATTTCGAACTCTTCCTCGTGGACATCGCCCCCTTCGCTGTACCTGACAATAAGGTTCTTTGTCTCTGGGTCTTCCTCGAGTGAGGCCACTCTCACACCGCGGTGAATGATGACCCCGCGCTCCTCCTCAGCGCGCTTGCGGTAGTCCTCGAACTCTTTTCCGACCGCCCTCACGTCCATGAAGAAGATGTGTGGCTCTAGTCCCTTGGCATGTTCCCCCGCGATGATCGCTTCCTTTAGCGCATACATGCAGCACACGGACGAGCAATAGGTGTTCCCTACCTTCTCGTCCCTTGAACCGACGCATTGAAGGAACGCCAGCTTGGTAGGTATGTCCCCATCCGAAGGTCTGAGAACATGGCCGATATAGGGGCCAGTGGCACTGAGCATCCTCTCGAACTCGATGCTGCTGACCACGTTGAGGAATTGCCCATATCCATACTCCTTCTTCACAGAAGGTTGGAACTCCTCGGAGCCGGGCGAGAGAATGATGGATCCCACCTCGATCTCCACTGATCTTTCCGATAGCTCGAAATCGATGGCACCGGTATTGCATGAGAGCTTGCAGGCTCCGCACCCTATGCAGAGCTCTGGATCAATGCTGTATACCAGGGGAACCGCCTGAAGGTAAAGTACCGATATCGCCTTCCGCCTCATGAGTCCCTCGTTGAACTCGTCAACGTGCTCAACGGGGCAGTTCTCTGCACAGGTACCACAGCCAATGCATTTCTCTGGGTTGACCTTGGGGATCCTCTGCTTGAGTGTCACCTTGAAATTTCCGGGCGCACCCTCGCATTTCTCTAGATCCGCGTTGTTGATTATAGTGATGTTATGATGTCTCCCGGCCTGTACCAGTTTTGGGGCCAGGATGCACATCGCGCAATCATTGGTGGGGAAGGTCTTGTCCAGCTGGGCCATTACGCCGCCGATGCTGGACTTATTCTCCACCAGATAGACCTTGAAACCTGAGTCGGCAAGATCCAGAGCGGACTGAATACCGGAGATGCCGCCCCCGACGACCATCACTGCACCGATCTTATCACCCATCTCAGGCACCACCCCTCTCCAGAGCCTTGTATTTTGGAGTTGGACCCTCGATGGAATCCATGCCGATGAGGTTCCTTGACCTCAGAACCACGATTTGTTTCAGAATTTCTTGGGGGGGAGCGCCTATCTCCTTCGCCAATTCCTTTACTGAAAGGGGCTGGGTCTTGGTCAACTGGAGAATGAGATTTCTTTCAAAGTCCTCCTTGACCACGATCTCCGTTAACTCATCCAATTCATCGACGTTGATGAGGTTACCGTAAACATTCCCTCTCTGGGTAAGATCTAGTTCCTTGCCACTGAGAAGCCTTAGCCTGTACTCTCTGGCGGTCCCGATGGCCGCATCAAGCTTCACCTGAAGCTCCTCGTTGTCCTTGACCAGGGAGGGGCCTAACTTCTTCAGGTACTTGACGAAATCGTCAACTACCTCCGCGAACCTCTCGCCTTCCGAGGCGGAGACGGGCTCCAGCCTCAGCCTTTCTGGGTCAAGACCGGCGATTTCCATCAACTGCCATGCCATCTCCACTCTCTTCTGAGTGTATATGTGAGCGGAGAGGTTGCAGCAGTCCTCGACGTGACAACCCCCGATCAACACCCCATCGGCGCCCTCACTGAACACCTCAAGGATGATGTGAGCAGTGATCCTGGTGCTGCAAAGCACCCTGATGGATCGTATATTTGTGGAGTACTGGAGATGACTCACGCCAGCCAGATCCGCCCCGGCATAAGCGCAGAAGTTGCACAGGAAGCCAATGATCTTTGGCTCGTAATTGCTCACTCCATCACCTCCTTGAGGACCACACAGGCCTCCGCCAGGAGTTGAGAATCGGTGTAATGCATGAGGGCTATTGCCCCTACTGGGCAGGCTGCTCCGCAGGAACCGCAGCCCTTGCACAGAGCGGGGTTCACGGACGCTTTGAGGGCACCAGTGGAGTCTTCCTTCATCTCCACCGCACTGAATGCGCAGACCTCTTGGCAAATGCCACAGGCCCTGCACTTCATTTCATCGATCACTGGGACTGGTGCCATTCCCTCCAACTCGCTTTTCGCGATTATGGTCATGGCCTTCGCAGCGACCGCCGCCGCCTGGGCGATGCTCTCGTCCGCTAGCTTGGGCCAATGGGCAAGACCTGCCAGGTATATTCCTTCGGTGGAGAATTCCACTGGCCTCAGCTTCATGTGGGCCTCCTGGAAGAAGCCGTCCTTGTTGAGGTGGACCTTGAGCATCCTCGCGATCTTCGTCGAATCTTCCCTGGGCCTTATCCCGGTTGAAAGCACCAAAAGATCCGCCTTGATAGAAACCTCATCTCCGAGAATGTAGTCATTAGCACTGACCACTATGTTCTCGTCTTCCATCTTGATCTCGGGCATTTCGTCATCGGGCATCTTGATGAAATTCACACCAAGCTCGCTGGCATCGCGATAGAGAGCCTCCTTGAAGCCATAGGTCCGGATGTCCTTGCAGAACACGTAGACATTTGACTCTGGGCTGCTCCTCTTGACGCTGATCGCGTTGTTCATGGCGGTCGTGCAGCAGATGCGGCTGCACATCGGGTTGTCCTCGGTCCGGGACCCGACACACTGGATCATGACCACGGTCTTGGCGTCGAG
>DATKXF010000041.1:0-11462 GCA_035529155.1 Methanomassiliicoccales archaeon | reverse complement strand
TACTTCGCTAGGACACCGGTTGGCTTCCTATCCTTTGGAACGAAGGTCTCCATGCGCTTCTTGAACTCCTCCTCTGAGATGAGGAGGTCCAACCTCCTTCCGGGAATGTCGATCCTTATCTGGTCCCCGTCCCGCACGATTCCTATGGGACCGCGCTCGAACGCCTCGGGGCTGATGTGACCGATGCATGGTCCTCGAGTGGCTCCCGAGAACCTTCCGTCGGTGATTAGAGCGACCGAATCGATCAGACCCATGCCTGCGATCCTTGAGGTGGGGGAGAGCATCTCGGGCATTCCCGGGCCTCCCTTGGGCCCTTCGTACCTGATGACAACGACATCACCGGAGACGATCTTTCCGCTGTCTATCGCCTCCAGGGAGGCCTTCTCTGAATCGAAGACCTTGGCCTTCCCCGTGAACTCGATCATTTTCGGACTGACCGCCGACTGCTTGATGACGCATCCATCGGGGGCGAGGTTGCCCCTCAGGACGGCGATACCGCCCTCTTTGTGGAAGGGCCTATCCATGGAACGAATGATATCCTCATTCATCACCTCTGCTTCGTCAATGATCTGGTAAATCGTGGTGCCGTTGACGGTCATCTCATTGGAGAGATGCTTCTTCATCCGCTTCATCATTGCCGGCACACCACCCGCCTGATCAAAGTCCTCCATGAAGAACGGCCCTCCCGGGCGAAGGTTGGTGAGGTGAGGGATCTCCTTTGAGTACTTGTCGAACAGATCCAATTCGATCTCGTAGCCGAATTCGGCAGCAATGGCCGGCAGATGGAGAACGGTGTTGGTCGAGCCTCCGATGGCCATGTCCACCTTGATCGCGTTCTCGATCGAGCCTTGAGTGACCATCTGGCGCGGTGTTCCCCCCTCCTTGATGAGCTGCACAATCCGCCTTCCCGTCGCACGGGCGAGATCTCTCTTTCTCTTATCGGTTGCGAGCATGGACCCGCAACCGGTCAGGCTCATTCCCATTACTTCAGTTAGCGCAGACATGGTGTTGGCGGTGAACAATCCCGCGCAAGATCCCTCTCCTGGGCATGCCGCGCACTCGACTCTGAGAACATCATCGGCGGTGGCCTTTCCGGCGTTGTACTCGCCCAGGACCTCGAATACCGACTGGACGTCGATCTTCTCCCCATCCAGCTTACCCGATTCCATAGGGCCTCCGGTGACCATAATGACGGGAATATCGAGTCGACCGGCGGCCATCAGCATTCCCGGGGTGATCTTGTCGCAGTTTGTAACCCCAACCCATCCATCGAACCAGTGTGCTTGGGCCATGAGCTCAACGCAGTCGGCAATGGTCTCCCTTGAAGCGAGGGCGTACCTCATGCCCTCATGTCCCATGGCGATGCCGTCACATATTCCAGGAACACCGAATGTGAAGGGCACACCTCCAGCCTCTGAGATACCTTTCTTGATCTCCTCCACGAGGCGATCCAGGTGGATGTGGCCTGGAATTATCTCATTCCATGAGTTGGCGATGCCCACGAAGGGCTTGTCGAAATCGTCATCGCAAAGACCCGCGCCTCTGAACAGACTTCTGCTAGGAGCCTTGTAGATGCCGTCCTTGACCATGTCGCTGCGCATGTTATCCTCTCCGGCGTAATATGGAACTGACTTTGAAAAGATTTGCTGTCAACAAGAGGATTAATGACCTTGAGCTAATTCAAACCTTTAAACTCAATACGATAAAAGACGAAATCCAGTTACCTTGAGTAAGATGCCAATCAGTCCCGAGAAAATCATGAAGATATTGGCTTGACAGTTGGTACTAGCTTTGAAGAAATATGAGTGAACGAGAATTGATTATTGAAGAAGTAAAAGATTATCGGATCGGCTTAGGAACGAAGCACGATCTCGATGTTGACACCGTCTGGGACCTGGATCCTCATCAGCTGCCTCAGTGCTCTCTCATCAGCGTCCAGATCGATGAGGCGCTTGTGGATCCGCATCTCCCAGCGGTCCCATGTCTCGCAGCCCTCCCCGTCAGGTGACTTCCTGCATGGGACGACCAGCCTCTTCGTTGGAAGTGGAATGGGCCCCCTGATCGCCACCCCAGTCCTCTGGGAGATGGCCTTGATCTGGTTGCAGACCATGTCGACCTTCTTGGGTTCGGTTCCGCTTAGTGAGATCCTTGCTCTCTGTGACATAATTATGACCCTCTAAAATGGAAGAAAGGTGGGTAAGGGGTTTACTTCTTCTCCACTTCGATGCACATGCCTGCGGCGACTGTCTGACCCATGTCTCGGATGGCGAAGCGGCCCAACTGGGGAAACTCCTTTGCTACCTCGATGACCATCGGCCTGGTTGGCATGACCTTGACGATCGCGGCATCACCAGTCTTCAGGAACTGCGGGTTCTCTTCCTTGACCGCGCCGGTTCTGGGGTCGAGCTTCTTCTGCAGCTCGATGAACTGGCAGGCCACTTGTGCCGTGTGGCAGTGGAACACCGGGGTGTACCCTACAGTAATGACCGAGGGGTGGTTCAGCACCATGATCTGAGCGGTGAAGGTCTTGGCCACGCTTGGTGGGTTGTCGACTGGACCCGCTACATCGCCCCTTCGGATGTCGTTCTTCGCGATTCCCCTGACATTGAATCCGACATTGTCGCCGGGCAGAGCCTGAAGAAGGGTCTCGTGGTGCATCTCGATGCTCTTGACCTCGCCGACCTTGTCGGACGGCTGGAAGACGACTTTCATATCGGGCTTGAGTACTCCGCACTCGACACGGCCCACGGGGACGGTGCCGATACCGGTGATGGTGTAAACGTCCTGGATTGGCAGCCTAAGGGGCAGATTGGTGGACTTCGGGGGCTCCTTGAGGTTGTTCAGAGCCTCGAACAGAGTGGGTCCCTTGTACCATGCCATGTTCTCGGACTTGTTCAGGACGTTGTCGCCCTTGAACGCGCTGGTCGGGATGATCGGTACTTCATCCACCTTGTAACCGACGGTTTTCAGCAGAGCAGTGACGTCATCCTTGACCTTGTTGAACCGACCTTCGTCGTACTTGGCCTCAAGGGCATCCATCTTGTTGATGTCAACGATTAGCTGGGCAACACCCAGAGTCCTTGCCAGGAAGATGTGCTCCCTGGTCTGGGCCTGGGGACCCTCGACGGCGGATACAACGAGCACAGCGGCATCTGCCTGGCTCGTGCCAGTGATCATATTCTTAACGAAGTCACGGTGGCCGGGAGCGTCAATGACAGTAAAGTAATACTTATCGGTATCGAATCGCTTGTGGGCGACATCGATGGTCAGCCCACGCTCACGCTCTTCCTTCAAGCTGTCCATGACCCATGCGAACTCGAAAGTGGCCTTTCCCTTCTCCTCAGCCATTTTTCTATACTTCTCAATGAGGTAGGGTTCAATGTGACCGGTGTCGAGCAGCAGCCTGCCCACGGTTGTGGACTTGCCGTGATCGACATGGCCAATGACCACGAGGTTCAGGTGAGGTTTCTCAGCAGCCATATCATAGCCTCCAAGTTTTTATATGCAACTAGCGTCTCCATACTATTCTTATTATTTAATCATTTTCCGGTTCATGCGGAGTAGTACCCGGCGTCATAAGGCTCTGGCTTCAGACCCTTTCTGGTCCTTATCTCGGCCACTACTTTTTCCTGCAGTTCGTTCGGTGTCTGTACGAATCCCGAGTTCTCCGTGGACCAAAGGGCACGACCCTGGGTAGCGCTTCTGATGGCCGAGGCAAACCCGAACATCTCTGCAACGGGTGCCTTGGCCACTATGATCGCGTTCTCTCCTTCCTGCGACATGTCCTCTATAACGGATCTGCGAGACTGCAACTCGCGGGTGGCATCACCCATCTGGTCCTGGGGGACATTGATGAATACCTTCTGGATAGGTTCCATGAGTATCCTGTTGGCCTCGCACATTGCTCCGTAGATCGCGCTCCTCATCGCGGGAATGACCTGTGCGGGTCCACGGTGGATCGTGTCCTCGTGGAGCTTGGCGTCGACCAGCCTTACCTTAACGCCCATGGACTTCTCTTGGGCCAGCGGCCCGAGTTTCATGGCCTCCTCGAAGGCCTGCTTGCACAGCTCGATGGTCTCGTGAAGGTATTGGATACCCTTGGTGACGTCCAAGAACACATTGGTGTCCTTGAACGATACTATGGACTTCGCCTCGTCCTTGTTCATGCCCAGGTCCTGAAGCTGCCTGGCCAGACCCTTTGGATCCTTGATCTTGCCCTCCACAGAGATGTCGCCTTCCTTGATTGCCTTCACTATGGCGGGCTCCAGGGGTTCGACCTCGACATAGAAGCGGTTGTGCTTGTTGGGCGACTTGCCCTCGAAGGGACCGGCCTTATTCTTGACTGCTTCTCTGTATACCACGATGGGAGGACTTGCCTTGATATCGATGCCGTGCTCGTGGACTATCCTGTAGTTGGTGATCTCCAGGTGCAGTTCCCCCATACCCGACATCAGGTGTTCTCCTGTCTCCTGGTTGATCTCGACCACGATGGATGGGTCCGCCTTAGCCACTGACCTGAGGGCCTCTACCAGCTTGGGCAGATCCTTCATGTGCTTGGCCTCGATGGACACTGTGACCACCGGCTCACTGAAGTGAACGATGCGCTCGAAGGGATCCATGTCCTTGTCGTCGGAAATCGTTGAACCGGAAATGGCGTCCTTGAGTCCCGTGACCGCGACGATGTTGCCCGCTACCAGCTCCTCGACGGTCACTCTGTCCGCGCCAACGGAAAGGGAAACTGTCTGAACGCGGTTGCTGTTGGGCATGCCGACGACCTGCAACTCCTGACCCTTAGTAATGGTCCCGGAGAAGAGACGGCCGACAGCCACCTCGCCCGCGTGGGGGTCCATGATGATCTTGGTTACCATGTATGCCACTGGACCATCGGGATTGCAGTTGTACATCGAACTGCCGATCTTCGATTCCAAGTCGCCCTTCCATATAATCGGGATACGGATCTTCTGAGAAGTAATGGGATCCTCTATGTGCTTGATGACCATATCCAGAAGGACCTCATGAATGGGTGATTTCTTGGCAAGAGCCTTTTGATTCTCATTCTTGCAGTAATCGTAGACATCGTTGAAGCTGATCCCGCTCTTCTTCATGTAGGGAACGCTGATGGCCCAGTTGTGGTACGCTGACCCAAAGGCGACCGTCCCGTCCTCGACATTGAGGGCCCACTCCTTCTTGAGCTCGGGTGGCAGGATGTTCTGGATGCGATTGTTGACATCTCTGATGATCTTGATGAACTGTTCCTGCATCTGCTGAGGGGTGACCTTCAGCTCGTTTATGAGGCGGTCCACCTTGTTGATGAAAAGGATGGGCTTGACCCTCTCCTTGATGGCCTGCCTTATGACGGTTTCGGTCTGGGGCATGACGCCCTCGACGGCACAGACCAGAATGATGACGCCGTCCAGAGCCCTCATTGCTCTGGTAACATCCCCACCGAAGTCCACGTGACCGGGGGTATCGATGAGGTTGATGAGATATTCCTTACCATGAAAATCATGCACCATGGATGCGTTCGCGGCGTTGATGGTGATGCCCCGAGCCTGCTCTTGCTCATCGTAATCAAGAAGCAGCTGTTTTCCCGCTAGCTCCTCGGACATCATTCCCGCGCCCGCGATCAGGTTGTCACTGAGAGTGGTCTTGCCATGGTCGATGTGAGCCGCGGTTCCGATGTTCCTTATGAATTCCGGCTTTCGCATCAACTTTTGAGCCTTATGAATATTGTCTTCCTTTCGTCCCATGAAAACACCGTCTCAATCAGCGTGCAGAGCCAGATACCCTTTCAATCTCTTCCTTCTTGGAGACGGAGAAACTGTTCATGTCGCCTCGGGAGGCAAGAATGATCTCCTCTGCGAGACAGGTGGCGACCGTCTTCTTGTTCTTATATGTGGATTTCACGGTGCCCCTGCATATGTTCCTAAGAGCTATGTCAAGCCTGCGGGATGGGGAGATATCCACCGCCTTGGGGACGGATATGCCACCGAACTGAAGCCTGGTGACCTCTTCCCTGGGTGCGGCGTTCTCCAATGCTTCCACTAGAGCCTGAACAGGATTCTTCTTGGTTCTCTGTTGTATGATCTCAAAGGAATCCTTGACAACCTGGTAGGATTTGCCCTTCTTACCAGTGTAATCACCGGTTCTCATCATGTTGTTGATGAGCCTCTCCACGATGCTCATCCTGGACTTGCCGAACCACTTGTTCGCGTGCTTCCCTCCAGAAACGGGAATGGAAGTCGGCCTGATGTCGATGTACTTTGCTAGTCCACCGTCCTTGATGACGACCTCGTTGAGATCGTACTTGCCGAAGAGCAGGACATTGAAGGAGGATGGCTCCTCCTTCACATGCTCCACCTGTGCAGCACCTTCCTCTGTCATCATCATCACCTCACAGGCTTCTCCTTCCGTCCCCTTACCATCTCATGAAGGGAAACGTTGTTTACCTGAATCACCTTGAATCTGACCCCTGGGATATCACCGTAAGAACGACCCATACTTCCGCCAATTCCCTCTACCAGGACCTCGTCGTGCTCGTCGATGAAGTTAATGGCGCCGTCACCCACCGCAAAGGCTGTGATCTGACGCCCATTCTTGATGAGCTGGACTTTGACGCACTTTCTGATTGCCGAGTTGGGCTGCTTTGCCTCGATCCCGACCTTCTCAAGCACGATGCCCCTGGCCTGGGCCGCTCCCTCCAGCGGGTCGGATTTCTCTCTAAGATTGAGCATCCGCCTCTTGTAAGCTCTATCACTCCATCGGGCCTTTTGCCGGCCCCGCTTGAGCTTCCTGGCGGTGTAAAGACCTCTTGCCAATGGCTACACCTCTTTTTATTCGAATTCGGGCTAATACTGTACCCGTATTTAAGCGTTGAGGGTTTTGGGGTTGACAGTCAGCACCCCCATACCCGGATTCACCTAATGAAGACTGGTATTAATATCTTGCCCTTCAAGAAACCCACCGATCGGGGAATGATCGCCTCGGAGATTGAAGCTCGCCTCATTGAGATCGAATGGTCAACAGTCCTTTTTCCTGAAAGGCATCAATAATGAATTAATAGTGGAACCTCTTTGTATCAGAATAAGGGATGGGATAATGGTAGATGAGATTATCGAGTCAAGCATCAAACTAGAGAAAACGCAGAGCATGATGGAATACGTGCTCGCCGCGGTGGTCCCTGCCATCCTCGCGGTCATGCTTTTCTCCTACGTGATGTTCAGAGAGTTCTTCGAGTTCTTCTTCTTCCTCGCAGTGGTGGTGGCGCTGCTCATGGTAGTGCCCGCCGTAAGGATACACAAACTTCATTACACGATATGGTCAAAGAACACCCTGCCGGTCCGTTTCGTGACTTCGTTGATGGGGATGGTCTACATAGTGGCCATTTCAATCTTCTCCGTCTCGATGATATCAGTGTTCGAGGGCTTGAAACCCGACCAGCCCCTGACCCTTGCAATAATCGGCGGTCTGGTCATCTCACTTATCGTTCTGATGGCCTACAACGCCAAGTACAGGGACACCTTCCTTTCAATGGAGAAGAAACATTTCAAGAAGGACCCCCGGTTCATGGAGAACAAGATCATGTCCTTCCTTTCTGAGATGGAAATCCATTACAAGAAGTACCCCGGAGACCGCCGCTGGAAGGTGGCATTGGAGGAGAGTGGGCTCACGATCAAGATATCCCCCATCGGAAGCGGTGGCACTGAGATCGTGGTGGAGAATATCAGCGACGAGAATAAGGAGCTCTTCGGGAAGATAGGTGGGTTCCTGGACGGCGATCCTAGGCCCGTCCCCGCGACTCGCCCGTCTCCATCGCAGTCGCTATCAGATGGGCAATCCTGATGGGCTCGGGCAACACCCCCTTGACCGTGCTTCCTCGGATCAGCTCTTCCGCCTCTTCGGCTGGGATGCCTACCTGGGCGACATGGATCGATTTGTAATCTGTCTTGACCTCCCTCAGCGGATGCCTTCGTATCATGGCAATACGTTTCTCCCAGTCCGGAAAGTGAGACCTGAGGGCATTCTCCATTCCACTGACATCCGGAGGATCACGGGTGATCGTGGCGAACGGCACACCGGTCCTCTCGTGAAGGGCGGAGATATCGACTATATTGAAACCTCCTAGGGCGATACCATCCACCATTGCCAGCTTGATCTGTTCTCGGAACCTTGACCTAATGACCATCTCAGAAAGAACATCATTAGCGTCGGTACCATCCACCTCGCACCAAGCTCTCAACACTCCTTCCACGTACGAAGGGAGGCGCACGACCACGCCCACGACCAGGGCGCGATCGTCCTCAAAATGAAAAGGAGAATCATCGATACCTAGGACTCGGACATGAGGTTTCATCTACATCAGTTTTAGTTCTCCGGTAACCTTGTCCACCAGTTCCTCCGGTGCGGGGCCGATCCCCAAGCACGTCGTGGTTCCAGGTGGAAGCTCCGTGTGCCCCGCGTCCGTTATCAGGGAGCAGGTAAGACCAGAGTGTTCCGTTGCCATCTTAAGCTCCATAAGCTCCTGTAGGCTGATCACCTTCACGACTACCTTCTTCTGCCCCTCTTCATTCCATTTCCGGTACCAGATGGGGTGCTTCTTCTTCGCTACGAAGGAGCAGTTCACGGCGGCATGGGCTACCTGGGCCGCCATCTTTCCTGGTGATAGCTTGAGGTCAGTCCTGACCGCGATGACCATTTTGTACTCCAAGTTCTTCATCAAGGCTCGCCCATACATTCGGATAAAAGACTTAATAACTTCGCCGTTGTTGCTCAGGACATGTTCGAGGTCCTTTCCCGGGACGGGCTGGCGAGGGTCGGCAAGCTGACCACCCCTCACGGGACTGTCAGAACCCCCGCACTGCTTCCGGTGATCAACCCCCGGCTCATAACAATCGAGCCGAGTCGCCTGCGGGAGACCTTCGGATTCGAGGCCATCATCACCAACTCATACATCATCAAGAACAGCGAGAAGCTCTGCGATCAGGCGCTTACCGAGGGACTGCACTCTTTGCTGGGCTTCGATGGGGCGATCATGACCGACAGCGGCACCTTCCAGTCCCACATGTACGGCGAGGTGGAGGTCTCCAATCAAGAGATCGTCTCCTTCCAGAGAGAGATAGGGTCCGACATAGGCACAGTCCTGGACATATTTACCGAGCCATACTGGGGGTACGATGAGACCTCGGACGCGGTCGACACCACGCTGTCCCGCACCGAGGAAGCCTCCCGACTGAAGGGCGAGATGATGCTGGCCGGAGTGGTGCAGGGATCGTTGTTCCCAGACCTAAGGGAGAGATGTGCAAGGAGCATGGCCTCCATGGGCGTGGACATCCATCCGATTGGAGGTGTGGTACCGCTCATGGAGGGCTACAGGTACTCCGACCTTGTGGATGTCATTGTAGCTTCGAAGAAGGGATTAGATCCCAGCAGACCCGTCCATCTTTTCGGGGCTGGACACCCCATTGTCTTCGCCCTTGCCGCCCTGCTTGGATGCGACATGTTCGACTCCGCCTCCTACGCCAAATTCGCACGGGACGGCCGCTTCATGACGGTTGAGGGGACCTTCCACCTCAAGGACATGAAGGGGCTGGACTGCCAGTGTCCCGCCTGCCATTCTCACGATATCGATTCTCTCAAATCACTCGATGAGAGGGAGAGGATGAAGATCATCGCGGAACACAATCTGTGGGCATCGAAGATGGAGCTTGACAGGGTCAGGAGGGCCATATTGGAAGGGGACCTTTGGGAGCTGGTGGAGAGGCGTTGCAGGGCCCATCCAGCACTGCTTGACGGACTGAGGAGGATTTCCATCCACTCTGAGTATCTGGAAAGGTTCGAGCCCCTGAGCAGGGAGGGAGCGCTGTTCTACACAGGTTCGGAAAGTGTTTTCAGACCTGCATTCTCCAGATACCGCAGGAGGTTGAGCGATGCGTTCCAATTCGGAAGCAAGAGGCTCATCGAGGTGGAAGAGACCAGCAAGCCTTACAACAGGTCGTGTACCGAGCTGATCGTCCGGGAGTACGGGGAAGATACACAGATCGTTGTGCGGTCTCCGTTGGGGCCGGTCCCTATCGAGCTAGATGAGGTTTACCCTGTGGCGCAGTCACTATTCCCCACAATGGTCGATAGGGAGACAAAGGAACTCTCGGATGAGATGATGTTGGAGGTCAGGAAGAGATATGAGGAAGTGATAGAATGCAACTGCGCGGGACTGGGAAGTGGAAGTCCCGATATACCGGAACTGGACCTTGCGAGGACACGCACGGTCATGGACTACCAGTTCGGTTCGGGAGCGTCGGAGGCAATCATCGACGGTGAGGCCTCCTTCCTCAAGTCAAGGACCACAGGAAAGATCAGAAATGTCTTTGTGGATGGAGAGCACGTGCTCTCCATGCGGGCCTCGGACGGCCTGTTCACCCTGAGACCGCCCGGAGCTAAAAGGCTGATGAAGAATTTTCCTTATCCCAGGATGAGGGTGGTTGTGGAGGACGACGCGGTACCCTTCAATAGGGAGGGGAAGAACGCGTTCTGCAAGTTCGTCATCGACTGTGATCCCGGGATAGTCCCAATGGATGAGGTGATGGTGGTCGATCGATCCGACAACCTGGTGGCCATCGGCCGTGCAATTCTGGTGAAGGAAGAGATGGTCGCTTTTGAAAAGGGAATTGCCGTCAAGGTCAGAGAGGGCATCAAAAACTAATCATCTTGAGCGCTTGACCATCTCGCCAGCGACCTTCACACATGAGAGGAGATCTTCCAGGGTGTGAAGCATGGAGGACTCGCTCTTGGCACTTGCTTTCAGAATGATGGTGTCGGCTTCCCTCCATGCCTCGGCGTAGCCAGCATTGTCCTGCTCGATCGCTCTCAGGACGATCTCGGCGGTACTCTCGTCCCCATATTCTATACGAATCAGGCAATCGACGCTCACTCATTCGCGATACTCGCCGGATTTAATTAAGCTTCCTAGCTCTCGATCCTTCAATGAGTTTGGAACGAGACGGGTTGCAACGAAGGCGATGTCCATTCTAGTCATAGAATCGAAGGAGATCCGCATTCATTGCAGCTCATCATTATTACGATTTATTGGAATGTGGAAACGAGGAGGCCATAGGGTTATTACGGTCGATATGCATTCTTCAGGTGAGGAGAATATTATGATAGACAAGATTGATCATCTGGCTATAGTAGTGTCCGATCTTGAGAAGTCGATGGATTTCTACGGTAAGGCGCTTGGCTTCGAGGAGATACTGAGGTTCGACTCCAAACTTCCAGGAATCAAGCGGATCTCGTTCATGGAGAAGGCGGGGGGAGTGATCGAGCTCATCGAGCTCGACGACACAAAGGACTTCGTGGACGACCCGGCAATGCCTGGTTTCAAACATCTCTGCGTTGCAGTGACCGATTTCGACTCCGATTACGAGAGGATAAAAGGAATGGGAGTGAAGGTCCTGGCGGAACCTCAC
>DATKXF010000040.1:0-11939 GCA_035529155.1 Methanomassiliicoccales archaeon | reverse complement strand
ACCCAAGGAGACAATCCGGATGGTCGACAGGGACATCCCCGAGGTTGGGGACAAGGGCCTCAAGGTCCTCGATCAAGTGGGCGTGTATCTCATCGGAGAATTCGATGAGTGCATCGGCTGCAAGAAGTGCGAAAAGGAGTGCCCCGAGTGCGCGTTAGTGGTGGAAGAGGTCGGGAACAAGAAGTTCAGGATCAAGGTCACGACAGATCTCTGCCTGGGAACCGCGTGCAAGCATTGCGAAAGAATATGTCCCAAGCAGACGATGGAGTTCAGCGATCTGAAGATCACAAATCGGGAAGACAGCCGAGACTGAGCCGAAGTGCGAACGATCTTTCCGTCCTGATCGAGAAGAATGACGAAGGGGCTGTATCTCCTCCATTCGATTCTCTATCTAATCAATTCTAGACATGTCCAGGCCTCTTCGAGAACTCGAACTCGACTGGTGGGGATGAGATTCAGCTCGATGATTCTAACCGTCCAAGGAAGCCTGGTGCATCAGCTCATCGGTGAAGGTTGCCGCGTAGATGACACGGCGTGATGCCTCCAGGGGGCCGAACATCAGGAAATCGGCTCCTGCCATGATCGCCGCTGAGCATGCGGCTTCGTCGACATATCTGTATAGTGCGGGTTCCTGCGCTTTCACATTGGCCAAGGGAGCCCATGATTCAACCGCATTGTGGAGTGCGCAGCCCGAAGGCAATCCCCATTTGGCCTTGGACACGAAAATGGCCCTGAGGGCAGATCCCGCCCTTTGCTCCATGGACATCACTGCGAGGTCCAGTAAAGGCCGGTCTATCCCATACCTGTCTGCAAGATCGACCAATCCATTCTTGAGGATACCGCCACCATCCTCCAGAAGGTATATCTTTCCCTTTAGTCCGAAGTCCTTAGGAGAGAAGGCCAGAAGCACGGCGTTTCTGAGCCCATATTCCTGAATCCCCTCCAGTTCCTTTTCTGTGGTACCAGAGTTTATCGAGTTGTAGATTACCCTGTCCAATATTCCCATCTCGGATGCGGACTTGACCCCAGACAATCTAACATCCGGACTTGAAGAATCAATGAAGAGTGGCAATGAGGTCCGTTCCGATAGGATTCTCAGATAGTTGGAGATGGCTTCCCCTGTCTCTCCATATACCATGATTGCAGTCGGCGTCCCGGTCTCCTCAGCACTGGAATGGAGTTTTCCAAGTACCTCATCCAACCTCTCCTCATCGATCTCCCCGATCCTCCGATTACTGACCATGGAATGACTTGGGTAGAACAGCGAACCGATTATCACCGTTCTTCTCTCGCCCGGTTGCCCACCAAAATTCACTCCCCCGATATCCAGGATCTTCTGCTCGTTCTGAAATCTGAACATCTAGACATCTCTCCCCGTAAGGTAGGATTTCAATTTTCTGGCCAGGTCCACGGACGGCACCTCAACCACTTCCATATCTATCGGGTCCAGGATGATTCTGAATTCGTCTGATACGACCACTATCGAGGAACTCGTCGAGAGCTTCTGGCTGGGCATCCTCAACATCTGGTTGGCGAAATGGTCGGCCAGCTTATTCATCCGGTTGCCGATTTCGTCCCCTCCACGATCGAGCCCCTCCGAGGTTATGATGATAGGATCCGCTTCGAAGGGCCCTGGATCCATACTATTGCATTCCCTCAATCGCTCAACGAGCTCATCCCGGCTTTCCTTCTCAAAGAAGTATATGGGGTCATATTCGATGATCTCCCCAGTTTCCTTGGGGTGAACCAGATCGATTACCTCCACCTGCTCCCTGAATCTGTCCACTGCTTCTGGTGTCAGGTTGCAAAGGAATGGTATGGCCGCACGAGTTCCTTTGATTCTCATATCGTCCCCAATGCCTTCCTCAGCAAGGCTAAGAATGGCGTCACCTGGGAAATGGCCGAATTCTTCCTTACCGCAGACGATCAGGAATCTTATCCTCGGGTTGCTAATGACATTCATAACGATCTTCTCGATCCCCATGTTCTCCGTCTTGAACCTTCCCAGGATAGAATAGAGGTCAGATGGAACATCCACCTCGCCTCTTCCAACGATGGCTACTGCGCATGGAGATGAGGCCTCCCCCAGAGAATAATCACCTTTTATCGGAGGCCAACTTGGTGATTTGGATTCCAGTATCATCTACCTCTTTCTGAGTGAGGCGGTCTACATAGATAGATATTTCGATTTTTATGAAATAGTGATTCTCATTGGAAGGTGTTGTTCGGGATTTGTCTTATATTGGAACAGAGTATCAATGTGCCTGGATGTCCGTTATTTCTGTCCGCTGCAAGAAGCTTTCGACATGTATAAATATCGAGCATCTGATTTTTTAACGGTGTTGGTATGGTCGATTACGACGCAATATCTGATAGGATCGTCGAGATCCTCGGTCTCAAGAATCCTCCCGTGGCCGTGACATTGATTAAGGATGGTATGGCGGTGCCTCCAAAGTACAAGGTGCCCGAGAAGAACTTGAGCCATTGCCAGACCATCATGGCTGCCAGGAAGGGAGAGTTCCTCTACATGCCTGCGGACAAGCACAGTTGTCTGGTGGGTGCATCCAGTCTTGGACTGGTGGAGACTCCGGAGAAAGTCAAGACCGGTGAGTTCCACCACAATATCAAGATGTTCGCCTCTCCCGAAGCGGCCAAGAAGATGATCGATGAGCGATACGAGTTCGAGTACGGTTCGAACATTGGAACGGCTGTATCACCACTGAAAGGTGCAATTCTTGAACCCGACGTTGTGGTGCTGGTCGGGTTGCCCGAGCAGATATATTGGCTTATCCCTGCTTACACCTTCAACGAGGGTGGAAGGGTCAACATTTCCACCGCAGCCTTCCAGGCCACATGTGTCGATTCCACGATCATACCCATCCTAACTGGAAAAATGAATCTCTCGCTTGGTTGCTTTGGTTGCAGAAGGAGGACCGATATCGCTCCAGAAGAGATGCTGGCAGGGATACCAACAGGAAAATTGGAGGAGGTCGTCGCAGCCCTGGAGAGGATGGGAGATGGACCTATCCAAAAGGCAAGGAAACTGGATATGAAGTAACCGATAGACTCAAGGTTCTCCCCCCCAAGTACCTTTTCTTCATTTTCTTGATCATACCGTATTCAACTATGCAATTCCGTAATTTTTCATATTACACTAGGGGTTGTGGAGTAGATATTACGCAATGCTTCCATTTCTTCTACCGACAACGATTAATACGTTTCATCTCATTGTATGAAACATAGCTCACAAATCAACCCCTGAATAAACTGCGAATGAAACGCTGTTTCAAGGGGGGGTGTTCACTTGGATGAAACAGATATCAACATACTGAAGTTGTTGAGGCGTGATTCCAGGCAGAGCCTTAGTAAAATGGCCGAATCCATTGGCATTTCCAAGGCGACCATTAGCCGAAGAATTACCAGAATGGAGGAGAACGAGATAATCTCCGGCTATACGGTCATGACCAACGTCTCAAAGATGGGGGTCATGAGAGCCCTGCTATTCTTGAACGTTACTGGAGCATCATTAAACAGGATAATTGATGACATGCGGAAGTTCAAGGAGGTGGAGTTCACCCACAAGCTCTTTGGCGATCACAGCCTGCTTTGCGAGGTCTACGTTGCGACGGTCGATGACCTCTATCAGCTCATCCAGGATCATATCGTCAAGATACCTGGAATCCAGAACGTCGAGGTGGACATCCTAATCGATCGCATCGACATGAACCCTGATGCGGAATTCTCTTCAATCACCACTCCCAGCTCCATCTATTGAATCAAATCTCATCATCATCGGGAGAATGTGAGGAAAGTTATTATCGAATCATTACTTTGGGGCGAACATGAAGCTCGGTCCGGCTCCAAAGACGTACACCATAGATGGACATAGGACGGTAGCTCCCAAGGTCACATTGGATAGGGTGGAGCCTCTCTGCGATGAGATGGGCGTGACCCAGATACTTGACATAACGGATCTGGATAGGATCGGTATTCCGGTATTTGCGGTCTCAAGACCATCTGCGGAATTGGGTGCAGTAACGGTATACAAGGGGAAGGGGGCTTCTAGAGACCAGGCAAGGGTATCTGCCTTGATGGAGACGCTTGAGAGATACAGCGCCGAGATGAATGACCGTCCGATGGAGATGGATTATCTGGAGAGATTTCTTGCCTCAGGTGATGCTGTCGATCCCAGGGATTTGATACTTCCTCAAATGACGGCATTCCATGTGATGCACCAGCCTATCGCCTGGACGAAAGGTTACGATCTGATGAGCGAGGAGGAGGTATGGGTACCAGCGAGCGCGGTATTCCATCCCTATTTTCCGACGGGAGACATGCCTATATTCCGGTCTCATACAAACGGACTCGCATCTGGGAATGTGATGGAGGAGGCTATACTCCATGCCCTCTGCGAGGTCATTGAAAGGGATTCTTGGTCGATCTGTGATTTCCTCAGGAGAGCCGGAGAAGACGTCGAGGTCCCCGATGGAACTGGTATTGTAAGTAAGCTCTTGGACATGTTCGAGAAGAAAGGCGTCCATATTCACCTCAAAGACCTGACAAGCGACGTTGGAGTTCCAACCATCGGTGCAGCCTGCGATGACCTCGAGACCAAGGATCCCAATTTGCTTACTGTGGGTGTTGGAACACACTTGAATCCTGAGGTGGCCGCAATAAGGGCAGTGACCGAAGTAGCCCAGAGCAGGGCTACTTTCCTTCACATACAGCTTGACAAACCAGAGGCAGGAAATCCCAATCGCCAGATAGGTTACGACAAGATCAAGGCTCTTAACCGGATGTGGTTCCTCGATTCCGAAGAGAAGAGGGACATTACTGACTTCCCCTACCTTGACACCGATGATATATACGAGGATTTGCAGGTCGTACTAGATGAATTGGAGCGAAGGGGTTTCCAAAAAGTGGTTGTAGTGGACCTCACTCGCCCGAATCTTGAAGTCCCCGTAGTTAGGGTAATTGTACCCGGGATGGAGGTTTATACCATGGATGAGGAGCGCGTGGGGCCTAGGCTCTTGGGCAGGAGGACATGAGCTACCGTGCGGTCATGATAGCTCCACACTTGTGGCACTCCTGCCCCAAGATGAGACCTTCAACAATGTTAGGGCATCATTAGCAAATTTTATATATCTAAATTGTTGGATGGATGTATTAACTCCCTTTATTTAAAGGCGGTTTACACACCCTAATTTCACGATTGCTGAATACCCTTTTTTTCTCATCAATTGTTTATTAGTGGATGGACTATCCATCCACAATCAACCTTATAAACCCTCATCCTTTATGCTCTCCCCGCAAGGCGAACGATTACTCACTTATAGGTTTGTCCTATTTGTGAGTATCTTGCAAAAAAGGAGGTAATAGATGGCGAAATACAAGGACAAAGTGGACTTGTATGACGACAGGGGTAAGCTGCTAGAGTCAGACGTGCCACTGGAAGCCATTAGTCCTTTGAACAATGCTGCGATCAAGAGTATCGTTTCCATGGCCAAGCGAACTGTGGCTGTGGACCTTGCTGGAATTGAGAAGGCTCTCAAGACCGGCAAGGTAGGTGGAGCTACTATTAAGGGTAAGGAACTAGACCTTCCCATTGTAGCCAACGCTGATAAGATCGCTAGCATGGTTAAGGACATGGTTATGGTCTCCGATGGAGACGGCACTGAAGTCAAGCTGCTGGCCGACGGGAAGAAGATGATAGTCGTCATCCCCGAGGCAAGGATGGCTGCCGGTGTTGAGTATACCACTGGTTTCACATCGGCTGCTGCGGCCGTTACCCACGCCGTCATCGAGAATTTCGACGTAGACATGTTCCTTGCGAACATGGTCAAGGGAGCTGTGTGGGGACGTTATCCTCAGACTCTTGATTTCCTTGGAGCTAACATCAAGACGATCCTTGACATTCCACAGAAGAATGAGGGATCTGGTTACGCACTCAGGAACATCATGGCCAACCACATCGTTGCCCTTACTGGCAAGAACGCCATGCAGACCGCTGCTCTTTCATCAATCTTCGAGCAGACTGCAATGTTCGAGCTGGGTGACGCTATCGGGCCATTCGAGCGAATGCACCTGTTGGGTCTCGCCTACCAGGGACTGAACGCTAACAACATGGTCTATGAGATGGTCAAGGAGAACGGTAAGGACGGCTGCGTCGGAACCGTTATCGAGTCTCTCATGGAGAGGGCCATCGAGAACAAGATAGTGAAAGTGAAGGAGACTCTGCCTTCCGGATACAAGGTCTATATGACAGCGGACATCCCTATGTGGAATGCCTATGCTGCTGCTGGAATGCTCGCCGCAATCATGGTGAACATTGGTGCTGCTAGGGCTTCACAGGGCATACCGTCCACCTGTCTGTACTTCTGTGACCTTCTGGAGCACGAGACTGGTCTACCCGGTGTCGACTTCGGTCGTGCCATGGGTACCTGTGTGGGTATGTCATTCTTCTCCCACTCGATCTATGGTGGTGGCGGTCCTGGTCTGTTCCATGGGAACCACATCGTGACTAGGCACTCCAAGGGATTCCTTATCCCCGCGGTTGCTGCTGGTTGCGCTCTGGATGCCGGTACGCAGATGTTCTCTCCTGAGATGACATCTGGCTTGATTAAGGACGTATTTGGTGAGATACGCGAGTTTAACTCACCGCTTCAGGTAGTCGCCGAGGAGGCTGCGAAGCTAAAGTGAGGGTGGCTTATGTCGGATATCTCTACAGAACCTGTACCACTTCCTGAAATCATGATCTTCCCCAAGCGTCTGCTCAATGCTGACACTACGGAGAAGTTGCTGAACAGGATACACGGATTGAAACATGTACGACAGATCAACCTGCACGGAGAGAGCCTTCCCGTTGTCGTCAATTACGGTCCCGGAAAGGGACACAAGGTGGACCATCCCCAGAGGAGGGTCATTGAGGTCAAAGGGGAGAAGATGGAACTCCGGGTTCAGGTTGGAAGGATATTTGTCGAGGTCGACGATATTGACTACGTACAGGAAGTGAGTGAAGAAATCGAGCGGATATGTGAGGAAACCCTGCCGTTCGATTTCTACCTTGAAGTTGGAAGATATTCGAAATTTAAGCCGTCCCTTACTGACTATTTGAGAGGATTGAGGTGATTTAGATGGCGTATAAGAGACAATTCTACCCGGGTAAGTCCCTTCCTGCCAAGAACAGGCGACGCTTCATGGACCCCACTGTGGAGATGAAGAAGCTCCGTGAGGTCGCAATGGAGGATGTCGTCAAGATTCTCGGACACAGGACCCCAGGTTCAGAGTATATGAGCACCCACCCGCCCCTTGAGGAGGGAACCGAACCAGACTGCCCCATCAGGCAAATGGTCACGCCCCTTGAGGGAGCCAAGGCTGGGGACAGAATAAGGTATGTTCAGTTTACCGATTCTGTCTACTTCGCCCCCATTGCCCCATATGTGAGGGCATGGATGTATTTGTCCAGATGGAGAGGTATCGATACTGGTACCCTTTCCGGAAGGCAGATCATCGAGATGAGGGAGAGGGACCTTGAGAAGCTTGCTAAGAACCTGATCGAGAACGAGACCTTCGACCCTGCCAAGACTGGTATCAGGGGTGCGACCGTTCATGGTCACGCCTGCCGTCTTGACGAGAACGGTCTTATGTTCGACGCTTGGCAGAGGTACGAGTGGAACGCTGCGAAGGGTGAGGTCGAGTACACCAAGGACCAGGTAGGTATTCCATTGGACGTTCGCGTTTCCGTGGGAAAGCCCGCTAGCGATGACGACCTGAGAGCCCGAACTACGATCTTCCGTGCCGATGGCGTGGACATGAACGACGACGAAGAGGTTACCAACGTGAACCTCAGAATCCACAAGCTCAGAACCCTGAGTGGATTCCAGCCATGGAAGGTTAAGGAGTGATCAAGATGGCAGTAGAAAAGGAGAAGCTTTTCATCAAGGCCTGCAAGAAGAAGTTCCCAGAGGAACCCACAGAGGTTAACACCCACTTCTACACCTTCGGTGGATGGAGACAGTCCGCCAGGAAGAGGGAGTTCGTGGAGCAGGCGAACAAGATCGCCAAGGAGCGCGGTATCCCGATGATGAATCAGGATATCGGTGTGCCCCTTGGTCAGAGATCCTGGATGCCCTACCAGCTCTCCCACACGGACCTGTTCGTGGAGCCCGATGACCTGCATGTCATAAACAACGCTGCTATGCAGCAGTGCTGGGACGACATCAGGAGGACCGTCATTGTCGGTCTGGACATCGCCCACCAGGTGCTGGAGAGGAGGCTCGGCGTCGAGGTTACTCCCGAGACAATCAACCACTACTTGGAGACCGTTAACCACACTATGCCTGGTGGCGCGGTCGTTCAGGAGCACATGGCTGAGATTTCACCCGCCCTGGCTTGGGACTGCTATGTCAAGGTGTTCAGCGGTGACGACGAACTGATGGATCAGATCGACAAGTCATACCGTATTGACATCAACAAGGAGTTCCCCGAGGACCAGGCAGAGCAGCTGAAGGCTGCCGTGGGCAAGGGCCTGTACCAGTGCGTAAGGGTCCCAACCATCGTCGGAAGGGCCATGGATGGAGGTACCGTCTCCAGGTGGTCCGGTATGCAGATCTCGATGGCTTTCATTTCCGCCTATAAGCTGGCGGCCGGTGAAGCGGCTATCGCTGACTTCGCATACGCGTCCAAGCACGCCGCTTTGCTGCAGATGTCCACCATGATGCCCGCCAGGAGAGCCCGTGCTGCTAACGAGCCTGGTGGTCTGCCCTTCGGTTTCCTCGCTGATATGACCCAGTCATATGCGAAGTACCCAGACGACCCCGTCAGGGCCGCTCTAGAATCCGTAGCAGTTGGTGCGGTAATCTACGACCAGATGTACCTCGGTGGATACATGTCCGGTGGTGTCGGTTTCACCCAGTATGCGACCGCCGCCTATACTGACAATATCCTGGAGGACTATTGCTACTGGGCTGATGACCTGATCAAGGACAAGTACGGTGGCTACATCGGTATGAAGCCCGAGATCGACAGGCTCATGAAGCTGGCGACCGAGGTCAACACCTACTCTCTTGAGATGTACGAGAGGTACCCCGCCGCTATGGAAGCTCACTTCGGTGGATCCCAGAGGGCGAATGTTGCCGCTGCTGCTTCCGGTATCGCTGGTGCGATGGCAACCGGTAACGCAGACGCTGGTCTCAACTGCTGGTACCTGTCGATGATCCAGCACAAGGAGAGGACCGGTAGACTAGGCTTCTACGGCTACGACCTACAGGACCAGTGCGGTGCGACTAACTCGCTCTCTTACAGGAGCGACGAGGGTCTGCCCATGGAGATCCGTGGAGCGAACTACCCCAACTCTGCGATGAACGTGGGTCACCAGAGTGGATACACTGGTATCCCCAACGCCGCACACGTGGCGAGGGGAGATGCCTATGTCTGCAGCCCACTCATCAAGGTCGCTTTCGCCGATCCCAGCCTGCCCTTTGACTGGGCAAACATCACGAGGGAGTTCGGCCGCGGCGGTCTGAGGGAGTTCAGGCCTGCTGGTGAGAGAACAGCTGTAATACCTCCGGAGTGATCCTTTGAAAGTTGGTGACTACGCCAGGTACGTGAACACCGGGACCGTCGGTATCATCCAGGACATCAAGGATGAGGGGGAAGCAACTTGGGCTCTGCTCGACGTTACTGACCTTTACTATGATGTTGGAAAGCTGGAGAAGGCGTCCCCGGATGAGTACAAGCGTGTCACCGGGAAGGATAAGACTCTGGATGAGAAGCTAGAGGAACTCCGCGACATGCGCGAAGGCATGGTGGAATTCCTTACAGACTACGGCGATATCACACCGGACGGAACTTAAAAACCATTTCCCCATTCTTTTATTTTTTAATTGCGTGTCTCAGCTATCGCTCTATACGCATTTGAATGAAAATAAGGAGATCCTATTCTCCATTCGGGGAAATTGAGATTCTCAGATTTCCATGTTAAATCCTACAAGTATGCTTGCAAGATGGGGGTCGTCGTTCATTCCATGTGATTTCCTGAGGCTCAAATCACCCAGAGGGGATGGGCTGCACGACACGACGTTGCAGATTCCCTCCAATGCCTCCACCTCAGGGAAGCTTACCGGGGGCATGAGGAAGTATTCTCTCTCTTTGGGCTTGAGATTCTTGTATATGATGAAGTCATCGGAGAGGAAAACCACATTATCATCTTCATGGTAGTTGGTGTGATCAGAAGGTACGATCTCCTTGCCCATTATTAGTCCATCATCTCCGACCAGCAACACCGTTGGTTCTGGAGGCGGCCTGAACCGGTTATCCTTAATGATGCATATCACGTGCTTGCGTGCCAAACATTCTTCCACCCCAGTGTTCTTGACGTCAAGGTCCAGGGTAGCCTTGATCTTAGACTCGATCTGGTTCAGTTTCTCCATTACCTCCCCGTCGACGGGGAATACCTCGATGACTCCCTCCATTGTTCGAAGGAGTCCAACAACATCCTCAAGCGCGGTCATACCAATTGGGGAAACACCTGAGGTATTTTATACATAGCGTTTCCATGCAAGAGCCATGAGCCTGGCACTACTGGCAAAGCAGAGGCCGCCCGTCGCTAGGGCCCTGTACAAGTTGAAGAATGAGGTTTTTAAATCTGGAGCGCTCACTGTGAGGGAGAAAGAACTGATAGCGGTAGCTCTTTCATGTTTAATCAGGTGCGAAACCTGCCTTCAGTTCCATGCCGACCGTGCAAAGGAGGCCGGTGCCTCCAAGGATGATCTAAGGGAGGCGATGGACGTTGCATTATACCTCGGTGGTCCTAGTGCTCTAATCTGGTCGCCGATCATAGACGAGATTTTATCTGATGATGGAGCAGAGGATTAGACTCAAAGACTGAACTCTATTGAAACGTCCCTGGCAAGAGCTAGACCAGAAGCCACCTCAACGCATTTTATCACAGCTATCGGGAGGGGGCAAGTTGCATGTGACAGGATCTCACCCGCAATTCCAAAGACCTTGTTCTCGAAGTAAGGCATCTTGAGGGCTGAGAAGGGCTCCACATCCCCAAGAGCATCATTGAATTTCCTCACACTAGGACACTCGCTCTCTATTTCAAATCTGACCTTCCCATCTATCAAGTAGGCCGATATGTAGCAACCAAAGCGACAGACACCAGCCTCAACGTGAGCCTTAACTGAAGGCTCTCCCAGTTCATCTGAAGCGTTCAAATAATCACTCTTCCCGATCTCTCTTTATCCGGTGAAGGATCTCGAAAACAGGGCCCTTGGTTATATCCACCACGCCGATGACGGCTACGGCTTCCTTGTCCTTCATTATGGGGACCGCGACCACGGGGACACCAGCATAGGCACCGTGGGGAGCGGTCTTCCTGACTATGCAGTTCCTTCTAAGAGCCTCTTCCATCACTGGGCCAGTGTAATCAGTATCGATTATTCCGCCTCCCTCGCACCTTACGCCGTACTGATTTCTGCTTCTCATTGATACAGGGAGTCTTCCAACGAGTTCGTGAATAGCCAGTGCGAGACACTTTAGTTCTTCTGGGCCCGTATCTCTTGAGATTATCTGAGTTCCTTTTTGCCAACATTGTTCAGAATCGGATCCCAAAGCGAGAGCCGCCGAGACAGCTCCCTTTTCAGCGAATTCGTAGGAGAGCCCCGATCCTACAATGATCACATCGTTCTCCTCAATTTCGAATGCTTCGAAAAGAGATTTCCGCTGATCATTGGTGGGATTATAAGGATCTTCCGGAAAGGAGAGTTCGCCTTCTCTCATCACCAGCGTGGTGGCTCCCGCGGCTCCGGCCCTCACCGCTTCATCCCGCTGATCACAGCCCAGCGCGATTAGGTGGGCCATTCCCTTGATGAGCACCGCGCAGTCAAAAGCGCTCAAGGTCAAATCCCCCATGCGGATCCTTTTCACTTGGATAT
>DATKXF010000039.1:0-9582 GCA_035529155.1 Methanomassiliicoccales archaeon | reverse complement strand
AGGGTGTCCTTAGAGATCACGGTCATGGCCCTGGCGGCCGCACCGGCAGCCTGGGCGATGGTCTCGTCCACGAATTTGGGCCAATGTGCCAAACCTGCCAGGTAAATACCCTCGGTGGCGAAGTCCACTGGCCTCAGCTTCATGTGTGCCTCCAGGAAGAATCCGTCCTTGGAGTTGGGTACCTTGAGCATCATGGCCAGAGCCTCGTTCTCATGATGAGGCCTTATTCCGGTGCTCAGTACCACCATGTCCGTGGGTATCAAGATATCCTCATCGAGGATGATGTCGTGTCCCGTTACGACCAGCTTGTCGCCATCCTTTGTGACCTCGGGCATCTCGGTGTCCTTGATGCGGATGAACTTGACTCCCAGCTCGCCCGCCTCCTTGTAGAGGTCCTCGCGGAAACCGTAGGTCCGGATGTCCCTGAAGAAAACATACACATCAGTGTCAGGGCTCTGCTTCTTCACATTCACCGCGTTGTTCATGGCAGTGGAGCAGCAGATGCGGCTGCACATTGGATTATCATCGGTGCGAGAGCCGACACACTGGATCATGACCACGGTCTTGGCGTCGAGAGGCTTCTCGGCCAGTTTCTTTGCCAGCTGACGCTGGGTGACCACGCGATCATCCTCTCCATAGAAGTGTTCGGTTGGCTTGTACTCCTCAGCACCGGTCGCTACAACGATCACCCCGGTGTCGATCTCGCCCTGGGTGGTGGTCACCTTGAAGTTACCCACGAACCCGGTGACGTCCTGTACCTTGGTGTTCAGGTGCACAGTGATCTTGTCGCTGGCCATGACCTTGGATATCAGCTCGTCGACGACCTCTGGGCCGGTCTTGCCATCCTGGCGGATGTAGACCTGCTTGAGATTGCCGCCCAGTGAGTCCGTCTGCTCGAGAAGATCCACAGGGAATCCCTGAGCCGCGAACTCCAGAGCGGCGGTCATCCCAGCCAGACCGCCTCCGATGACGAGGGCGAACTGTGTGACGGGAAGCTCTGACTTGGTCAGAGGCTCCAACAGGCGAGCCTTGGCAACGGCCATGCGGACAAGGTCCTTGGCCTTCTTGGTCGCCTTCTCGGGCTCATGCATGTGGATCCAGGAGCACTGGTCACGGATGTTGGCCAGCTCGAACAGGTAAGGGTTGAGTCCAGCCTCCTTGATGGTGTTCTGGAACAATGGCTCGTGCGTTCTTGGTGTGCAGGATGCGACCAGGATCCTGTTGAGGTTGTGCTCCTTGATCATGTCTTTGATCTTCTCCTGGGTGTCGGCTGAGCAGGTGTAGAGGTTCTCTTCCACGTACACCACGTTGGGCAGGGTCTTGCAGTATTCCACTACCTCGGGGACGTTGACCACGCCTCCGATGTTGATACCACAGTGGCAGATGAACGCCCCGATCCGGGCCTCTTCCTCCGCAACATCGATCTCATCAGGAAATACCTTGACCGTAGCCAGCTTGCCCCTCTCGCTCGAGATTATCGCGGCTGCCTTAGCAGCGGCACCGGAGGCCTCCGCCACGCTCGTGGGGATGTCCTTGGGCGCCCCAAAGGCACCGGTGACGAAGATGCCCTCCTTGGTGGTGGACAGCGGATCCCACACGGTGGTCGAGCAGAAGCCGTGCTTGTTGAGGGCGAATCCCAGACGCTTGCTCATCGCCTTGGCGTCCTTGGGAGGACAGAGACCGACGGAAAGGACCACCATGTCGAACTCCTCCCTGTGGATCTCTCCACCTAGGGAATAGCTGACGATGAGATTCTTGGTCTCGGGGTCCTCCTCCACGCTCGCTGCACGCGTTCCGCGATAGATGGTTATCCCATACTCCTCCTCAGCGCGCTTGCGGTAGTCCTCGAACTCCTTTCCGAAGGCACGGACATCCATGAAGAAGATGTGTGGCTCCAGCCCCTCGGTGTGCTCTCCCGCGATGATCGCTTCCTTTAGCGCATACATGCAGCACACGGACGAGCAATAGGTGTTCCCTACCTTCTCGTCCCTTGAACCAACGCACTGCAGGAACGCGACCTTCCGGGGTATCTCACCGTCAGATGGACGGAGAACGAGACCGAAGTAGGGGCCCGTTGCTGACAGCATCCTCTCGAACTCGATGCTGGTAACCACGTTCTTGAACTCCCCGTAGCCATACTCCTTCTTCTGAGTGGCGTCGAACTCGTCGAATCCCGTTGCCAGGATCACCGCGCCTACGCTGATCTCCAAGGCCTCGTCCTGGGCCTCGTAGGTCACCGCCTTGGCTCGGCACTCCTCGGCGCAGATCCCACAGCCAATGCACATGTCCTTGTCGATGGCGTACACCAGAGGCACGGCCTGGGGGTACATGACATAGATTGCCTTCCTCTTCTTCATGTACTCGTTGTACTCGTCGGTGGTCTCTACCGGACACTTCTCCGCGCAGACTCCACACCCGGTACACTTTTCCAGGTCGACCCGAAGCGTTTTCCTCTTGAGTGTGACCATGTAGTCGCCCGGCTTGCCGTTGATGAGCTGTACTTCAGCGTTGTTAATTATCTCTATATTGTGATGTCTTCCAGCGGCGACGAGCTTGGGTGCCATGATGCACATCGCACAATCATTAGTGGGAAAGGTCTTGTCCAGCTGGGCCATCACGCCGCCGATGCTGGGTTTCTTCTCCACCATATAGACCTTGAAGCCAGAGTCCGCTAGATCCAGTGCAGTCTGGACACCGGAGATGCCGCCCCCGATGACCATCACCGCTCCTACCTTCTCAGACATTTCAGGCACCTCCTACCAGAATGGCTTTGTATCTGGGTGTCATATCATCGATCCGGTCAAGTGCCAGAAGGTTCTTGGACCTCAGTGAGACAATATGCTCCAGCGTTTCCTCGGTGGACTTGCCGATCTCCTTGGCGAGCTCCTTCACCGAGAAGGCCTCATCCTTCGTCAGCTGGAGGATAAGGCTCCGCAGGAACTCGTCCTCGGCAGCATTCTCCATCAGTTTGTCGAATTCTCCACTGTCTAGGATGTCACCATACACGTTTCCCTTTTCAGTCAGTTTGATGTCCTTGCCGTTCAGCACCTTGAGCCTGAAGTATTTGGCGGCTTCCGTGGCCGCTTCAAGGCGGTTCATGAGCTTGTCATCTTTTCTCACGGGTGAAGGTCCGAGTTCCTTGATCTGGTTGACGAAGTCAGTAACCACGTTGGCGAACTTTTCACCCTCCGAGGCTGAGACCCATTCCAACCTTACCCGGTTGGGATCCATTCCTGCAAGTTCCAGCAGCTTCTTCATCATGGCCACGCGCTTCTCGGTGTAGTAATTGCCACTCATGTAATGGCAGTCGCCGATGTGACAACCTGTTATCATCACGCCGTCCGCCCCTTCCTTTAGCAATTCCAGGACGATGTGCGACGAGACTCTGGTACTGCACATGACCCTCACCGACCTGGTGTTGGTGGGGTACTGATACCTGCTTACTCCTGCCAGGTCCGCGCCGGCGTAGGAGCACCAGTTGCAAAGGAACGCCACTATCTTTGGCTCGAAATCACTCATTGTAGCACCTCCTGAAGGGCTGCCTTTGCCTCGGCAAGCAGCTGCTCGTCGGTGTAGTGTGACATCATGATCGCGCCCTCTGGACATGTCGCTCCACAGCAGCCACATCCCTTGCACGCCGCCACTATGACCTCGGCGATGTCGTCCTCATTCTTCCTGATCGCGGAATAGGGGCAGACCTCGATACATGTTCCGCAGCCAGTGCAGATGTCCTCCTGCACGAACGCGGTAAGGGTCTCGGGCTGGACATATCCCCTGGCCAGTGGTATTGCTGCTCTTGACGCTGCAGCCAGGCCCTGAGAAACTGCCTCTGGGATGTCAGCCGGACCGCGGCAGGTGCCTGCCACAAAGATACCATCGGTGGCGAAGTCCACCGGCCTCAGCTTGACATGGGCCTCCAGGAAGAATCCCTCTTGTCCAATGGGGACCTTCAGCATCTTCGAGAGAACCCTAGAATCGGGTTGACCGATGAGTGGGGTTGACAGCACGACCATGTCCACTGGCATCTGCCTCTGCAGCTGCAGGGTCTCGTGCCAGTAGTCGATCACAAGTTTTCCGTCCTGAAGCAAGACCTTTGGCTTGTTCGTTGGAGTGTACCTGACAAAGCGAATGTGCTTCTCCCTTGCCTTGTTGAAGTTCAGCTCGTGCTCAACACCATAGGACATGATGTCACGGTTGAATATGGCGATGTCCAGCTTTTCCTTTCGAGCTGCCGGGGCTTCTTCGCCCTCGCCTTCCTCACGGCCTCCTCTGCGACCACGGCGCCTGCTGCGCCTGCGTTCCAACACCTCTTCTGGTGCCTTCTTCTCCACGGGAATGGCTTCCACCGCCTCTCCCTCTTCGCCCTCAAGGCCCAGCATGTTCTTCCAGTTATCCGCCAGGTTGATTGCGTTCTTGATGGCAACGTTACAACAGATCCTTGAGCAGTAGGTCTTGTCCTGTCCCCTCGATCCAACGCACTGGATGAAAGCAATGCTGCTCACCTTGGGGAGCTTATTGTTCTTGGCAAGTATCTCGAACTCGGTCAGAGTGACCACGTTGTCGTACGTCTCGTAACCGTAGAACCCCTCGGGCAGGTACTCAAGTGCGCCGGTGGCCACCACAATGGTACCGACCTTCTTAGAGACCTGACCATCCTTGGTGTCGATCGTGATGTCGAAGTTGCCGATGAAACCGTCAGCTGTCAGCATCTCTGAGTTGAGGCAAAGGTCGATGTTCCTGTGTTCCGTGACCTTTGAGATCATTGGCTGAAGCGCCTCGATGGGGTCCTGTCGACCCTGCCACAGGCATCCCAGGTTCCTCACGAAGCCCCCGAGCTCTGCTTCCCGCTCGACCAATGTGACCGGGAATCCCATGTCCGCGATGGAGATCGCCGCAGACATGCCTGCAACCCCGCCGCCGATGACCAGGGCCGAAGACTCGACTTCGATGCGCGCCTCTTCCTGAGGCTTCAGAAGTCTGACCCTTGCGACCCCCATTCGAACCAGTTCCTTGGCTTTCTCGGTAGCCTTGTCCTTCTCCTTCATGTGCACCCAGGAGCAATGCTCTCTGAGGTTGACGAAGGTGAACAGATACTTGTTCAGTCCCGCGGACTCGCAGGTGCTCTGGAACAACGGCGCATGCGTTCTTGGAGTGCACGAAGCAACCACGACCCTGTTCAAGTTGTGCTCCTTGATGGTACCCCTTATGTTGGAAAGGCCGTCCTCAGCGCAGGTGTACAGGTTCTCGGTGACATAGACCACATCGGGCAGGGACTTGACATACTCGGTCACCGCGGGGACATCAACGAACCCGCCGATATTGGTTCCACAGTGACAAATGAAAACTCCTATTCTGATCTCCTCATTGCTCATGCAAATATCCTCCTGCCCTCAACCAGGTCCTCCACCGCTTTGGCAGCGGCGGCCGAACCCATGGCTACAGATTCAGGAATGTCAACGGGGCCAGCACAGTAGCCCGCCAGATAAACCCCTGGGCGAGTCGATTCGACAGGCTGGAAGGTTCCTTCCTTCACCCTGAAGAAGCCGAACTTATCGAGATCCACACTCAGTGCCTGGGCCAGCTTGGCGTTCTTCTCGTTCGGCACCAGGGTTGTCGCGAGGACGACCATGTCGAACTCCTTCTGTCGTGACTTGCCTCCCACGTCGTAGGAGACTATGGGGTTTCCATTGTCCGTTTCTCCCTGGACGGTGGCATCAGAATTGATGTACTCGACGTTGTAGTCGGCCTTGGCCCTCTCGACATACTCGTTGAATCCCTTGGCACAGGCCCTCATATCCTTGTAGAATATGGTGGTCTCGATTCCCTCAATGTGCTCGCTAGCCAGCATGGCTTCCTTGGTGGCGTGCATGCAGCATACGGCGCAGCAGTAGGGATGACCGGTCTGAATGTTCCTCGACCCAACGCACTGGATGAACGCGATGCGCTTAGGCTCCTTCCCGTCGGACCTCCTCTGGATGTGTCCGTGGGTCGGTCCAGCAGCGTTGATAATGCGCTCGTATTCCATGGCAGTGAACACATTGGCAACCCGTCCATAACCGTATTCAGTTGAGGTCGATGGGTCCCAGACGTCGTAACCAGTGGCCAAAACCACCGCCCCGACATCGAACTCCATCATGACATCGTTCATCTCGTAGTCGACAGCCTCCCTCTTGCAGACCTTCTTGCAGACCCCGCACTTTCCATCCTTGAGGTACCTGCAGTTCTCAGGGTCTATGATAGCCGCCCTGGGAACCGCCTGCATGAAAGGCATGTAGATCGCCCTCCTAGTCGACAATCCTTGCTCCCACTCATTAGGAATGTCCTTCGTGGGGCACTTTTCCAAGCATTCTCCACACCCCGTACATTTGTATTCATCAACGTATCTGGCCTTCTTCAGGACCCTGACATTGAATTTGCCCTTCTCACCTTCGAGGTTGACCAATTCAGAACAGGTCATCACGTTAATGTTGGGGTGTCCATAGCAATCAGCCATCTTCGGAGCGAGTATACAAATCGAGCAGTCGTTAGTAGGGAAGGTCTTGTCCAGCTGGGCCATTCGGCCACCTATGCTGGGCTCCTTTTCCACCAGGTGCACGATGACTCCCTTGTCCGCTAAGTCCAAGGAGGCCTGTATCCCCGCGATGCCACCGCCAATTACCAGCACCGATTTTTCCATTTTTCTTTCCTCCGTCAGGTAATATCACAAGATTTTCTCTTTGGAAAGTGGATTCTTTTCTGTGACATGGGTATCTTGCACCTGACCACTTTTGCGACCATCTGCCTAACTCCATGATACCCAGCCTTAGAATGGCTCCTACTCCCCTACCTCGAAGATCTCTGTAAGATCTCCAGATTTCTTCAATTCCACAGTCTTTACCTTGAATTTCTTCTTGTCTATGACTTCCCTTTTGTACCTCTGACAATTGGGGTAAGTACATGGATCGCACTGCTTCTCTGAACAAGCCAGTTCAACAAACATGTACCATTGCCGGTACCCATCCTTGCTTACGGGTGGGCCATCTACCTCAAACGCTTTGGTGGTTACCTTGGGCTTCTCTGTCAAGCGCACGTAGCGCTGGCAGTCTGGATACGTGCAGGGGTTGCACTTGAAGTCCTTGCAGGAGAGCTCCACCATTAGATATCTCTTGTCCGGATTATCCATCTCATCGGTCTCCGTCTCAATCACCTTCCTTTAAATGTTCAGCCACGAAGTTGCTGAAGTCCTTGACTTTGATATCAATTTTCTCTAGCTCAATGGGCTTTTTCTCCATTGAAAGTAAACAGTTGTAATGTATGACGCACTTGGGACAAAAGGTGAGCATCGTGTCTGCTCCCGTCTGCTTGGCCTCGAGCAGCCTCATCATCTGGAGCTGACGTGAGGCTTCGTTGCAGTTGGTGAACGCGTTGACCCCGCAGCACAAGGCCTTCTCCTGAGAGCTAGCCATCTCCACCAGCTCGACCCCCATGGCATCGAGCAGATCCCTTGGCATGTCGTAAACGCCAGCGTGCCTTCCCAACCGGCAGGAGTCGTGGTAAGTGACCGTTTCATCGGTCTCCTTGAACTCCAGCTTCCCTTCTTCTATCAGGTCCATGAGGAACTCGGAGATGTGCAGAATCTCAAAGTCCATGTCTCCCAGGAACCCCTGATAGTCGATGTTGAAGGTCCTGAAGCCTTCCGGGCACGAAAAGACCACTTTCTTGGCTCCGGTCTCCTTGATCATCTCCACGTTCTGTTCCATCAGGTCGATGAAGGCTACCTCTTCCCCAGACCATAGTTGATCATGGCCGCAGCAGACCTCCTTGCTGGATACCACTGGCTCGATTCCCGCGGCGTTCATTATCCTCACCACGTTCGCGGGGATCTCCTTCAGTTCGGATGCCTTGTCATGGAAAAGGATGCCGAGTTGGTAGGCGCATCCCGTGAAGTAGTAGACATCGCCCTTTTCTCTCACCTTCAGATCATCAGTGAGCCAGGCAAGCCTGTTCTGCTTCTGCCCCATGCTCGTGATCCTCTGCATGGTCTGGACCGCCCCTGCTTCCGAGCAAACTGGGACATTGCCCATTCCCACTGCCTCGACCCTCATTCTCTGGATGAAACCGGAGAAATCCACCTCGTAGGGGCACATGTCGTTGCAGATCTCGCAGGTTATGCATGACCAGATGTCCTTGTCTCGCTTGATCTCTGATTCTAGACCTTCCTGGGCCTTGACCACTATCAACCGGGGGGCGAAATTGGAATTCAGATTCGCAACTGGACACAGGCTGGTGCATTTTCCGCACTCCACGCAGTCGAAGGCTCCTGTCTCTTCGATGAACTCCTCGATCTTAGTCACTAGATCACCTCCTTCAAGGGGCTTGGGCCGAGTTCCTTCAGCTGTTCGGTGAAGTTCTGCATGGTCTCAGCGAACTTGGACCCCTCTCCCGCGGAAATCCATTCCAGCCTCAATCGTCTGCTGTCCACGCCAAGAACATCCAGAAGTTCCTTGGTCATTTCAACTCTCACTTTAGCTTTCTCGTTTCCTGCGATATAATGACAATCACCTATGTGGCAGCCGGCCACGAGCACACCGTCTGCTCCCAATTCGAAAGCTCTCAGGATGAACTGCGGTTCCAATCTTCCGCTGCACATCACCTTGATGATCCTGGCACTGGGCGGATACTGCATTCTGCTTACTCCTGCCAGATCAGCACCGGCGTAGGAGCACCAGTTGCAGCAGAAGGCCACAATCCTCGGCTCGAAGGTGATCAATATCCTACCCCCTCAAGGCAGGACTCGACCATTGCAAGTATCTGCTCATTGGTGAAATGCTTGCTGATGATGGCCCCGTTGCAGCAGGTCGCAGCGCATGTGCCGCAACCCTTGCAGAGCGCAGGGTTGATGCTGGCTTTGAAAATACCTGGCTCCTCTTCCATTACAGTGATGGCGGAGAACTCGCAGACCGCTTCGCACCTTGCGCAGCCCCGGCATTTCACCTTCTCCACGTAGCTTATTGTAGCCTCACCCTCGATGGAGTCCTTTGAGATCACCATTATTGATCTGGACGCGGCTCCCGCCGCCTGGGCGATGCTCTCGTCCGCGAGCTTGGGCCAATGGGCAAGACCTGCCAGGAACACTCCTTCGGTGGCGAAGTCCACCGGTCTCAGCTTCATGTGGGCCTCCAGGAAGAAACCGTCCTTGCTGAGGGGGACCTTGAGCATCCTCGCCAATTCCTCGTTGTCGGGATTGGGCTTTATACCTGTGGAGAGAACCACCAGATCTGGTCGTATTGATACCTCGTCGCCCAGGACCACGTCCATGGCGGAGACCTCGATGATCCCTTCCTCCAGGGTCATATCTGGCATGGCGTCGTCCGGCATCCGAATGAATTTCACGCCAAGCTCTCCGGCTTCCCTGTAGAGATCCTCCTTGAAGCCGTAGGTCCGGATGTCCTTGTAGAACATGTAGACATTTGACTCTGGGCTGCTCCTCTTGACGCTGATCGCGTTGTTCATGGCGGTCGTGCAGCAGATGCGGCTGCACATCGGGTTGTCCTCGGTCCGGGACCCGACACACTGGATCATGACCACGGTCTTGGCGTCGAG
>DATKXF010000038.1:0-2999 GCA_035529155.1 Methanomassiliicoccales archaeon | reverse complement strand
GGCTTCGTGGTCCTACGTCTACACAATAGGGGTCCAGACCTCTTACACCTTCAGCGGGTTGACCAATGGAGCCACCTACCTCTTCTCCGTCTGCGCCAAGAATGATCTTGGTTATGGACCGATAAGTGGGGAGATAACGGTGACACCGGGAGGAGGCATCTCAGTTCCCTCTTCCCCGCAGAACCTCAACGCCGTCGGTGGAAACGGCAAGGTGAGCCTGAGCTGGCAAACTCCCTCAAACGATGGGGGATCATCGATCACCAGCTACAAGGTGTACAGGGGAACCTCCTCGTCGACTCAGTCGTTCATCGCACAGGTCTCCGGACTTGGATACGAGGACAGCTCTGTTGTCAACGGGCAGACCTACTACTACAGGATAACCGCCGTGAACCTTGCCGGCGAGGGGTCAAGCACATCTACAGTGTCGGCCACACCAATGGCTCAGATAGAGACACCGTCCGCACCCCTCTCGTTGTCGGCATCATCTGGGGATCGAACGGTCACACTGACCTGGATCAAGCCCGCCGATGATGGTGGCTCTCCCATTTCGGGATACAGGGTCTACCGCGGAACCTCTTCGAGTTACATGCCCCTGTTCACCACGCTGAGTGGCACATTATTGATCGACAGCTCAGTGACGAACGGCGTGACCTACTACTACAAGGTCAGCGCCGTCAATGCGGTCGGTGAAGGAGATCTCACTGGAACGGTGTCCGCGACGCCCAGGTCATCCTCAGTGGTGACCGTGCCAGGCAAACCATTGAACCTCTGGACCGAGACCGGAACCCAGTCGGTGATCCTGCACTGGAGCCCTCCAGCTGATGATGGTGGATCCCAGATAACCGGTTACAAGGTCTACAGGATGATGGAAGGTCAATCTTGGTACTATGTCTTCACGGTTGGCAACGTCAACCAGTACACATTCAGTAACCTCAACGGCGGCCAGACATACTACTTCTCTGTAAGTGCGGCGAACGATGTCGGCTACGGATCCCGCTCGAATGAGGTGTCCGCGACTCCGACACTGTCGGCGCTGAGCGAGTTGTCAATTTCAGAAATCCCGGGACCTCTCGCTTTGCAGATATTGCCTGACACGCCGTCGTTGGTCCTATTGGTTGCGAAGACCGGTATCGTGTCCGCAGATCTTCAGCTAGATCCGTTACTCGGGCGAATAACCCAGTAAACCTCTTTCTCTTCTTTTCATTTTTAATTATACCAATCCAGGCTCTCCTTCACAAAGTCGATGAAAGAGATGAAGAAATCCTTTGATTGGTCCCCCATGTCGGTGGCCATTATCCGTTCCATGGCAATATCGGCATGCTGTCTGGAGATTTCCTTCGCCGCCTCCAGAGCACCCGATTCGATGATTCTGCCCCTGACTTCATCCACATCGAAATCCTCCCTCCCACGGGACTGAATCATCAACTGGGCAAATCGATCGTCCCTCTCCATCGCCAGGACGATGTGGAGAGGCTTCTTCCCCTTATGGATATCGCCGCAGGGCACCCTTCCATACTGTTCCTCGGACGCGAAGGTATCGATGATGTCATCCTGGATGTCAAAAGCGAAGCCGATGTGCTCCCCCGCTTCCCTCAAGAGGATCAAGTCCTCAGCAGGGGCTTTGCCAAGGATAGCGCCCGCGAGGAGGGTTGCCCTGAACAAAGAGGCGGCCCTCTTGCTTGCCATGACCTCCCACTCCCTCATGTCGGGGGAGGTGTATTCGAACATGAGATCGAGTATCTGGCTCTCATTGACCTCCTGGTACTCTGTGGTGATCATATCCACAACCTCCAGGATACTCTCAGCTTCGAATCCAGAGTGGATGATGGGCTTGAGGGCCAAGGAGTTGAGAATGTCCCCTGCGAAGATCGCGGTTCCCTCCCCGAAGCGGTTGTCCATCTCTCCTACCATCATCACGTGCAGCGTGCCACCGCCCCTCCTGGTTTCATCTTTGTCCACGAGATCGTCATGGACCAGGATGCAATGCCTGTACAACTCGATGCCGCAAGCGACCTTTACGATCCTGTCATCGATGTGGCCTGTATATCCCTCGTAGGTGACCAGTGTGGAACATGCGGCCAATCTCTTCCCGGCTCTGGTGGAGTACTCCTCTATCGCATCATAGAGCTGTCCGATCAACCGATGGTATCTGTGTCCTCCAAATCTCTCCTCTCCCAAGAATCTCTTCAGCTCTATCTCCACTACCCTGCCCTGCTCGTCCAGCACCTCTTCGAAGCTCATGTCACCTTTTGTAACTATTGTGGACTGACACGAAAAACCTTTTTGATTCGATGAAGGAGGCTTGGGTGTCCTGAGGCGAAGATTGCTCTAGGAGAAGACCGCACAAGGATTATCATGGACGATCACGATAGTCCGAAGGGTCAGGATGACGAAGAGTGACATTGATCTAAGGAAAATTCTCAATAGCATCGATGGAAGAGGATACAAGGCTTACAAGGACATCCGTGGAGAGTACGATTTTGATCTCTACACGCTCTTCATAGACCATGTTCAGGGGGACCCATTCGCGACTCCCAGTCGAGTCAGAGTGGTGGTCCCTCAGAGCCTTGCCTGCTTTCCAAAGGATACCTTCGCGGGAAGGAGCAGATCCAATGCGCTAAGGGATTTCATCGCCCGGAGATTCTACGAGGCCACCCGCAAATACTCGAAAGGCAGCAGAGGTACTGGTAAAGGCGGGTTGATCGCCATCGATCGGCCTGGCCAGGAGATTCTGGAAAGGACCTCAGTTTTCGTCGATCAAGGAAAGGTTGAAGCCCGCTTCGTCATGGGGCTTCCAGCCTTTGGACGCAAGGTAGCTGGATCTTCAGCAATATCGATGTTCATAGAAGAGCTGCCCAGTATAGTGAGCGCTTCTCTCCTTTTCAAGAGCATGGACGAATCGGCCCTATATCGACATATCAGGGGGGCGGAGGACGCGGATTTCCTTCGCGACAGGCTGTCTGGAATGGGCCTGGTTGCCTTCGTGGCAGATGGGGCGG
>DATKXF010000037.1:0-4484 GCA_035529155.1 Methanomassiliicoccales archaeon | reverse complement strand
ATCCAGGATAGGGGTTATTCCAACATCAGCGATTTCGTCGCCTCCTTCATCAACCCGGCGTGGTTGGTGGACATCGATGATGTTCAGCCCAGCGAAACCATCTTGGGTCAGGTGAGACTCGCATATCTCACTGGAGATGTTCATCAGCTAGCTAGAGTGGTTGCGATGAACATCACTGTCGGTGGCGGGGAGAACCTGTTCGTGAAGTACGGCATCGGTATCATTGACCCTAATCCTGGTGGTTATGGGAACGGTGGTGCGATTATGACCGCTTTTGCCGGAGGCCAGTGTGACATAGGTTACCTGGGAAGCCCGCCCGCGATCCTTCAACATCTGAACGCAGGGGTTGACATAAGTCTCGCGTCTGTCGTAAACACAGAGGGATCTGCTATCTTCGTAAACCCATCGATCACATCGATAGATGATTTCGAAGGGAAGACCTTCGCCACGCCTGGGGTTTCATCCATCCAGCATCTGATTCTACTGGACTACCTGACCAGCCAGGGATTCAAGGTCAAACAAGCGTAATAGCTGCACTTCTTCAAACCCCCTTTCAAACCTTTTAACAAACTTTTTAAATCTGTTAAATATAGTCCCTTGAGAGGCTTGGATTAGATGAGTGGGACCATGATAGATGATGGCCAGTCCAATGAGAATCGACCTCCTCGCAATGGAATTGTACAATGGTTCACGAAACTCTTAGACCCCAAAGCCATCAGGACCATAATAATCACCATCATATCACTCATCGCATTCGTAGTATTCTGGCAGGTACTATCCACGGCATTGAACAGTGAATTCTTACCACCGCCTGGCAAAGTCTTTGACGCTTTCATTACCGTTTTCCAAGGGCCAGATCCGGCCACAGGTCTCTCAATGTGGAATCACATCTGGGCAAGCCTTCAGCGCTTCATTCTTGGTTTTGCATTGGCCTTTGTAATTGCAGTCCCGCTTGGTCTGATAATGGGATTCTCGAAGATAGCCGAAGATTTCGGCAAGCCAATCGTTGAAATATTCCGGCCCATACCGCCGATCGCCTGGATTCCTTTCCTGCTCATCGTTCTTGGCTCCATAGCTGGTCCAGTCGTAGCGATTTTCATCGGTGTATTCTTTCCAGTCCTGTCCAATGTCATCTTCGGAGTGAAGAGTGTGGATCCAATCCTAATGGATGCGGCAAGAACACTTGGTTCAAGCAAGCCGACCCTCTTCAGGAAGGTCATCTTCCCGTCGACTGTTCCCTATCTAATGACCGGGATAACAATAGGGTTGGGCATAGGCTGGATGTGCATAGTTGCAGCGGAGTTCTTTGGAGCCAGAGGAGGGGGAGTAGGTCAATACATCATTCAACAGAGCAACATTGGAAAATGGGATTTTATGTTCGCAGGACTTATTGTGATCGCTATCCTTGGTTTGGTTACAACCGGATTCAGTCGTTTCATTGAAAAGAGGGTGTCTAAATGGATGGGACAGATGTAGTGCTTTCCATAGAGAATCTGGAGAAGACATTCGAGAAGGACGAGGACACTCTGGTTGCCATCCAGAATTTCAATCTGAAAGTGAGAAATGGGGAGTTTGTCTGTGTGCTTGGACCATCGGGTTGTGGTAAGACCACGCTCCTGAGAATCATCGCAGGTCTTGTAGAACCTTCTGGCGGACAAATCCTCCTCAACGGGAAGAATATAGAGGGATCGGGTTCTGACAGAGGAATGGTTTTCCAGGAATTCGCCCTGTTCCCCTGGAGAACCGTTAGAAAGAATATTGAGTTCGGTCTCGAGATCAAGAACGTTACCAAGGAAGAGAAACATGCCATCTCTCAAAAATACATAGAATTGGTAGGCCTCTCTGGATTCGAGAACTCTCATCCCTATGAGTTATCAGGTGGAATGAAACAGAGAGTCGGTATTGCTCGGGCCCTTGCCAATGACCCATCAATCCTCTTGATGGACGAGCCCTTCGGAGCCTTAGACGCCCAGACCAGGAATCAGATGCAGAAGGAGCTCCTAAGGATCTGGAAGGAGACAGGTAAAACTGTGGTATTTGTCACTCATTCCGTAGATGAGGCCGTTTACCTATCTGACAGAATAGTAGTGATGAGCCCCAGACCAGGGACTATCGCGGATATTTTCGAGATTACTCTCCCTCGACCAAGGGACAGGGCCAACGTCGAATTCGCCTCTCTAAGGAAGAGTATACTCTCGGAGATCGAGAACATGGCAAATGAATCTAAGCCGATTTCTCCGCCGCATCCTCAATAGCCTTGAGCATACTCGCTTTGGGGATGATCATTGTAACAGGGACAGTTAATAGCTTTTCAATTGTCGGGGCGACGATTGGGGCACAAACCACCGCTATCGCCCCATCCTTTTCAGCGTTCACCGCGGCGATTATAGCCTCCTCTATGGTGGTTGCGGGGTATTCTTTCACCCTGACATTCTTTTCGCCAATTCGAACAATCCTCTCCACTATCGTGTTGAGGACTGGGCGGCTGGCGATCACCGCTATGAAGTTGCCTCCTGGGTGATTCTCAAGCTTCCTTACGGCATATATGATGTTCCTGACGGTGCGAAGGTTTGGCTCCCTCCCCTCCTGCATGATCTTGTAGATCGTGCTCTGGGATATCCCAGTCCGGGAGCAGAACTCATGAATACTCATCTCCAGATCCTCATCAAGAACTTTTCGTAGAGAGGCTTTGAACCCTCCTGAACCGCGAAGGATACCGGCTATCAGCTCGTTGACCAATGACATGTGATCTATTCCCCTTTCACCATCTTGGCGGCGTTGTCGCCAGCGATGCATCCCTGACCCACCGCCCTGGCTAGCTGCCATGGTTTTCCAGTGACATCTCCGCATGCAAAGGCTCCCTTCACCTCGGTCTGGCAGTCCTCATCAACCTTGATCTTACCAGAGGGATCTGGGATAATATTAATATCCAGAGCAAGCTCCATGGAGCTCTTGGCTCCAAGCTCGATGAAGACCCCTTTGACCTCTAGGACCCTGCCGTCTTCGAGTTCGATCCCGGTGACCAGCTTATCACCGAAAATTCTCTTGACCTTCCCCGGGTGAATGACCTCGATGTCGCTTTCCTCAACCTTCGCCATTAAGGGTTCGGCGACCTGCAGTTCATCTGCTACCCAGTACACCTTGGATGCATACTCCTTCAACAGCAGTGCGGAGGCGGCGGCCTCGCTCTCCCCTCCCACAACAGCCACCACGCGCCCTCTGAAGAAGTTGCAGTCGCACTGAGCGCAGTAACTCACCCCACGCCCATAGAACTCCTTCTCGCCCTCTGCTCCAAGCTTCTTACGGGAGATACCAGGAGCCAGGATGATCGCTTTGGTAATAATCTCTTTGTCGTGGTCTGTTAGGACCTTGAAACCATTGTCTATTTTTTCGAGCTTCACTACCTCTTCCCTGAGCACTTTGGTACCGAACTGCTCCGCCTGGTGAACACCAGCATCCACCAGATCTCTACCATTGATGAGCTTGATTCCAAAGTAGTTCTCGACTTCATGGCCAAATATGGCACTTTTCTCAGGATGCCCGATCAATATGGTTCTAACTTTCTTCCTGGATGAGTGAATGGCGGCCTGGATCCCAGCCGGGCCGCAGCCGATTATTGTAACGTCAGTCTGCAAGGCATCTCCCCACTTCCTATTGTCTTAAGTGCCTCTTAGAGATTTCGAGTGGAAGAGTTTGAAGTTAATTTAAAAGTTTAAAATCTATGGTCCAACCTACCCGGGCCATCAGGAAGGCCAGCCATTTCTTGAAGAATGTAAGATATTCTCTTGTTTCAGATGAAGGTGTTCAGCTTCTGCTTTAGCTGTTCCTTGGGAAAGGCTCCAACGATCTGATCGATTATCTGACCATCCCTGAAGACCAGCAGGGTGGGAATAGCGTAGATGTTGAAATCCCTCGCGGTGCCTTGGTTCTCGTCGGTGTTGAGCTTGCCGAAGGCAATCTTCCCCTTCATCTCATGGGATAGCTCCTCGATAATAGGGGCTATCATCCTACAGGGTCCACACCAAGGAGCCCAACAGTCCACCACCGTAATGGGATATTTCCTTACAAAATCGCCGAAGTTACCGTCGTTCACCTCGATTGGTCCAGTGGGCCAGCCGTTTCCCTTAGAAGCCTCAGTCATGATATCATCCATCATCTTCTTCTTGATCTTATCAATCTCGTCCATAAGGATACACTCCATCGGTTGTGCAATCCTAGTGCAAAACCAAATCCACGGAATCTTTTAAAAACCTTTTGCTTCGACAGCCTATGGAGATTGAACGAAAATTCTCCTTCGAAAGATGGAATTTTAGCAATGAAATTGAGGAATTGACGCATTGGGGCCAGTTCCGAAGCATTTTTAAGAAGCAATTGCAATACGAGCGACTGTGATTGCAGATGTTGGAGGAAGCGTCTGAGTTCATTGGACTCCAGGTGTACACCCCTAAGGGAATCTTCCTGGGGAACGTAAACAACCTTGTAAT
>DATKXF010000036.1:0-6949 GCA_035529155.1 Methanomassiliicoccales archaeon | reverse complement strand
CTCTCCAGTATCTCCTTGGCCTTGGCCATTGCAAGATCGACCCCGACCTCGGTACCCGGGGTGAAGACCAGATCTGCCCCATAGGCGCGGATGACCATCTTCCGCTCCTCGCTCATCTTCTCGGGCATGACGATGGTAATGGGATATCCCTTTATCGCCGCCGCAAGGGAGAATGCGATTCCGGTGTTTCCGCTACTCGCCTCCACTATCTTCATACCCGGTTTTAGATCACCGCGTCTCTCGGCTTCTTCGATCATATACAGGGCGATGCGATCCTTAACGCTGGCGCTGGGATTGAAGAACTCCAGCTTGACCAGCACCTGGGCTCCGCTCTTTGGGGTAATATTCCTAAGCTTTACCATCGGTGTGTTGCACCTCAGCTCAAGGATGTTATCTGCAACCTTCATTTTATCATCCTTTCGTTTACTTACTCAATCCGCCATGGATTATCCCGCCTTTAAGAACTTTCCATTAACGCCCATGAAATCCAGAATCAACCAATGAACCGACAGAAACGAAAAGGAGAAAATTCCATTGTTGCTCTCCTGCTTCCAATTTTCAACAGAATACCCAAGCTTTTCTCGAATCGAATTTCATATTATTCGAAACGAAATCGGTTGTAGCTACGAAATCTAGTTATTGCCTAAAACATTCTTGGTGAGATTAGACGAATGCCGATAGATGGTGAGAAAATTTTTATATTTCTGAAATCCGTGGACCTACGGTCTATATTCAGAAAATGGTCTTGTTTACTAACTTACAAAGAGATCTCGTTAAACGCTCGGGGTGTGTGTGTTGAAGAAGATCAAGATTAATCTGGATAAGTGCCTCGGATGTAAGGCATGTGAGATAGCATGTGCGAAGGAGCATGCTTCGTCTGAGAATCTTGCAGATGCAGCGAAGGAAGACCCTAAACCGAAGTCTAGGATCAAGATACAAAGAGGTATCAGGATCCGTGACGAGGAAGAGCGGAGGGCACCCTTCGGCGAATCAAAGAAGAAGCTCCCCAAGAGGGCAATATATGCTCTTCGATGTCGGCATTGTTCCAATCCTCGTTGTGTGGATGCCTGTATCACAGGCGCTTTGAGGAAGGAAAAGGATGGAGTGGTCATTCATGAAGGGGACAAATGCGTTGGATGCTGGATGTGCATCATGGCCTGTCCATATGGAGCCATAAAGAGGGATCCTGCTTCGAAAATCATTCTCAAGTGCGATTTCTGCCCGGGTAGGAGGACCCCAGCCTGTGTCGAGGCCTGCAAGACCGATGCCATACTGATTGTGGAAGTGGATGACTCCACTGGAATAGTGGTCGAGGTGGTCACTGAGGAGCCTGGTTAAAATGGATAAGTTCAAATATATCGTGATCGGCAACAGCGCTGCGGGAATTGCCACTATTGAGGGTATAAGAAAACTCGACAGTGAAGGGACAATTGCCGTAATATCTGACGAGGATATGTACGCCTACTGCCGCTGCCTCACATCTTATTACATAAAGGGAAAGTTGACAAAGGATGGCCTTCTGTTCAGGCCCAAGACATTCTATGAGGATCTGAAGGTGACTCCATTCCTGGGTATGAAGGCTGTCAAGATACAGCCAGAAGAGAACTGGGTGGAGCTCGAGGGAGGATCCAAGCTTGGATATGACCAGCTGATGCTCGCTACGGGGTCTAGCGCGGTGGTCTACGACATGCCTGGCCATGATAAGAAGGGTGTGTTCACGCTGAGAAAATTCGATGATGCGGAAAAGATAGTCAAGGAGGTCAAATCCGGAAAGAAGGCCGCGGTTCTAGGCGGAGGGTTAGTGGGCCTCAAGTCGGCGGACGCCCTTCACGCCAGAGGGATGGAGACTTACGTCATCATCACATCCAAGCAGGTCATGTCTCAGACTATGGACCCTGAGGGTGCCAAAATCATCCAGGAAAGGCTCGAGGAGAACAGCCTTCACGTAATAACAGGTAACAGCGTAGAAGAGATTCTGGGCGGAGACCATGTCGAGGGCGTAAGGCTGTCCAGCGGGGCGGTCCTGGAGGTCGACATTGTGGTCTTTGGAAAAGGTGTCTTTCCGAACATACATCTGGCAGCGGATGCTGGTCTGGAGACCGATTACGGCATTCTGGTCGACGATCACATGAGGACCAACGTCGCCAATATTTACTCAGCGGGCGACGTGGCGGAAGCCAAGGACTTGATCAACGGTGGTCGTTATATCCATGCCATATGGCCAAACGCGGTGGAGCAGGGAAAGGTCGCTGGACTGAACATGGCCGGTGGAGATGTGGAGTACGAGGGAGGTATGGGAATGAACTCTGTCGAGTTATTTGGCCTTCCTTCGATCAGCATGGGCATCACCAAACTTCGAAAGCCAGATGATTCCTATGAGTTCCTATCCAAATCGGAACCCGAGAAACCTTACTACCGGAAGATAGCCATCAAGAACGGAAGATTGGTGGGCGCTGTTTGCATTGGCCAGGTGGAGAACGCCGGTATCTTCGCAGAGCTCATCCGTCAGAAGATTGATGTATCTGAAATCAAAGAATTGCTGCTGGATGAGGACTTCGATTACGCCAAGTTACATGACCTCAAGATACTTGACGATGAGGACATGTTCGTGAAAGCGTCCTAGGGGCGCTTGACCACTGATATTCCAGCTATCACCTTCCTTTTTTGATAATTTTTATTTAGGCGTAGCACATGCCATGAGACATGTGGAAGGTATTCGGGGTACCCGAGAACATCATCGAATCTGGGGAGATCTGGGAGAAACAGATAATCGAGCTTTCCAGCAGGAAGAAGGGAAGGCCCCGATTCTTGAAGATGATGGAGGAAGCTGAGGTTTCCTACTGGTTCAATGCCATCGAAGAGATACATGTGTTCTACATTGAACTCCCCGAGAAGTTCGGTTCAGACGATGTCGAGTTCATGAGGGACTTCATCATTAAGGTAATTAAGGGAAGCAATGAGCCCGTGATATCACTTCTCGATGATCCCCAGAAGTACACCGTGATCATCACCTCAGAGACTGAGAATGACGTCTACAGGGGAATGAATAAATAAATCGGTCCCTGCAGGGATCGTCTTTTTCCATTTCTCAGTCAGAGGGTAGGACCTACCCTCCAGATGTCCACGAAACGGTATCCAAGGACCTCCGCCTTTGCCATCTTACCAGAGGCGACGCTCAGTACCTCGTTATAGAGCCTCTTGCCCGCCTCCGGAATTCCGGTTCCTTCGGTTATGATGTCGGAGACGTCAACGTCGATGTCATCCCTCATAGTTCTAGCTGTTCTGGGGTTTCCAGTGATCTTCATCACAGGGACCACTGGAAGGCCGAAGGGGGCGCACAATCCCGTGGAGAAAATGATCAGTTGAGCACCGGCGGCCATGAAACCCGAGACAACCTCTACCTCCCGTCCGGGAGAATCCATCACGATGAGACCTTCTTCCGAAGGTTTCTCAGCATACTCGATCACTTCGTTGAGAGGCCTGCTTCCCGCCTTTGCTATGGCCCCTATCGACTTCTCCTCGATAGTGGAAAGGCCTCCTTTGATGTTGCCAGGTGTCGGTTGAGAACCCCGTATGTCCACGCCGGTCTTGATCCCCTCTTCCTCTATCCTGTTGACGATCTGAAGGAGACGTTCCGCGACCTCCTCGTTCTTCGCCCGTTTGGCCATGATATGCTCGGCACCGATGATCTCAGTGGTCTCGCCGATTATTACCGTTCCTCCCTCGTCAATGATCATGTCCGCCGCATATCCAGTAGCTGGATTCGATGCAACTCCTGAGGTGGTATCTGAGGCTCCACATTTGATTCCTACCGTCAGATTCGACAGATCGAATTGTTTCCTTGTAGAGGTCGAGGCTTCCTGGGACATCTCCCGGGCAATTCTCACGCCGTTATCTATAGCGTGGAGTGTTCCGTTTTCCTTCTGGATGCCCACAACCTCGACCCGCTTTCCAGTTCTGGCGATCTCATCAGCGAGTTGCTGAGGGTCGACAGTCTCGCACCCCAAGCTCACGACGAGGACCGAGTGACAGTTGGGGTTGGAGCCGAAACCTACCAAGGCCCTTTTTGTCATATCCAGGTCCTTGCCCATCTGTATGCAGCCCTGGTGGTGGAGAAATGCTCTCGCATTCTCCACTCTCTCCTCTATCCGCTTGGCCACCTCGTTCGCACAGACCACAGAGGGAAGTATGGCAATATGATTCCTCAGGCCAGCATCACCGTTCTCACGCTCAAATCCCATGAATGTTTCCATAGCTCATTCCTCCTGGGGCGTGAGATCTCCTCTGCCTCTCAGACTCTCAACATTCTGAACGTGTACGTGCCCGCCCTCTTTGATATCTACAGTGGCCTTTGCGATGACCTCACCGTACTTCAGTATCTCCTCTCCCCGCTGGATATTCCTGGTGGCAAACTTGTGACCGAAAGGAATGTCCTGGAGGATTTTGATTACCTTCTCCTCTCCATTCCGTAGGGTAACCTCTTCACCCTCATTGAGTTCATCCAGCGCTGTTGCTACATTATCCCTCGCGCTCAGAACAATAGCTTTGCCCATGATTCTCCTCCTATCCTGTAAGATATCCAATCTCAATCATCTTGAATATTGGCAATAAGTTTGATGACACGATGTGAGTTGAGTTACCTCATGTCAGGCGGCACCGGGAGCACATCGCCTCCGTGATGTATGATTCCGATCCTAGCTCTCTCCCCGTGCTTCTTCAGTGCCTCTTCCAGAGCTTCCTGCACACTGTCTACGTGGATGAGACCCATGGATTCCTTTTCCTCTTGAGTTAGCCCATCGGAGATAGCATAGGTGTCCACATCACCCGTGGCTTTCTTGATGACCAGCAGTATCGATCCAGCCACCCGATCATCTACCTGGTCACACAGCATCATGTTCTTCAGTTCGGAGTAGGTTGATCGCCCTTTCTCGGAAAGGAAGGGATGATTTCCAATACCGTCTGGCGTCGCGCTGACGAAGATTATTGAACCCCCCTCATCTATGGTGCGACGAGCGTAGGATAGCGGTTTGGTAGCCTGCCACATGTCAGCATCCGCGGGCTGTGCCTCCATGATCACGATGTCCACCTTCTCCTCCAGCTCCTTGACGAAGATGTCCTTTGAGTGGTCCATTCCCACGTCGTGGGCAGCGACCACATCTCCCGCGACCACCTTCACAAGCTCCTTGTGTGAGTTGAAAACCACATTAACGATGAATTTGAGTCCGGCCTCTTTCGCAACTTTCCTCATCTCATCCATGGCTCTATTGCGCATGGTTCCGGCCAAGTGAAGTACCCGATTATCGTCCTGGCACACGAGAAAGTGTGTGGCCGCTGTCGTTTCCGGACCGCTAATACCGGGCTGAATGATCTTAGCTCCACCCGAAAAGCCGGCGAAGCAGTGTGGTACGATGCTCCCAACCGCGATCAGGAAGTCGGATTCGTAAGCCAACCTGTTAACTTTGATGGGCGTTCCGCTTTCGGTACGTCCAAGATCAATTAGGTTCGCTTTGTCCATCCATTCATGATTGATTGCCCTCACCCTGCTATAATTCTCCTCACCCACGCAACCTCTGATCTCCTCATCCGTCATGTAGCGATGGGTCCCAAGAGCGACCATCACTGTGATGTCTTCGTCAGGAATGCCAGCATCGTTCAACTCGCCCAGAAGGATTCTCAATATGGTCTTTCTTGGCGTAGGCCTGGTAAAGTCATCTACCAGGATCATAACTTTCATGCCGGGAATCACCAGTCTTCCCAGTCTCTCGCTCCCGATCGGGTTGCTGATGGCTTCCCTGACGGCAGTCTCCTCGTTTTCCACTGGTTCAGTTTCTTCGGGCCAGAGTTCCCACGCCAGGTTATCGTTAGGGACTTCGAAGTCCAGCTCTCTTTCTCCGCAGACCACTGATCGTTTCATCCTACCTCTTCAATTCACGACGCCATATATTTACTATGTCCCGTTAATCATTGCCGAATGTATTGCCGGGTGAAATACGGGAATTATTTTCGATTATCGTAACAATATTACGGATGACGCTGTTTGATAAAATTGATCGAACAAGGATATCAGAAATGACCTACTCTGATATCATAAGTCTATCTCCCCGATTCTCTTTTTATTATATCTTCACTATATGTATCCTAATTCTTTCAAATGTCCAGTATGATCCTCATCTTATTGTTATCTAATATGATTTTCATCACTAATAATCAGATGATTGATAATCTGAAAATAGCCCTTTTTAACCAATAATCCGAACCCCTCTATACGGGTAGGATCAATGTCGGTGGCTTTCAAGGACGAGCACAAGATGATTCGTGCTCTAACGCTTTTCGTAGCGGCGATATTCTCTCTTATCTTACCGCTGAGTGTAGTTTTCACTAACTGCCCAATCTGCGAACCGATGGGGACGTCAATATCAATGGACTCTCCGGCTCAAGATTATCTCTTCCTACCAGAACCTGATGGTGAAACTCCCCTGATCGAGATCCAGGGGACGCTGACCACGACGATTGGGTCGCCGGTCAGCCTTCACCATCTAACTCAAATGGAAGTTCAAGACCTCAAGGAGGTGTTAGGCACCCATGATTCGGATACGGAGTATAACCTCCTGTTCGATGGACTCGGAACTGGTCTTACCCCGCCCTCTGAGCAGGAATGGGATCAGATGGTCGGTAGCACCATCGTTGTCGAGGTACCTGAATACACCATCCTTTCAGTTCCCTCAGCATACGACCTTTCGACGGATCCGTGCTTCCCCCAGGTGAGAAGTCAGGGCGGTCAAGGTTCCTGCGCCGCATGGGCCACCACCTACTACGCGTACGGCTATCTTGAAGCCAAGGACAATGGCTGGACCGACGCTTCCACCGGAAATGATGCTCATCTCATGTCCCCTGCCTGGACATACAATAAGGTGAACGGTGGTTCTGATTCTGGATCATCCCTTACTGG
>DATKXF010000035.1:0-13024 GCA_035529155.1 Methanomassiliicoccales archaeon | reverse complement strand
AAGGAGTAGAAGTTTCCAGCAAAACCGGCCGGATCTGAATTGTAATCATTGCCAGTGAGGGGAGGGATCGCCAAGAATAGAACGATTATGATTATTTCCAAAGCCACGATCCCGAAAAGACGCTTGCTCCTCAGGTGCTTGAGGAGCTCGTACCTACCAACCAGATATATCTGGTTGATGTCTGATGGCGGCGTGATCTTTCTAGCGTATTCCATGATATCACCTCGACTCCTTGATCAGGTTCATATACAGCGCCTCAAGGGCCAATCCCTCCTCCTTGAACTGGGACACCCTCACTCCAAGTTTCATGATGTCCTCAAGGAGTGCTGCCTGGCCCAATGGATCGCCGCTGAATTCTACCACCAGCATCTCATCGGTCGGACGGAGAACATTCCCAACCCCATTCATGCGGGAGACCGCCTCCACAACGCTTCCGCTCACCGGTTCCAAGGTGAAAACCTGGATCCGCCTGGTCTGGGTCATGTGGGTGAGGTCCTCTACCGATCCGTGTGCGAGCATCTTTCCGCGGTCGATGAGGGCCACGTAATCGCAGATCTCCTGGACCTCGTTCAGCAGATGGGACGACATGAAGATGGTGTAGTCTCCCTTCTTCAGCTCCTTCAGGATCTCCCTGACCTCTACCATTCCCCGGGGATCAAGGCCGCTGGTGGGCTCGTCAAGGATCAGAACGCTGGGCTCGTGAAGCAGTGCCTGTGCGATAGCCAATCGCTGTTTCATGCCCTTCGAGAACTCCCCGATACGCTTGTCAATGACCTCTTTCAGCTTCACCGTTTCCAGGAGCTCGTCCGTTCTGGTCTTAATCTCCTCCTTGGTCATGCCTCTTAGGCTTCCCAGGAACTCCAGGGTCTCCCTGGGGGTTAGATATGGATAGAACTCTGGCGTCTCTACCACAGCGCCTACACAGGAGAGCGCTTCCTTGGGCGATTTCACCACATCCACCCCGTTGAGGAAAGCCTGTCCCGAGGTTGTCCTCAGGAGATTCGTGAGGATCTTGATGGTGGTGGTCTTCCCCGCCCCGTTGGGACCGAGAAAACCGAGAAAGCTGTTTCTTTGTACCTTGAGGTCAAGGGAGTCCACTGCTCTGAAACCGTTGAAGTCCTTGACCAACCCCTCGATTACTATGGGATCTTGCATTCCCCGTCCTCCTTTTTCAATATCGGACTCCATGAGTAAGTGCCCCTTATAATATTTGTGAACAATATGTGGAACGCAACCGTTTGACCGGCGGAAAACAGGTGCTTAATGGAGGAGTCACATGTCAAGTAAACAACCGATACCGGTCCGCGTACTGCCTTTCGAGCTGGTCGAAAGGACCGTGGTGAACCTACTAAGAATAGCCGTCACCTCTCTTCCAAGAGATGTGATGGAGGCCTTGGAGGAATCCTTGGAGAAGGAGACCTCTCCTGTCGCGAAGATCCAGTTGGAGACCATTCTTGAGAACATAAGGCTCGCAGAGGATAGCGGCGCTCCAATGTGCCAGGATACTGGAATCCCGCTTTTCTTCCTCAGGGGACACTACGAGGACGGCATCGAGGAGGCGATAAGGAACGGTGTGGAGATAGCCACCAAAGAGATCCCACTCAGACCGAATGCCGTGCACCCGCTCACCAGGGAGAACCCGGGCACAAACATTGGTAAGGAGATACCGCACCTGGTCTGGAACCCTTCAATGGAGGAGATGATCGAGATTACAGTCATGCCCAAAGGCGCCGGATCGGAGAACATGAGCAGGCTGGCCATGCTCAAACCTTCGGACGGTATCCCTGGCATCAAGAAGTTCGTTCTCGACTCCGTGGTGGAAGCAGGGGGAAAGCCATGTCCACCCACCATTGTTGGCTTGGGCATAGGAGGTTCCTCCGACATCGCCCCCCAGCTGGCCAAGAAGGCCCTGATGCGTCCGCTGGATGTCGAGAATCCAGACCCAATGCTGGCCGAGCTGGAGCACGAACTCAAGGAAGCCCTTAACGCAACTGGAATTGGCCCCATGGGTCTGGGAGGCAGGACAACCGTCCTTGGCGTGAAGATAGAATCAGCTCACTGTCACACCGCCAGCCTTCCACTGGCCGTGTGCCTGCAGTGCTGGGCGGGGCGCAGGGCTTGTGCCCGGATATACCCAGATGGGATGGTCAGCTACTCCAGGGAGGGATTCGATTGAATCTCGAGCTTCCATTGGACGCCGAGAAGGTCCGGGCCCTTCACTGCGGTGACACCGTGACGCTCTCGGGCACGATATTCACGGGCAGGGACGAGATGCACATAAGGGCATTGGAATTTCTGGACGAAGGTAGGCAGCTGCCGGTGGACCTCCGAGGTGGCGCCTTGTTCCATTGCGGACCGATAATTGTCAGAGACCATGAAGAATGGAAGCTGGTAGCCGCAGGACCCACGACCAGCGCCAGAATGAACACTCTAGAGCCCAGATTCATCGAGGCCTTCCGCCCCGCCGTCATAATCGGAAAGGGGGGGATGTCCCTTCCCACCGTGGAGGCCATGCGCGAGAACGGCAGCGTCTATCTCGCGCTCACCGGAGGAGCGGCCGTGCTCGCCGCAAGGGGCATAAGGAAAGTCATCGGAGTTGAGTGGTTGGATCTCGGCATGCCCGAAGCACTATGGATTCTTGAAGCGGATGATTTCGGTCCTCTTACGGTGGCCATTGACGCTCATGGTAACTCTATCTACGAGAACGTAGCAATGGCCGTCAAAGAAAATCTCCCGGGTATCATGAGGTCCTTGGGAATAGAGTGATCTACTCACTCTCTTCCTCTTCGATCTCCTCCTTATCAAGGAGCTCTGGGTTCTTCTCTACCCTCAGCCTGACGAAGAGGGCGAATATCAGTGTGATGAGCCCAAGCATGAGGCCCACCACCATGAGGGAGTGAGGCAGATCGAACCCTGGTATGAAGCCCCCGCCAGTACCCGCCTCTCTTTCCAAACTGACATCCAGATTCGTGGGGACAGTGGCCCCGAGGGTGACTTGGAATTCCTGGCTTACGAACTCCTTCTTGGTGAAGGTCACCGTGTAATGTCCTACTGGAATATCGGTGATTGTGTAATTGCCAATGGTATCTGTCATGGCCGTGACTACAATATCATTAGAGACCACCTGGACCTGTACTCCGGAGAGTCCCTTGGTACCGAACATCACCTTTCCGTATAGGGTAGCCGGTTCTGCGGTGAGATTGAAGTCGACCTCTGTGGTCTTACCTCTTTCCACCATCACAGGTATGGCGGAGTAATTGGTCAGGTAGCCCTCTTTCTCCGCACGTGCAACGTATGAACCTGGTTCAATGTCCGTGATCTCGTATTGGCCTAATGGTATGGTCGTTACCGCGGAGTAGTTGTACTCGGCGTTACACAGGTACACGGTGGCACTCGCGATGGGCACGGTTCCATTGGTAACGAACCCCGTCACTGTACCGAGGAGCTCGCTCAGCGTGAAATCGAGATTGGTGAGGTTCTCGCTCACATTCAGCATCTGGTAGGTGATGTTTGCCGAATAGTTCGTCCTGACCGCCGAGACGTTGTAATTACCGACCGGAAGCGAGATGTTGTAGGTCCCGTTTGCCCCGGTCATGATGTAGAACCGCATGCCCGTAGTGGTGTTCTCCGCGGTGATGTTGACCCCGGCGAATGGTTCCCCTTTATCATCGATAACCGTCCCCGATACCCACATGTCATCGGGCCAAGCCGCCTCACCGGTCTGTGCTAATCCGATGAATAGTAGGCCTACAACGATTAGCGTCACGGCGACCCCGGTTCTCATAGCATTCGCTCTATGCCAATATCAGGTTAAATCTGTTACTGAATGATTTCGCCCGAGTGACTTCGGAAACTGTTAATAGAAGTACGGGCAATGGGACGTGATTCAACCGGAGAAAACCCCTATGGAGAGGATTAGTAAAGGAGGTTCAAGAGAAGAGATCATGGGGCTGATGGAGCCCCTCATAGAAGAGTGGTTTACCTCGAGGTTCGAGGGCTTGACCGAGCCCCAATCGTACGCAATCCCGCTCATCCACAACAGGAGGAGCGTACTGGTCTCCTCCCCCACGGGGTCAGGCAAGACGCTGACCGCATTCCTCTCCATAATCAACGAGCTGTTCAAGTACGCCAAGGCTGGTGAGCTGGAGGATCGCATATATGCGGTTTACGTCTCCCCCCTGAAAGCCCTGGCGAACGACATCAACAAGAACTTGGAGGAACCCCTCCGGGAGATGAGATCCCTCGCCAGGGAGAAGGGTATCGACTTTCCCGACATTCGTGTCGGGGTTCGATCGGGCGACACCACACCCTACGAAAGGCAGAAGCAGTTGAGGAAGCCGCCCCACATATTCATCACCACTCCCGAATCGCTGTCTCTGATCCTTGCCGCTCCCAAGTTCAAGGAGCGCTTCTCCCAGGTGGAGTGGGTGATACTGGACGAGATCCACGAGATATGCGACTCCAAGAGGGGGGTGCATCTATCTCTCACTCTGGAAAGGCTGCAGGATTTCTGCTCTTCCCGCTTCGTGAGGGTCGGTCTTTCTGCCACTCTTGCCCCCATGGAGAAGATAGCCGGTTTCCTCTCTGGGTATGAGAACGGGGAGCAACGTGATATCGCCCTAGTGGAGGTGGAGACCAGGAAGGATCTGGACATGGCGGTCATATGTCCGGCCGAGGACATGACCGCACTGCCCTTCGAGATAGTGAACGCCAAGATGTACGACACGCTGAAGGAGATGATCGAGAGGCATACGACCACTCTGGTCTTCACCAACACCAGGAGCGGCACAGAGAGCGTGGTCTACAAGCTGAAGGAGCGGGGTCTGGAGGACATCGAGGCCCACCACGGATCTCTCAGCAAGGATACCCGCCTTAATGTCGAGGAGAGACTGAAAAAGGGTGAGCTGAAGTGCGTGGTTTCCTCGACCTCTCTGGAGCTTGGCATTGACATCGGCTCCATCGATCTGGTCTGCCAGATAGGATCCCCTAAGTCAGTGGCGAAGGGCCTCCAGCGCATCGGACGCAGCGGTCACGGTTACGGTCAGACGGCCAAGGGCCGGATGCTGGTGATGGACAATGACGACCTCGTGGAGTGCGCGGTGCTCTCCCGTGCCGCCCACGGCGGAAAGGTCGATCGTGTGATAATTCCCGAGAACTCCCTGGACGTGCTGGCCCAGAGCATCGTGGGCATGAGCATCGAACGTCGCTGGGACGTCGACGAGGCGTTCGAGGTGGTCAGGAGATCGTACTGCTACAGGAACCTGCCCCGGGAGAGTTTCATGGATGTCATCCGGTACCTGAGCAGCAAGGACGAGTTCGAGGGCGTCTATTCTAAGATCTGGTACAATGAGGAGGAAGCCCGCATCGGCCGGAAGCGGGGCTCGAGGATGATATACTCCATGAACATCGGGACCATTCCGGAGGAGGCCAATTACCGGGTTTTCACAGATAGGGGAGCCATGGTTGGAGACCTCTCCGAGAGGTTCGCTGAGAGGCTCTCACCCAACGACGTCTTCGTGCTGGGCGGGAAGACCTATCAGTTCCAGCGGATAAAGGGCATGAAAGCCTTCGTCACCGAAGCACACGGAAGGAAACCGACGGTCCCCTCATGGACAGGTGAGATGTTGCCACGGTCCTTTGACCTCTCCATGGAGATAGCCCGATTCAGGAGGGAGATGACCCAGCGCCTGGGGGATGATGATGAGGTAACTATCCAGTGGCTCTGCGAGTCGTTCGACGTCGACAGGGGGTCCGCCCGAACCATACTCAGCTACTTCGAGGAGCAGTTGTCATCATGTCAGATCATCCCCGACGACCGCCGGCTGGCGGTGGAGGGATACCTCGACATGGGTGGTAGGTACAACATCGTGTTCCATTTTCCGTTCGGCAGGAGGGTGAACGACGCCCTATCGCGAACCTACGCGTTCCAGATCACCAAGCTATACGGCTGCAACACCTCGGTCTCTGTGACCGACGACGCTTTCATGATAACCTCGCCCAAGAAGGTGGACCTCTCCGAGATTAAAGGAATGCTCTCCTCCGGCAGCCTGGAGGCGATGCTAAGGAAGGCGGTCAAGGACTCCGAGCTGTTCAAGCAGCGATTCAGGCACACTGCCGCCAGGAGCTTTATGATCCTCCGGGCATACAAGGGGAGGCAGGTGTCGGTGAACAGGCAGCAGGTCCGTTCCTCGTACCTCCTCGATTCACTGGGGCAGATCTCTACCTTCCCGGTGATAGAGGAGACGTACCGAGAGATACTGAGGGACGTCATGGACCTGGAGAACGCCGAGATGGTCCTGGGAATGCTTGAGAGGGGTGAGATTGATATCGCGGTCATCGATTATTCTCCCGCGCCCTCGCCATTTGCACATAACGTCATACTGAACGGGATCTCCGATCTGGTCCTCATGGAGGACAGGAGCGCCCTGTTGAAGGAGCTCCATAGAAAGGTGCTGGCCAAAGTGATGGCCGACGAGCTGGACGCATTCGAGTTCGACCCCGAGAAGGTGACCGGATACTTCAGAAGGAAGATTGAAGGAATTCAAGAGAGAGCGGACATTCCCAGGCTACTCTCCGCGGTCGGACCCCTCCGCATCTTCAAGGAGCGGGGGCGGTCCATATATCCTTTCAGCGAGGTGGACAGGAGAGAACTGGATGCATGGTCCCGGGACCTTCTTAGGGAGGGGGAGATCTCATCAGTTTACATCGACGACGTCTACTTCGTCTCATCGGAGGATTTTCCCTCCTACGCCACCCTGCTCAGGAGGGAACGGAGACTGGGCGACCTGGAGAGGTCTATCCTCGATCACGTGGATGAGCTGTCGACGGTAAAGGAACTGTCTGAATCCCTGGGTTCATCACCCGAGATGGTGTTGTCCTCCCTTAGGAAGCTGGAGTCAGCCTTCCTCGTGGGAAGGGTCGACCACGATGGCACTAGGTGGTACTACGCACGAAGGGATCTCAACGCCGTCCCCAGGGAAAAAGCCGTGGACATGGCAGTTACGAAGTATCTGAATGCTTTCGCCCCCGCCACGGTAGAGGAGGTGGCATACGCTCTCAACCTTCGCGAGGGTGAGGTTAGCACCGCCCTCGAAGATCTTGTCAGGGAGGGGCTTCTCTCCAAGGGCCGTTTCCTGGTGTCAGAGCACGATCAGTACATGTTGAGGAGGGACTACCTCCGTCTGAGAACGGATTCCCTGGCTGCCTACGATCACCGCACCGTTGAGGAATACAGGCGAAGTAAGCAATCGGGCCCTTTCAAAACCATAGAGGACTGCATCAGGTTCTTAGGCGAGGTGGGGCTCCCCTTCGATGTCTTCCTGCGCGTCCCAGATTTTGACATGGACAGCTGGGCTGAACTGAGAGAGAACGGGAAGATACTCCTGGGAAGGTTCCTGAGAGGCAGGGTCAGGTACGTTCTGGCCGAGGATGCCTCTATGTTCGTCTCTGCGTTCAGGGAGGGAGGGCTCACGCAAAGGGACCTCACAGTGCTCGACCTGATCGAAAGGCACGAGGGGCTGACCCTGAGACAGCTGGTCACGATAACCGATCTTGGCAAGGGACAGATCAAGGAATCCCTGGACCGGCTGGACAGGAACATGTTCGTGGTCCGAAGGTTCAGCGGCAACGAAAGCTGGTCTTCCGAGAATGTCTACGTGAAGTATGAGATCCCGTCCTTCGACGGGGATCCGAAGGCTGCGATAGTTGAGAGGTTCGTGAGAGCCTACGGTCCAGTCCCCTTGACCGCCATCAGACACTACACCAGGTTCGGGAAGCGCGATATACTGGATGCCCTCCTTGGAAGGGAGCTGGAAACCATATCGGTGGGTGAGGAGGGAACCGAGATGTTCCTGATGGCGGACGAGCTCAGGGCTCTTGAATCATTCAAAGAGGGAGATTTATCAATCCAGATACGGTCGCTATATGACCCTGCCGTACAGCCGAAATGGGCAGAGATATCCTCCCGTTACGGTGACCGATGGATATTCCCCATACTCCAGGGCGCGAGGCTGGTGGGGGCGATCGAGAAATGGAACATGAGCGGGTTCGTTGAGATTCGCTCGCTTGATTTAGAGGATGAGACCCTGCTACCGCAGGTCATCGAGGCCATCGACGAGGTGGCGAGATATCATACAATGAACGGCCTGGACGTGCTGCGAGTGACAGAAGCCCTGGGCACGAGCGTTTCCGAACTCTCTTCGAATCATGAAAAGGAATTCACGAGTCGGGGCTTCATGAGGATCGGCGACTTCCTCGCCAAGGGCGCTTTGATTCCCGAGTCCTTTTCCGGGGACGACCTCCTGGCCTACATCATCCGAAAGCAGGGGATATCTGCAGACTACAGGTACGAGAACGTGCTGGATGGGGTCAAGGTCAACGGAGGATTCCGTTCCGATGCGGAGGCATATCTGAGATGCAAGGTCCCAGCACCACTGAAGAAGCTTCAGCAGCAGAGATTGCTGGAGCGAGTGAATATCATTCCCGGTTACATGACATATACCGATCTTGATTCAGCCGCCCTTTATGCCCGGGCCAAGGATCATCACCTGACCGAGGAGATGATAACCATCCTACGCATGGTCAGAGAGAAGTCGTCCCTGATGAAGGATGAGGTATATGACCTCTCACCAGTGGGCAAGAGAGGCACCTACGAGGCGCTCAAAGCGCTACATAAGGCAAGCTATCTCTATAGCGACCATAGATGGAGAGTGAGGGCGGTCAGCGACAGCGACCTCAGCGTGTGGGAAGCCAAACGGGAGGTCATCCGAAAGCTCTTCCAGACCTTCGGGACATTCACCGCTGAGAACCTGCAGCGACACATCATGTCCGAATTTCCAATGAGGGATATCCGCTCGATACTTTCCGAGCTGGAGACCGAAGGCTTCATCTCAAAGGGGTTCCTAGAAAAGGACAATGGGTCTCTCCACTGGATCGTGAGGGACGATCTCAAAGAGGTGGGCATGACCATCGGGGACCGCTTCGTCCTCACCCCGGAGGACAACTTCTATTCGTATCTCAGACCCTGGATCAAGGAGAGGTACGAGGGGTTGGTGTCCCTCATCTTCGAGGGTACCAAGGTCATCGGGACCTTCAAATCAAAGAAAAGAGGCTCGGACATAATCATACTGGATTTCCAGGGAGACGAAGAAGCGAAAGAGGTGCTGGGCAGGCACATTCGGAGCCTTAAGCTCACGATTAGGGGAGATGAGTCGAGCACCGTCCCCGATTGGGAGATCCAGGAATTCTACGAGAAGACGCACCCCGGAAGTGCCTAGGGCCTCTCCAATATCAGCTCTGCCACCTTCTTACCTGAGAGCAGCATGCCGCCAAAGATCGGACCCATTCGGGGGGCGCCCATGACCGCGTTGCAGGCCATCCCCGTCACATACAGATGCGGGTAGACCTCCACCGTATTCTCCACAGTGAGCCTCTCGGCCACCTCTGCCCACATGCTCTTCTCGCCTTCGATCTTACCAGAGGGGGTGTTAAGTCTACCCACTTTCCTCTGCACCACATGGACGACCTCGCAGTCGTGACCGGTGGCGTCTATGAGGTACTCGGCCCTGATCGAGAGGGGGTCGACATGCAGTCCTGCGATCTGAACAGCGCTCCAGTTTATGACCACGCCGTTCACCCTTCCCTCGCGGATAATCACGTCCTCGACAGAGATCGCGTTGAACAACCTTGCGCCGGCGTCGATGGCGGCCGCGATCATCTTTGCGGAGGCTTCCACCGAGTCCGCAGTGTAATATCCATCATCTCCACCGCTCAACTTCACCCCGATCTCTTCCAGCAGGTGTTTGGATTCCTCCTGTACAACCATGACAGGGAAGGTCATCCCTCCCCCCCACATGCCGCCGCCGGGTGAGAGCCGCCTCTCAAAGATGACCACCTTCTTACCAGCCTTGGCGAGGTACCTCGCCGCGGTGAGGGATGCGGGACCCGCCCCGGTGATGACCACGTCAACATCCAGGCTGTTCAAGAATTCGTCTAAGAATCGCTCTACGATCTTCCGAGTGACAGTAACCTCATCCAAATGCATTTCACGACCTCCTTATTATCAATGAAAGGGAGAGACTCCAATCATACTTCCTTGACTTGATGTTTTTGGTCGCAGACGGACATAGGGTTTGTCAACACCAGAACATCTACGCTTTACTCGCAACATATTGATACGATATACGACGAATAAAAATGGAAGCCTTTATTATCGTTAACAGTTATCGTGCCAATATGAAGATCCCCTGCGAGCTAATCGTTTGGTATGTTCTCCCCTCGATCCGGAGGGAGCTGGCCAGAGAGCTTGTGGAAAATCACAGCTTCACCCAGGCTGAGGTCGCCAGGCGATTCGGGGTGACAGATGCGGCTATTTCTCAGTACCTCAAATCCAAGAGGGGGACTAACAAAGAAATGGAGAACAGCGGGAAATACCCAGAGTTCAAGATCGAGGTAGAAAAAGCTGCCTTCCGGATGTTGAACGGATCCGACATTGTCACCGAGACCTGTAACATTTGTAAAATGGTGAAGAGGAGCGGCATGCTCTGTAGGATCTACGAGATCCAGGCTGGTGAGAAAGCACCCGCATGCGTCTGGTGCGAGCCCGATTGAATCATGTGCTTTTCAATCCATCCCAGTGGTAAAGGAGTTCTTGTGCGTAGCCAGCATACCTACCGAAATATCGCTGTCCGCACTCCCTTACCACCTTATAGCTGCCTTTAATCCCGTAGGCCCTGTCCATTACCCTTCTGATTCTAACATCGACAGGAAATGCTTCCAGGTGATCGAGGCAGAAGAGCGCAATGCAATCGGCGACCTTGTCGCCGATCCCTTCGAACCCTTTCAGGTACGAAATGCATTCGGCGTAGCTCATCTCCATCAATGCTTCAAAATCAAGGCGCCCTTCTTCCACGTTGCGGGCGAACTCCACCATCCTCCCGCATCTGTACCCAAGGCCGCATTTCAGTGCTTTCTCCTCTCCGTCAAGGATGTTGGAGGGAGAGGGAAAGTCGTGCCTTCCGCCTGGCAGAAGTGGCCCGAAAGTCCTACAGACGGCATCCACCATCTTCTGGATCCGAGGAAAGTTGGCATTTGTGGCCAACAGGTACGATAATGAGCATTCCCAGGGGTCCTGTCTTATCAACCTTAGGCCCTTGAACCTCGATGCTAAATCCCTCATGAGGTCGTCCCTGGCGATCTCGGCGTAGATTAAATCCAGGTCATCCCCCGACCTGAAGTAATCTCTCAGGCGATCCTTGGAGATTTCCCCCCGGACATCAATTCTGCGATCATGGGTTCTGAGGTGGACCTCCTTCCCATCTACAACGCCTGACCACCATTCACCCTCCTTGAACCAGCGGAACACCTGTCCGCATCCCAGTGTCAGATCAAGATCCACCATCGGGAGCATCAGGATCGCCTTGCGAGGAACACCATGAGATCGCTCTTCTTCGTAAAGGGGGAGAGCTCGTAGTCCCCGTAGACATCCAGTACGTCGAAACCGGTCCTTTGCAGCAACTCCATCATCTCCCTGTGGAACAGGTAACGCAGGGTGAACTTGGCCGTTACCCTCCTCATAGGCTTGTCCTGCCTGGAGATGTCAAAGAAGTAATGGATCGTGGTCTTCTGCGCCGGGCGATCGAAGATCTGGGTATCGAATCTGCTGACCACCTCGCCCTCGTCGGTCAAAATGGTCTCTTTGTGCCTCATAATGCCCTCAGGTCTGCTGAGGTCTGGGTTGAATATCCCGATCACAAGCAGCCCATCCTCTTCCATATGTTCATGGAGGTTACGGAGTGCAGATTCCTGGTCGCGCGTCTCAAGCAGGTGAAGGAAGGAATTAAAAGGGACGATGGTCAGCTTGAACCTTCTTTCCGTCTTGAATTTCCTAACGTCATCCTGGATTATCTCGACTCGTGCTTGGACCACTGGGTCACACAGATCGATCTTCCTTGTGCACTCATCTAGCATTGCTGGGCTCCGATCCACCCCCAGTACTTCGAAGCCCGCCATCGCCAGGGGGATCAGAATACGTCCAGTTCCACACATGCATTCCAGCACGGGCCCCTCAGTCACCTCAGCCAGGTCAGTATAGAAATCCACATCTTGGGGGAAGTCCGTGTACTGGAGGTCGTAGTAGCGGGCCGTGGCCTCGTACAGGTCGAGCGTTGCTTCGGACTCACCGCTTGTATCCGATCGCCCTGAGAAACTCCTTTCTTTTCTTGACATGGTCCTCCGTCTCCACACCCAACGGGGTCTGACCGTCCACCACGCCCACAACGCCTCTCCCTCTTGAGGTCTTGGCCACTAACACCTCGACCTCATTGGCTGTGGCGCAGAAAACGCTGCAAACCTCTGGTACCGACTTGACCGCTCCGAGCACGTTTATGGGAAAAGCATCTTTCATGATGACAACGAAGACATGACCCGCCCCAATACGCATGGCGTTATCGGCCGCAAGCCTAACAAGTTCATCGTCGTTGCCATCGACCCTTACCAGCCTGTCCTGGGATGCCTCGCAGAAACCGATCCCGAACCTTATGGTGGGGACCGAGTTCACCATGGCCTCGTAGAGATCTTCTACGGATTTGATGAAGTGGGTCTGCCCAATGATGACGTTGCTGTCATCAGGCTTCTCGATGAGAACGGCTTCTATATCGATCATGCTATCCAATCTACAGCCCATTCTACCGTAAAATAGGTTTTCGTCATCAGGAGCTCCTGCACAGATTCCTTATTATCATTTTGCGTTCTCTTAACAGGGCCCAATCTCAATGAATTCCGTTATTCTTGGGTGCGCTTTTACTATCTGATCTGTATATGTAACGAACTTACCGGATTCCATTAAAGTTCATTCGAATGTAAAATGGGGAAAAGTCAGCACCATTGAACGGGCCTCCCTCATGCCCTGAAAAATGGCCAAAGCTTTTCAACAGCGATTGCCTTGGAGATTCCGTGTTCCATATAGGCCCCGCTGGATACCCTGAAGGGTCGAAGAGCCCGCTGGACGCCCTGCAAAGAGTGAAGG
>DATKXF010000034.1:0-9886 GCA_035529155.1 Methanomassiliicoccales archaeon | reverse complement strand
CAACCTCCCCGAGGCTTTGGACATAACGGTTGGGACCATTTCAATGTTCAAGGACCTCTTGGAGAAACTAGATGAAGGGACCAAGAGTCTTGGTGATTTCCCATCCTACTACATGGGTCTGGTGAATCCAGAGGGAGGACTCGAGCACTACGATGGCAAGCTCAGAATCATCGACCCAAAAGGAAGAATTGTCGCAGATCAGCTCGACCCAGGGCGGTACTTTGAATACATAAAGGAGGCTGTGGAACCCTGGTCATATATGAAGTTCCCTTACTACGAGCCCTTGGGATATCCAGAGGGGACATACAGAGTCGGACCCCTGGCGAGGCTCAATATATCATCTCACTGCGGCACGCCACTCGCTGATGAGGAACTCAAGGAATTCAAGAAGCTGGGTGAGAATGGGATCGTCCAGAGCACCTTCCACTACCATTATGCACGCTTGATAGAGATCCTCTTCTGCATCGAACACGCAAGGGACCTACTCGAGGACCCTGAGATCCTCTCCGAACGAGTGTGGTCCAAAGCCTCTTTGAACAGAAGCGAGGGCGTAGGAGTGGCCGAGGCTCCTAGGGGCACCCTCATCCACCACTACAAGGTCGACGAGCAGGGTATGACCACCTGGGTCAATATGATAATAGCTACAGAGCACTGCAATACCGCCTTCAACAAGGCGGTTACTCAGGTGGCAAAGAGATACATCGATGGGAGCAAGATCAGTGAGGGGCTTCTCAACAGGATCGAGACCGTCATCCGTGCCTTCGACCCATGCTTGAGCTGTTCAACCCATGCTTTGGGCAGGATGGCCCTTGACGCCCGTATATATGACTCTGATGGCAACCTCCTGGATAGAGTACTTCGCTGAACTAATGGCAAGACCTCATCTGGAGCGAGTCAAAGTGGAGCAGACGGATCCTGGGTGTACCGCACCGATTGGCAGATCTTTGGTCCCGTCCAATCTCTAAATGAGATAATTATGGCGAACACTCTACCTCCAATGAAGAAAATGGAATAGAGGGTTTCGAGACCACGATTCCTGAACTCTAGAGGAACGAGTTGATCCAGTTGAGAACAGGATCTGTGTCAACTCTGAATGCGTACCAGGTACTCTTGCACCAGTAACTCGGTCCGAATGATGTGATTCCCAAAATGGTGTTTGTACCATGCATTAGAATCGGTCCTCCGGAATCCCCGTAGGACGTTCCGCCCTTGTCATTGGACGGGTTGCTGGAAAGTTTCATGAATTCATCACTTGCCACATAGTTGGACCTGATGAACTCGCAGGTGCCGTTGTATCTGGTTAGGAATCCATCCCAGTAGGGGCTTCCCTCTCCAGTGATAATTTCCTGAAAACCGTATCCTACAATGTCCACCTGGGCCTTCTTCGTCAAAGTGTCGACCATTCCTACATCGGGCAGCACGCCATATTCGGCGGGGCTGACCACACTGTTAGGAACTGCCTCATCAAGAACTATAACTCCAACATCTCCATGGAAGTTGAAGAGACCACCCGCCATGGACGGTGACATGAAGAATCCAGGATAGGTGTGAGGGGCTCCAAGGACCATGAATTCAGGACTGTTCATGACATCTTCCCCGAAATATACAACGGTGATGTATGCTAAATCGGTAACGTGCCCTGCCGTAAGAACCACATTGGGCGAAATGAGAGTGCCAGAACCAAATCCGATATAAGCGAATGTATCGTCGAAGACGGCCACTGCGCATACCGCTGGATGCCCGTCACCATCGGGTTGTCCGTTGGTGATGGCAGATGCGGTTCCCATGAACAGTGAGCCGGCAAGAAGTATGGTAACGATTCCAAAGATGAATGTGATTGATAATCTGGAACTCTTATTGTCAGATGACATTCTATGTTTACCTTCTTTCAGCTGAGGGGATCGCTTGTTGGCAGGAAATAAAATTACTAAACAAGATCCCCATAATCCATGGTAACCAGTGGTATTTCACACTTTGTAATTGAGCCGATTTGACATTCAAGGTGACTATTTCTCTCCAGGAACTACTCAACACATACATTCAATGACGAGAATGAATGGTTTCCTTGACCTCCTCAGGAAGAAAATAGGCTTGCACATTAGAGGAAAAAGTCATGGGAGTGTTTCAGTAACCATTCTCCCCTTCGAACTCCTCCAGGTACCCGTCGATGATGTCCATGAATCCATAGATTGTTTCCCTTATCTCGGTCACGGAATTCAATGCAAGTCTATCATCGAATCCGTCGTAGCGGTAATCGAATAGCTTCTTCAGGCCGGTGCATCGGATGAGTCTGTTGGCCAGTGTAGAATCGATGATGCCCAGCTGTTCCAGCTTTGTCACATTCTCGAAATCCTCACCAAGGTCCTCTCCCAGATCCTCTAGGACCATGTTCGCCACATCCATGATTGCTTCAATGGAGAGATGGAGCTTCTCGAATGTGTCCACCTTCTGGAGCATTAGCTCTGGATGATCAGGAATGGATTCCAGAGCTTCAACCACGGAAATGAACTTCTCCTCATATTGCTCGCCGCGGTCAAGGTTGGGTATCATCCACTACTATTACTGAGGGCAACCTTCTTACATCTGTCTGTCGTAAGAAACTATATCCACTAGAAGCGGGTATTTGGTATTAACAGGATGAGATCGAGAGTCCCCAAACCAGATACCAAATTCCCATGGAGGGGTATTGAAATCCAAGTCAATCAAGATTCAAATGCCTTCTACCGGAGCCTTATATGGATAATTGGGGTCGATTCATCACATCTACGAACCGGTCATTATAATGGAAGGCGGTGATTGATAGTGGCCAAAGCGATATCCGAAATAAGAAACGAGCTTACTGCTGGAATGAACCAAAACAAATGCAGGAAGTGTGGATGCATGAGGACTATGCTTATCTCCCTCGATTCATCCCTGACGGGTGAAAGACTAGATGCCGTTGGGCTGGCACATGAGATCAAGGATTGGCTTGAATTTCTTGAGGAGCAGGAATACAGCGACCTTGAGTGTGAATATTGCTATCCTGTCTCGGTAAGACAAATCCTTGAAAATGAATTTCCAGGATTTTAGTTCGAGATTCTACCTCACTTGATACGCTATCAAAGCCCCGATGGATGAACTCTGAGTGAATTGAAGCGAGGACGTTTATATAATCATAGGGCAGAGCGGCCCTTGATGAACTTTTTTTAACATTGTTAATATATTGGGTTGAAATATTTCCAAAATAAATGAAAGATTATTCAAATTAAGCGAAAATCTTACCAAAAGTACTAATACTCACGTTACAAACTTCAAATTAAACATTAGCGATATGGGAATCGTAAAAAAAAATAGACAAGGGGAAGAATCTAGGATTCATCCAGTGCAATCGAAAGGAAATAGCTACCTTCAATCGAAGGGAAGATGCATGGTGATTCCACAATTCAATCCGAAAGATTAGCTATGGTCGAGATACCATGAGTGGTCGAAAGGGTTCCGCCATCATCGAAGATGACCTTGATTCAGATATTGGCTCGCTCAGAAGGGCAGAGGAGAAATTCAGAGCCATTTTCAATAATGCGAATGATTCAATTTTACTGCACGGCTTGACCCCTGAAGGGTTGCCCGGTAATTTCATAGAAGTGAACAAGGCAGCCTGTGATCGACTGGGATATACCGAAGAAGAATTTTTGAATCTGAGCGTTGCCGATATTGACGCTGACAACTCCCATGTTGAGGGGGTGATCAAAGAGCTAAATGAGAAGGGGCACACGACTTTCGAGTGCGTTCACCTGTGCAAAGATGGGAAACGGATACCCGTCGAGGTGAATGCACATCTGTTCACCCTCGATAATGAAGAGGTCATCCTTTCGATAGCAAGGGACGTCACCGAGAGAAAAGATGTTGAGAAGAAGATCGCTGAGAGTCAGAGCGCTCTCTCAAGCATGATCGATCACGCTCCTTTTGGGATAATGGTGATTGGTAGTGATAAGCGGGTCAGGAGCATCAACGAGGCTGCTCTAAGACTGATGAATTACGAATCACCTGAAGAGATAATTGGATCGATATGCCACGAGACACTTTGCCCAGCTGAGATCGACCAATGCCCAATAATTGACCTAGGACAGGTGGTTGATAGATCGGAAAGAATCTTGCTCACCAGGGAGAAGGAGAAGATACCCATTCTCAAGAGTGTTGTCCGAATGGAACTCGATGGAGAGGACGTTCTTCTGGAATCATTCATCGACATAAGGGAGATAAAAGAGGCCCAGAAAGCATTGGAAATGAGCGAAGAGGCATACCGGAATCTAGTGGAGAACTCCTCCGATCTCATATTCAGCACTTCCGATGATGGAAACATCAACTTCGCAAATGCCGCATTCAAGAGAGCGCTTGGATTTTCCGAGGAAGAAGTCCCTAATGTCTCGTTCTCCAGCATCACTATAGGAGCGCCCATAGAGAGATCTCCTTTGAAGGTCAGAAGTGCCGAAGGAATCGACGTTCAGAACCTTGAATTGAACCTAGTGACGAAATCGAAGAAAATCCTAGAAGTCGAGGGCATTATTGACGGTGAATTCGTCGATGGTGAGTTCATCAATTCAAGAGGATATCTAAGAGACATAACGCAGGCCAACATAGATGAGAGACGAATAAAGCACCTGAATCGTCTTCTGAGAGCAACCCGCCAGATCAACAAGCTGAAGGCCTTTGAGAAGGACCCTGGAAATCTCATCAAATGGATCTGTGACATCCTAGTCAAGACGAGAGGCTTCAAGAACGCCTGGGTCGTGCTTTTCAACGATGAGGGTGAATATTACCTTTCCGGTGAGTCCGGCCTAGGAGCAGCGTTCTTACCAATAAAGGGAAGATTGGAGGAGAATAATTGGGTGAGATGCATAAACATGGCCTTGCGAAAAACTAGCACCGTTGCCGTGTCCGACTTCAAGAAATGCGGTGACTGTCCATTGGTCAAAGAATGCACTGGAAATGGAATTCTGGCAAGCCGCCTTGAACACGGTGACAAGCTCTTCGGAGTGATGGCCATATCGATGCCTGCAGAATACTTGAAGGATATAGATGAGCACAGATTGTTCAAGGAAATAGCAGACGAGATCGCGTTCGCACTTTACAGCAGAGACCTTGAGACCAAGGAGCAGATCTATGACGCGCTCAGAAAAGCCAATACCAACTTGAACATCCTTTCCGACATCACCCGTCATGATATACTCAATCAAGTAACGGCACTATCAGGATATCTGGATCTCCTTGAGGACACTTTCCCTGAAGAATACAGGAGCGAAATCCAGATGATCGACAAGATGAAGAGGATTTCCGGTACGATTCAGAGGCAGATATCCTTCACCAAGGATTACCAGAATATGGGAGTGGCTGTGCCCCAATGGAACAATATCGGGGAGATCGTATTGAGGGCCGCTCATGAATTGGGAAAGATGGAGGATATCAAGCTTGTAGTGGATACAGGTTCACTAGAGATTTTCGGAGATCAGATGCTCGAGAAGGTTTTTCTCAATCTATTGGACGATTCCATTCGCCACGGAGTGACCACCTCGGAGATCCGGGTATACTTTAGGGAAAATGAAGAGGGCGGGATACTCTACTTCAAAGACGATGGATGTGGCATTCCTGAAAGATTGAAGACCGAGATCTTCAGGAAAGGCGTAGGGCTGCACACAGGGTACGGACTCTTCCTGGCCAAGGAGATCCTGGATATCACTGGAATGTCAATCAGGGAAACCGGGACAGAAGGCAAGGGAGCAAGGTTCGAAATTATTGTCCCACCGAATGTGTACAGATGGGGGCGCTAGTGGTCACTGGTCAAGTCACAATACCAATGGGATATTGAATCAGTCATCGCCACCGTTATTTCAAAAGGTTTCAATATCTTGGCATAAGGCTTCTATCCCCAGGGGATCCAATTGCCATAATCAACAGATCGATCACCACAAGAAATGAGAATGGCAAGGGAAAGGTTATCAATCACCATGATGAGAGTTAAGGATAGATGCCCGGGGGATTCATAATCAATCGAGATGGTGGGTCTCACCCCCTGGCATCCCTCTTTGTATCTCGATAAGATTTTATCTATTATTTACCAGGTATCCTTGGATTGAAAGCATCGGAATTCCTCGTTCAATGTGATGTCCAATGTTTGCTTAATGGACCACGATTTTGGCTGCAGGGAATCCTATATCTATGACGAACTCGGATTCGTATGTGAAAGGCGGTGAGGTGTTGGTATGGGCGAGATAAGAGTAGACTGCATTGGACAGACCTGCCCCGTTCCTCTTGTAGAGACTCGAAAGGCTCTGAGGAAAGCGTCCCCCGGAGATATCGTGGAGATAGTTGGAACTCATCCAGCCTCTAAGAAGGAGATACCGATGGCCGCGGAGGCTATGGGTCTAGAAGTCATAGATATCCAAGAGGAGGGTGAGAAATGGAAGATAAGGATAAGGCGATGATGGAATCACTAAAGGGAGCGGACAGGGTAACCATCGTTGTCCACAGCGGTGACATGGACAAGATGTACAGCACCCTAATCATAGGAACTGGTGCGCTTTCCTGGGGAATGGAGGTTTCCCTGTACTTCACATTCTGGGGTCTCCAACGTCTGCAGAAGGGCGGCCTGGACAAAGGACCTCTTTCCAAGATGAACATGCTTGGCCTTGGCAGGAGAATGATTAAGGGAAGGATGAAAAAGGCCAATGTCGCTGAGCTGGAGCATCTCTTCAAAGACTTCAAGGAGCTGGGAGGAAGAGTGATCGCGTGCGAGATGACCATGGAGGTCATGGGCATCACGAAATCGGATCTCAGGGAGGACCTGATAGACGAATATGGGGCTGTTGGAACCTATATCCGGGATGCCAGGGAATCGAACATCACGCTATTCATCTGAGGAGGAAATTCATGGAAGACCTTGTCTACCTGGATAATGCCGCCTCCACCAGGATGGACGAAAGAGTCCTGGAGGCAATGAAACCATACTTGTTCGAAACATATGCTGTCGCCACATCAGAATTCGGTTACTCTATCGGGATCGAGGCCAGAGAAGAATTGGAGGCGGCAAGAGAATCGATCTCCGCCCGCCTCGGCGCAGGAGAGGGCGAGCTCGTATTCACATCAGGGGACACCGAATCCAGCAACATGGCCCTCAAAGGAGTGGCCATGGGATTGGGCAAGAAGAAGGGCAAGCATATCATCATTTCATCGATAGAGGACTTCCCTGTCTTGAACAGCGCAAAGGCTTTGGAGAGGTCTGGATTCGAAATAACCTATCTCAAAGTGGACTCGGAAGGTCAGATAGACCTTGAGGATGTGGAGAAGGCGATTAGGAAGGACACCATATTGATATCCATCCAGCATGCCAATCAGGAGATTGGAACGGTACAGGACATTGAGACCATTGGAAAGATGTGTCAAGATCGAGAGGTGCTGTTCCACACCGACGCCACACATACCTTCACCCGTTTGCCCCTTGATGTGAGCAAGATCAATTTGGACCTGATTACGCTGGCCGCACACACCATCCACGGCCCAAGGGGAATAGGGGGGCTGTACATCAGGGATGGAACCACCATTGAAAAGTGGATGGACGGTGGTTTCCAGGAGTCCAACCGACGTGGTGGTCTGGAGAACATTCCAGGAGCGGTGGGCTTTGCCAAGTCGGCGGAACTGGTGACTGATAGCGAGAACGAGACGATCAAGGGGTTGAGGGATAGCTACCTCCAACGCATACTCGAGGAGGTCCCGGATACTGTGCTCAACGGACACCGGACGATGAGGACCCCGCAGAATGCCAATGTCACCTTTCATTATGTTGAGGGGGAATCGATTACCCTTCACATGGACATGAGAGGGTTCGCCCTCTCCACAGGATCGGCCTGCTTCAGCAAATCGCTTGAAGCAAGTCATGTCATAATGGCCATCGGCGGAGATCATGAACGTGCTCACGGATCGGTGAGGATCACGTTCGGTCGATTCAACTCAACCAAGGACGTTGAAAGCGTGGTCGAGGCGCTGGCCGAGGTCGTTGAGAAATTGAGGGAGATAAGCCCTCTGGCAAGAAAGGCTAGGAGAGGTGATTGAGTATGTCAAAGTTTCCATACAGCGACAAGGTGCTGGAGCACTTCAAGAACCCCCAGAATGTGGGGAGCATAGAGAATGCTGACGGCAAGTCCACGGTGGGAAGTCCAGCGTGCGGGGACATGGTCTCGGTCTATCTGATGGTGAACGAGAAGACCCATGTCATCGAGGATGTCAAGTTCGAGTCCTACGGATGCGCGTCCAACATAGCCACCGGTTCGATAATAACCGAGCTGGCGAAGGGCAAGACATTGGAGGAAGCGAAGAAGATTACCTGGAAGCAGGCCTCAGATGCTCTGGGAGGCCTGCCCAAGATTAAATCTCACTGCTCCGTTCTGGCGGTGGAGGGACTCAGGGAGGCCATTCGCAACTACGAGGAGAAGCACGGTCTTGTCGTGGAGAAAGAACCCACTACTGTCGAGGTGGTGAAGAAGAGGCTCAGGCACGTCCTGAACCCGCTGACCGGACTGGATGTGGTCAGAACCGAGCTCGTGGCCGATATCCAGGTCGAGGAAGGGAAGGTGACCATTATTGTGGACCTCCCAGAGAATCACCAGTTCGCCAACAATATCAGGGAGGAGATCTCGGAGAAGATCGAGACCCTGTGGGACGTGAACGAGGTCATAGTGGAATTTGAGGGATGAGTATTCATCGTTTGCTCGATCCCCCGATCAGGCCGCTCCCTTCACCGTTTCTGAATCATCACAGACCTACGATTCGATATAGACAAATGGAACAATTATTTTCTTTAAAATACCATAAAAGAGATGGCCATTGAAATCCAATACATATTGACCTTGGAGTAGCTGGGTGATACATTGAGAGCGATGATATTGAGGGAGCCGAAAACCATAGACATGGAACCGCTCGAGCTGGTCGACCTTCAAGAACCATCACCTGGACCGGGCGAGGTGAAGATCAAGGTGCTTGCCTGCGGGGTATGCCACACCGATCTCCATACTGTCGAAGGGGAGCTCTCCTTGCCCAAGCTGCCGATCGTTCCAGGTCACGAGGTTGTGGGTTCCATCGTGGAATTGGGGGAGGGAGCTCATCGCTACAAAGTAGGTGACAGGGTCGGCGCGTTCTGGCTATTCTCTTCCTGCGGGCAGTGCAGGTTCTGCGTTCGGGGACTGGAGAACCTATGCGAGAGCGCAAGGTTCACCGGACTCCATGAGAACGGCGGTTACGAGGAATTCATGGTCGCCAATGAGGACTACGTCTATCCCATTCCAGACAACTTCTCGAATGAGAATGCCGCCCCTCTCCTCTGCGCGGGGGTGATCGGATACCGCTCCTTCCACCTGAGCGAGATAAAGCCATGCGGCAAGTTGGGCCTCTTTGGCTTCGGAGCGTCTGCCCACATTGTCATCCAGATAGCGACCGCGCTGGATTGCGATGTGTATGTCTTCACCAGGAGCGAGGAACACAGGAAGCTGGCCAGGGAATTGGGCTCAAAGTGGGAGGGAAGCGCTACCGAAGACCCACCGGAGAAATTAGACAGCGCTATCATATTCGCACCGACGGGCTGGATGGTTAAGGAGGCGCTGCGCACTCTGGACAAAGCAGGAACCCTGGCAATCAACGCGATCCACATGTCCCCTATACCAGAGTTGCCATACGAGCTGCTCTGGCACGAGAAAAAGGTAAGGTCCGTGGCTAATGTGACTCGACAGGACGCCATGCAGTTCCTCAGGATAGCGAGCGGGATTCCCATCAGGACTGAGGTCGAGGTGTTCAAGCTCGAGAAGGCCAACGAAGTCCTGAGGATGATGAAGAATTCGGAGATCAAAGGTGCTGCGGTACTAAG
>DATKXF010000033.1:0-20952 GCA_035529155.1 Methanomassiliicoccales archaeon | reverse complement strand
ATATCACCAGTACTTCACGATAAGCAACAACACCGGAAACATCAAAAACGATACCACGCAGGATGATGTGGAAATGCTGGTGGGGTGGCTGTTCTTCAACGCCCCCATGGATATGGTCCAGGTATTGATCCCCAATGATGATGGTTATTCTGCCCTGATGGACATAAGCATCACAAGCCAAATGTCGTCCGATGATACAATGGCCCTTTACAATGATCTCATGGATGATACCCAATCGCTCAGGGGCATGGGCCTCTACGCCCAGGTCACAGGAGAGACCATCGTGACGGAGATGATAATGTCGGATATGGATAGGAGTCAGACGACCTCACTCCTAACCACGCTCATCGCGTCTTTGATCATACTGACCATTGTGATGTATGCGTTCAGCAGGTCCTTCTTCCTGGGGGCAATATCCCTTCTGCCCATAGTTTTCTGTGTCATCTGGATGTGGGGAATCATGTTCATCTTCGGCATTCCCCTGAACGTCATGACGCTCACCATCGCTTCTCTTACGGTGGGAATGGGTGTGACCTACGGCATACACATAACCCATCGGTTCGTAGAGGAGTTCAAGCGCGATGGAGATATCGAAAATGCGGTAGACAAGGCGGTAGGAAAGACCGGCGTATCGCTTCTTGGAGCCGCCCTTACCACTATCGTAGGGTTCGGTATCATCGGGTTCTCCATCCTGCCTCCCCTGCAGCAATTCGGCTTGATCACCGCTTTGGCCATTGGTTTCAGCTTCATAGGGGCGGTGTTCGTGCTACCGGCGATACTAGTCATCTGGGCAAGAAACAACCAGAAGAACAGGGCCTGAAGGTCCAACTTTCCAATCCTTTTCCTTTTTCTCCTTTCAACTGGCGAGCGCGAGCTAGTGACGCATATCTATCGAAACGAAGTCTTGCCAGGTTGTAGCGGTGAGAAGAAGGGCGACCCAATCTGCACTCATAGGGCTCATCATTTCCGTCTGGATCAGCTGACCCTCTTCTCTTCATCTTGATTGCGGGAAAAGGAAGGGCCGCCCTCTCTTCTATTGGAATCTTCACTACATTATTTTATTGTGTCGATGGGCAAAATTGAAGTCGTCTACCACCAATTGTCTTCCGATAAGAATGCCCAGTGCAGTCGTCCTACTAAACTCCGAGATCGGAAAAGAAGTTGAGATCCTAGAAGAGATGTGCACCTTCGATGAGGTTGAGAGGGGCTATCTGATCTACGGCGTGTATGACATACTTGCCGAAGTAAGCACGAGTACTATGGATGAGCTGGAGGAGATCATCACAAGAAGAATAAGACTTATTCCCGGTGTCAGATCGACGCTCACGCTTATCGTCAGTAAGCGCTGCAAGTGAGGTTTAAACTTCTAGATGCTGTATTGTTGGCTGCATCTTGCAGGTGGTTCTGTGGACTATTTCAGGAGAGACCTTAGAACGCTGATGGACAAACTCCAGGATGAGGCTAGCCCTAGAACAAAAGAGAAGTTGATGGGTTTGACCGATAGGCTGTTCGAGCTCCGCCAGAAGAACCTCCTGAAGATAAATCACTCAGTTCTAGAGATGATCGTTGCCAAACATCTCATCGACGAGGGATACGATGTCGACCTGGAATACCGGGTGGATGGCGAACTCACCTGCGATGTATTTGCCAGGAAGGGAATGGGTGTGATGATCGTCGAGGTGGAGACGGGCTATGTTCCTCCTGCCCATGCTCTGGACCCGGTCAGCTACATTCGTGCCCGCATCTCAAGCAAGATATCCCGATACAGCAAGTTCTGCCATAGGTTCGTACTTGGGGCTCCACCGCACTACATAATGCCTATACCCGAAGTGCTCACGCTTCCCCCTAGATACAGGAGTGAAGAGGAACTCAAGGTCATAAAGGGCTACTGCGACATGTACTACTCCAAACCACCTGTTTCACGGGATGAGATCGTGAACTCACACATTCACAACGTATTCGTGATCGATGTGGAGGATGCCTGCATTGTGGAGAACGATCCTGGCGACTACTACGAGCGATCGCAGGAATGGTACATCTAGTAATGATTCGTGAGAACCGCTTCTATTAAAGTCTTTATATATCATTGTTAATCCCTGTCACTATGGCCGGCCCCGAGTCACCACTGGTATTTCTAGCTATAGTGGGCTTCATCTCCATCTCGGGAGTGGTGATGCCGGGTCCAGTGTTCGCAGCCACGGTGGCAAAGGGATACAGCGATGTCAAGGCCGGTCTGAAGATCGCTCTCGGCCACGCCGTTGTAGAGATACCACTGATCCTGGCCATATTCTTCGGCCTCGATTATCTATTCCAGGATCAGGCGGTCTTCGCCGCGATAGGAATCATGGGCGGGTCTCTCCTGGTGTACATGGGATACTCCATGATCAAATCGAGGAAGCAGATACTGATTGAACAGGAGGATACCAAGTATGGGGCGTTCACAGCTGGCATACTAACCACTGTTAGCAATCCATATTTCTTCCTGTGGTGGGCGACAGTAGGGGCTGCACTCATAGCGGGTGCGGTCGAATTCGGCTTGATAATCCTCCCTTTCTTCATTCTGGTCCATACCGCTTGCGATTTCATATGGGAGCATTTCATATCATTCTCCATCTTCCGGACGAAGGGCATGTGGAGCAGCGAGAGGCATCACTTACTCTTTCTAGTCTCTGGTATAATCATGTTGGTTTTCGGGATATATTTCCTATCTAGTTCGGTTATCAGCCTCGCTTGACCTTTAAATAGGCTGGGGGAGATATATCTCCAGGCACCCATGGCCAGGATCTATAAGGATTACAAGGTGTACTGCTGTTTCACCCTCAACCGCCTTGTATCAGAGCTGGGCATAGACCTTTACCAGCCCAGTCTTGAGGATAGGCTCGATGATATCCTTGATGATCAACCCAGCATTTCCAAGGAGGAGATTAAGCACGAGATCCGATCCAACCACTTCATGACAAACAAGGTCATCGAAAAACTGGAGGAGGACGGACTAGTGAGGGTGGAGAAGGTTGAGGGAAAATACGAAATCAAGATCACCAAGGCGGGGGTGTTCTATGTCCGCAAGTACAACCAATTCTTCCTGAACATCTACAAGGAACAGATCAGGGATCACTATCGATATGGAGGCATGCCTCACTGGGCCCGAGAGGCTGAGAAGTAGGTGTAATCCACCACATAAGGCACGAACTCATAGGTCCCGTCCTCATTCTCAACTATCAGCTCAAGGGAACAGGCGTATGTTCTGGACCCCCTCTTCAGCATGACTACCTGTGTAATGAGAATCTCGTATACATCCTCCGTTATCTCCTCATCTTCCTTTCTCTGCCACAGAGCTATGACCCTCGAGGGAGGGATCAAATTGGCCAGGGAGATGTCCTCCACAGCCCGCTTGAGAGCCAATAGATCCTCGGAGCTGGGAGGATGATCGAAATTCTTGATGAAGAGCTGGTATCCGGGATACCCTACCCTCAGAATCCTCCAGAGTGCACCTGGGCTTTTCGTAATCAGACCGTCGAACTGGTAGAACGTTCCAGACTTCCCTCTCTGGATCTGAGGGTTCGCCGCATTGCCAAGTGAGTAGCTCTCCCTCAATCCTGGATTTCGGGAGATCAACAGGTTTATCAACCGGTCAACGGAGTCCTTACCTTCTGGGACCAGAACAACGGGATCGTCATCTCGTACGCTGAGGATAACCTTGTGTCTTTGGGCATAGTACCTGAAGAAATCGTTGAACCTCCGAAGAAGGGAAAGCGTCAACAGCCCCAATATGAACAGAATGATGAGGAACAGGCTGATAAAGAGGTTGGTAACCAGGAAGGCAAGAATCAATATGAAATCCACGACCAGCCAGAAGACAATGAACACAGTGGCGTAGGTCACCAGCTTCCTGATCTTAGGCGCCTCTTTGGTGACATCATCGGCGAGATCGAATATGGCGGAGATGGGGTTCTCCACCGCCCTAATATCGGCACGGCTCACTATTGGATGACCGTTGATTATGATATTTAAATCCCCCAGAAACAAACTTACGGAAGACTCCTGCTGGCCATTATAATGGCCCCTTGGTCGTTTTAGTTGACGGAGGTATTCAAGATGAGACCCCTAAGTGTAGCAATTCCCGCGGCCTTTGTAGCCGGCCTCCTTATGATCACTTGCATGGCTGGCATGGTATCCGCGGAGCCCGGAACGGATGCCCTGGAAGGCATCACGCTCGAACAAGGGGCTGCTGACGACTTTGATGGAGGTGAGTTCGTCGCCATCAACCTCAGCGATGGAACTGCACCGGCCTGGTTCGGTGTGGTTTACGGGACAGAGGATTCGCCAGCACCCATAACCCTGGTTGGCATCTACATCAGGTATCTTGGCGGTGCAGAGATCAGGGACGAAAGTGGTGGAATGATGATCCCTGCAGTCCCCATACCTGTCGTGACAGTATTCGCACAGAGTCTATTCGCACTGGTAGAGTTCAACGACACTGGTTACCCATTCCTTGGCGAGCGTGTCGGAGCCGACAACGGCGTGTTCGATTTCCTTGGACACCGGAGCATCAACAGTTTCATCCCGGTAAGCTTCGAGCCCATCTACAAGATGGTTGACCTTAGGACTGCGTGGAACCTCTCAGAAATTGAGGATGTGACTGACGAAGCGAACAACAGCAAGCGCTTCGATTTCTCTCTGAGCGCCCAGAACCTTACTTACGACAAGATATGGGATGATAAGCCCGCCGAGAATCTGGACGGGAGCAGAACTGGTACCGAAGAGGACGGAGTCGTTGAGAAAGTGGAGTTCCGATTCCATGTCGAGGCTGTTTTAGAAGACATAACCACTGATGTACCCTGGTACAGGGTGACCATGGACGACGGCAACAACATCATCGCCTCTGAGGAAGTTGAGTCGAAGACCTACACCGGCACCCACATATCTGCGTCCTTCAAATACGACCATATTATCGATGGTTGGGACTACACTTCGCAATCCGACACCTCGAAGCTGATGCTCGAGAACTTCCTGTTCTTCGGCACATTCATCCCCGATATCGTCCAGGACTGGATCGATGCCCAATTCATCGATGAAGTCGATGAGGGAAGCGGTGTCGTGGAGTACGAGACCGAAGATGGGGAGATGTCGGCCGAAACCAATGAAGATCTTCCCGAGGAATCAACCAGGATCGCCGACAACAAGATCGTCTTCAGGGACAATTGGGAGCGATGCGGCCTCCTTACCTGGGTGAGCAATGTCACTGTCGATGGTGAAGAGAAGGACATGTACTATCAGATCCACGCCGGAACCGCAGATGAGATGCGGGGCGACAACAATGACGGCAACGTTAAGGCGATAGCCATACTGGGAGGGTACATCTATCCCGCCGGTGAGAACATTTACCACGATCCCGTGTTTGAGGCCAACAGCATCATGCTGGACATCGGTCCCGACTTCCAGCCCCTCATCTTCCTATTGATGATAGGAGCGGTGATAGCATGCGTGGTGCCCATAGGGGCGGTCATGGTGCTGAGAAGGAAGACAAAGCGTATGGACGAACGGTTTGCCTACCAGTTTCCGCCGGAGTATCGAAGAAAGTAAAACCCCTTTCCTCTTCTTTTTTATCATCTTCCGATCTGAGTCATTCTCTCCAGGGGAAGTCTTGCCCTTTCGATCGTTTCTTCTGATAACTCGACCTTATGTTCCATCAGCTCAAGACTTCTGACTATCGATTCCAGCGTGATCATCTTCATGGTCGGGCAGACAGCCGTGGGCAACCAATAGAACTTCTTGTTTGGTGCTTTCTTGCTGAGTGGATACACCATATCGAGCTCAGTTCCCACGATAATCTCATCTGCATCGGTTTCTGAAACGAAATTGATCATTCCGTTGGTGGAGCCCACAAAATCTGCAATGTCTATGATCTCCGGTCTGCATTCGGGATGGGCCATGAATACTGCCGAGGGATGTTTTGACTTGAGCACTTGCACCTGCTCTGGGGTAATGCCCTGATGAGTAGGGCAGAATCCTGGCCAAAGGACGATCTCTTTGTCTGGAACAAACCTCTGGACATAATGACCGAGATTGCAGTCCGGAACGAAGATGACCCTCTTTGAATCAAGAGACTTGACCAACTTGACGGCATTGGCCGAAGTGCAGCAAAAGTCCATTTCGGCCTTGCACTCTGCCGAACTATTGACGTAGCCTACCACCTTGGCATCTGGATATTTCTTCTTCATCTCCAAGAGGGCCTCTGGTGTGCACATTGCCGCCATTGGACACTTCGCACCTGAATCTGGATGGATAACTGTCTTTTTAGGACTGAGGATCTTTGCGCTCTCGGCCATGAAATCTACGCCACAGAAAACGATAACATCTGCATCGACTTTGGAAGCTGTGATGGATAGTCCAAGCGAGTCTCCCACATAATCGGCTGCTTCCTGGACCTCGGCGATCATGTAATTGTGAGCAAGGATGACAGCTTTTCGTTGTTTCTTGAGATCTTCTATCCTCTTCAGGATGTCCATGCCCCTCAGATTTGGGGAGCCATATATAAAACTTGGGTGGTCACTAGACCCCCCAACATCGACTCGAACCGGATGTGAAGGTCATCGTAACAAAATCTTATATCATCGTGAAGAAGCTGTAAGATTCGTATCGGAGCGCGGCGACCATATGCAAAATGCTGAAAAGCCCGGAAACTATATTTAGTGACATCAGACCCTATTCGAGAGAAGGATGGGAGAATGCAGGTTCGTGTCAACTCTGAATACTGCAAGGGTTGCAACCTATGCACGGTCGTATGTCCAAGGAAGGTGTTCGTAAAGGGAGAGACGACCTCAGAAAAGGGATACATTCAGCCCAAGGTAGTCAATCCTGATCGGTGCCCTAACTTCAACCGCAAGAGTAGAAAGAAGGCGGTTTGTGAGATTTGCCTACTCACCTGCCCAGACCAGGCCATCTTTTTGAGTGAGAAGGAGGTCGAGGCTTGAATCTCAAGGAGGGCAACTACTTTCTCCAGGGTAACGAGGCCTGCGTGAGGGGGGCCCTTGCCGCTGGCCTTAAATTCTTCGCAGGGTATCCTATAACCCCTTCCACAGAGATAGCTGAAGGCCTGGCTAAAAGCCTGCATCTATATGGAGGCATCTTCATCCAGATGGAAGATGAGCTGGCCTCAATAGCCACCATCATCGGCTCCTCCTGGACGGGAGCGAAGTCGATGACCGCTACCTCAGGTCCCGGCTTCTCGCTAATGCAAGAGAACATTGGCTACGCTGCCATGACCGAAACGCCAATTGTTATCGTCAACGTAATGAGGGGAGGACCTTCGACCGGATTGCCAACAATGCCCTCTCAGGGGGATGTGATGCAGGCCCGTTACGGTTCTCACGGAGACTACCAGATAATCGCCCTAGCCCCGGCCAGCATTCAAGAGATGTTCGACCTGACCGTGGAGGGATTCAACATGTCAGAGGCTTACCGAGTGCCCACCATAATTCTAGCGGATGCGGAGGTCGGACACATGCGGGGAAAACTCAAGATTCCCGCCAGGATTAATGTGGTGGACCGGAGGATCAGAAAAGACCCAGTGTGGCATGATGGGTTCGCTTACGATGAGTCGTTGGTCCCTGAATTCCCGGTCTTCGGGAAAGGATTCAGAGTGCATGTGACAGGACTGTCCCACGATATCTCTGGATACCCACGCACGGACATAGATGTACACGAGGAGCTAGTGGTAAGGCTGAGGGAGAAGGTCATGAGGGCAAAGGACAAGGTCTGCCTCAGTCGAGTGTTCAACCCGGATGCGGAGAGATTCATCGTATGCTATGGATCGCCCACACTGGCGGCCAAGGAGATCGCCAATAAGAACGGCTCCATCGGCCTCCTCCAGCTCCAAACGGTCTGGCCTCTTCCAGAGGATGCGATAAGGAAGGTCGCCTCGCAGGCCAAGGAGATCGTTGTCCTTGAGATGAATCTTGGTCAGGTCTTCCCCGAGATCCAAAGGATCGCCTGTCAGGAAGGATGCAGGAATGTCCGGCTGCTTTCCAAGGTTGGTGGCGAGGTCCACAAGCCCAGGGAGATCGATCATTTTCTGAAGGAGGCATGAAATGGAATTTTTCGATCTTTTCAGAAAGGACCGCTGGCCTCATATGTTCTGTCCTGGATGTGGAATCGGCACCGTGATGAATGTTTTCTTCCGCGCCTTCTCTCAGCTCGGGATCGATGTAGATGAGTGCGTCTTCGTTGGTGGGATCGGTTGCTCCTCAAGGATCATTGGATACATCAGGGGCGATTCCATCCACACGACTCATGGGAGACCACTTCCAGTCGCCACCGGGATCGCGCTGGCCAATCCCGACTTGAAGGTCATCGTCTTCACAGGGGACGGGGACCTGGGAGCCATTGGAGGCAATCACTTCATAAATGCCTGTCGAAGAAATGCAGATTTCACAGTTTTCTGCATCAACAACAACATATACGGAATGACGGGGGGTCAGGCATCGACATCCACCCCTCACGGAGCCATGAGCACTACTACCCCCATGGGCAACAAGGACTATCCCTTCGACCTCTCGGAGCTAGCGGTGACCGCGGGAGCAAACTACGTCGCTCGTTGGACCACCAGGAATGTCAAGGAGATCGTGGAATCCATGAAGAAAGCCATCTTGAAGGAGGGCATGTCCTTCGTAGAGATCATGTCGGCCTGCCCCACTGGCTTTGGCAGGAGAAACAGGATGCCTCAGGCCTGCCAACTTCACGAGTACATGAAGATAAGAACCGTAAGAAGGGAGAGGACGAAGTCCTTGGGGCTGGATCCCGTCGACCTCAATATCTCGGGCAAGATCACGATTGGGGAGTTCATCGATAGGTATCGAACCCCATTGAGAATGATATACTCTCCAGAAGAAATGATTGGTAAGTGATCCTGGGAAGGCATCTGGGATACCTCAATTCTCAGATAAACCTCCAAAGCATTTTCCTCTCGCCAGCTCATTTCTCCCCGAGCAGCTCCTCCAGCAACTCACGGATCCTTGTTACCTCGAGGGCGAGCCTATCGCTATTCTGTTCCTCTTCAAAATGTGTTTCGGTCGCCTCAGGCCTCTTTCGCCTCACAAAATCCATGATCTGGTCCCTGAGGGGCTCGTATGCTTCTATTCCTTCTAATCTTATTTCGGGCCGAATCCCTCCGCTCTGTGACGATCCGGAATAACCTGCCGTCTGAACCGACAGATGGGCCAATCCCAGAGATCTGGATATGGGCCCTTGAGTGATATCCACGTTGGTAATCCTGTTGTAAGGTACTATCCCCGTTTTCCTGAACCACACGCCCCTATTCCAGTTGATCTCCGTGGGGGACAGGGTATAAACCATGCTCTGCCAGTATTTCGGAATCCAGTAGGCTGCGAACAGTGCTATCACTAGAGATGGCATGATAAAGGCCAACCAAACCCACCACGGAACGAAGAATATCAGCAGTATCTGCCACCACAGGAAGAGTACTACAACTATGATTGCCAGGTAAATGAAGTATAGGCTCTTGAACCTGGGTGAGGGTTTGAATTCGGTATTGAGCTTGACCATCTCTATCTCCAATAGGTCTTCGACATCCGACTTTATTATTATTTCGATATCTTCTCACCTGATTCCCGAACATTTGCCAAGGGTGAGGAAGTTGCCAATTATCCCTCTAAAATGTAGAAAGGGAAAAGACCTTCCAGGTCAGATATGTTGACTCCTTCCTTTTAGCATGGGAATTTGGAGAATAGAGTGCTAATTGACCTCGCTTTCATTTTCTCCAGAAAGGGGTGCTTGCTTTGGTTTCCTCATGGACCTCAGAGTCCTTCCTACAAGATACAGTCCTGCACCGGCCAATACAACCCCTCCTAATATCAGAAGAATGGACCCCATGGAGCTGTCTATCGCCCCGTCAAAATCTTCCCCAGTGACAGACCCCATATCTCCATTGTGAGTGATGGAAGCAAAGGCGAAGATAATAACGGCCCCAAGCAGGAGGACCCAGGCAGAGGAGATCAGTATGACTATCTTGGTGTTCTCCTTTGGGTCGAGGAGATCCCTTGCTTTCCATGTGAGCCCGTAGTAGACGAAACCGTGATCCTCGTACCGCTTGACGAACTCACCCTCCTCGAGCTTCTTCAGGTGGCGATAGACCGCGGCCTTATCGATACCCAGTGATTGTGACAGCTGGGTCACCGTTCTTCTCATGGGGTTCAAAGACTTCAGTATCTCAAGTCTGGTGTCTGATGCCAGGGCGAACAGTGCCTTCTTGTCAAGCTCCACGCGCATGGGCGATCCCCTCGGAAGAAGTGGTCCCCGATCAGAGCTTAGATCGGCATCGGACAAGGTCGCACCTCCTGGAGATCACTCCAGTGAGACAAGGATGCCGACCTCGGGGAACGCTCTCCAGTAACCCGATTGGGTTTGGTACACTAAGAGATTTACCTCAAAAAGGTCTGGGATGTGATTCACCATGATCGTTTCGGTGGAGATCGAGTAAAGCAGGTCATCAATGTAGACGGATCTGAGAGTCCAGCTCCATTCTCCAAAATCTATGATCCCCTTCAAAATAACCTCGTCACCGGAAATATTGAAAACAGCGGTGCCGTGTATCCACTCGGATGAGGAGTCCAGGTACGTAAGAGAAATAACCAACAGGTCCTTCTGGGGATCGATGAGGATTGCGTGATGGTCCCAGAGCGCTGTTGTGTAGGAATACTCCCCTTCAATAAGGTACTTGCTAACCTCGATTGGGGAATAGGGATCTGAGACATCGTACATCGCGACCTTTACGCTTGAATTCTCCATCCCTATGCCTATGACCCTATCCTGATTGATGCGATGGAGGTAGGCAGAGAATCCAGGAACCTCCAGTTCACCCAATGCCATAGGATTTGAGGGATCCTCCAGGTCTATGACGAAAAGGGGATCGGTCCTTTCGAATGTGACCAAATACAAGACGCCCCCGTAGAAACGGGCCGCCTGCACCGTCTCGGAAGGTGCGATCCCTGTCAAAGACCCAGATATGTTCAAAGAGCTATCGAGAACGAAAACGCAGTTTTCCGGTGGCTCCCAGCTCGTTGTTGTGACCACTCTTAGGTATCCATCATGTTCATCCATGGAGAACTGGTTTAGAAGCCAACCCGGTACCTCCCCTCTTGCAACTGGTCTCATCGAGGTTCCCGAAACCCCTATGGAGAACAACGAGGTAATGACATGGGAGGACACCCCGTTAGTCGAAACTGCAGATCCCAGTAGAGGTATCGATTCCCAGTTTCTCATCGAAAGGTAAATCGATCCCTGGGACATGTAAACGGTCGAAGTCCAACCAGCCAGGACCGAGAGGATTTCGAATTCTAGTGAGTTTATGTCCACTGCGAGTAGATTGATGTAACCATCGTATCGATTCCCTTGAGGATCATAACGGATATCGCTTCCTTCCAGTTCAAAGATGCTCGATCCCTCCATTACTCTTGGGAGTTTGATCTCGTCGAGGGACGATATCCAATCCTGGCTCACCAGATACACTACTCCGTTGACCATCCTGGCCGCAATGCAGTAGCCAGAGATTCCCCAGCTCTCCTTGAGAATGGGGGTTGACGGGTCGGTGACATCGATCACTGACACCGTGGTCATTTCAATTATCGATGAGTATTCAAATATCGCTTCGTCCCATTCGTTACGTGGTTCCAGATCGCATGCTATGGAGATGACCACAAGATCGCTTCCATCTAGGAAGACACCCTGGGGGCTGACTGTGACATTGTCGGTGGTCAGTTTGATCAACTGGGATGCGGGAATGAAGGAAAGGTTCGAGAGATCCTCCGCCGGGTACGCATTGATTATGTTGATTCCATTGGAAGTGGCGATGAAGAGAAGGGATCCATCCGTCTTTACCATGTCCATCTCGTCAACTCCTTCCACCTGGATGTTCGTCTCCGAGTGACTGCTCTTGCTATCATCCACATTTAGGTCGTTTCCCCCACTGTTTACGATACCGGTGTGGGAACGGGAGGACAGATAATCGACAAGATCCCTCGTGGAATTGAAGGTTGGAAGAATGAATTCCCCGGTGCCGGTTCCCTCCTCGTCGCTAAAAGCCATTCCCGCGAAAAGGGCGAACAAAGAGACCAGCACCAGGGAAAATGCTATGGCCTTGCGAACGAGGGGGCTCATGTTTTGTTATGAAATGACTCGCTATAAGTAATCCCTCAAAGCGTTGACCTGAAGGTCAATACCTTCAGGCAAAAATTGAAAAAAAAGAGTTTGGACTGTTGGAAAGCTTCAGACCATCCTTTTGCCCGCTTCGTAGGTGGCGCTCTGGTTCCATACCTCAATTGGCTCCAGGATCCAGACTCCTCGGAGCTGGAGACCAAGCTTCTTTATGTTCTCGCTCATGGCATCATACAAAGGCCCCTCGGTCTGATAGACCTGTACCTTAGCCATCACCTGATATGACTCCATCTCCTTGCCGATTGCGATTGCCACGGCCTGCCCCTTCTTCTGCATCGACTCCATGTTCTTGGAGGTATGCTGCATTAGTATTGCACCCACCGCGATAATCTCTGGCTCGGGAGACACGCACGCACCAACCTGGATAGCATGAAGATCACCCTCTGGGGAGATCGTTGTTACTACCTTGAACGCTTTTGGATCGTTGATTGCCTTTGCTACAACTTCTGGTAATTCCACCATGTTGTTCACCCCTTATTCTGGAATGATTGTTCACGGCACTTAAGGATTTGCAAATATGGATAGTTGAGGTGATGGTGGACATGACGACCATCACCGTTTTCGAATCGGGTTTTCGCTCGTTTCTATTTGGTGTCTGTGATCTTGATGAGGTGCCAGCCGAACTGTGTCTTGACTGGCCCAATGATATCGCCCTTTCTTCCGCCGAACGCGGCCTTCTCGAACTCGGGGACCATTTGGTTCCTCTCGAACCAGCCAAGATCTCCACCCTTCTTTCCGGATGGACAATTTGAGAACTTCTTTGCCAGACTCTCGAAGTTGCCCCCAGACCTGAGCTCTGCCATCAGATTCTTAGCCTGAACCTCGTCCTTTACAAGGATGTGTGAAGCATGAACCTTCTTTGCCATGGTGACCCTCAAGGCGGTCATTAGATAATATTTCATCGATTTAGGGGCTGACCCGCTTCATCTCCTTTCCCGGAATTCGTTTGATCTTTCCAGTCTCCAGCGCCCATTGGAAGTCCTCCATCTCGCTCTCTCCAATCGTTATTCGCTCTCCGGGCTGATACTTCCTTTTCGATTTCCATTCGGTGAATGGCGAGATCACTCTGTACAGCTGTGCCTCCTCCACCTTGGTTGATTGGGTGGGCCGCCCCTTCAGATCTGAGTAGTTACCCAGATATACGTCCAACTTGCCATCGCGAAGGAGTCCGACCTTGTTGCACACCGCATCCATGAGATATCGGTCGTGGGTCACGATCAACAGCGTGCCAGGATACTCCGATAGCGCTGATTCGACAGAGTGCTTTGCGGATATGTCCAGGTAATTGGTTGGCTCGTCCATGATCAGGAGATTCCGTCGATCCGCGATCAGTACCGCCAGGGCGACTCTCGCCCTTTCTCCTCCCGAGAGGGTCCCGATCGCTCGTTCCACCTGCTCCCCCGTCAGAAGAAGCTTTGCCAGAAGCCTCCTCACGGTGAGCCTCTCCTCATCGCCCATTATCTTCAACAACTGTTGCTCGGGAGTCATGGTGTTGTTCAGCATGTCGTGGCCCTGTGCGTAATAGCCTATCCTCGCTCCCGGAGCTATCCACATTTCGCCATCATAAGAGAGTTCTTGCAGTAAGGTCTTGATCAGGGTTGTCTTGCCCGATCCATTTGGACCGAAGATGCCGAGCTTGTCCCCCGTTTCCAATGAGAGATCGAGCCCCCTCAGAACCTTGTTGCGGCCTCTGGTCACATCGAGGTCCTTGACCAGTATCATGTTCTTCCCGGATTTGCCACTCACCCCAATGTCGATCATGATCTCCTTGTCCTTGTGGGGTCTCTCCACCTGGTCCATCCGATCGATCATCTTCTGGCGAGTCTTGTGAGTAGTCCCGAACCACTCCCGCCGATGAAGATCCTCCATCACCCTCTCCTGCTTCTCTTTCTCAATACGGTCCTTCTCGGACTCCTTCCACTGCCTCTCTATGTCCAGGGCCTTCTTCTCGGTGAAAGCGGAATAGTTGCCCGAATATGATCTCAGCTTACCCCTCTCCAGCTCGATCACCTTGGTCACCACATTATCAAGGAAATACCTGTCATGAGAAACCACGATCTGAGCGCAATCAAGCTTCAGGAGGAAGTCCTCCAACCACTCAACGGTCGAGATGTCCAGGTGAGATGTCGGTTCGTCAAGGATTATGAGATCGAAGTCCTCTGCTCTTAGAAGGACCTTGGCCAACATCACCTTGGTTGTTTCCCCACCACTGAGCTGATCTGTCTTCTTCGAAAGCATCCCCTGATCGATCCCCATCCGGTTGAGGATGTCCCGCTCCCTGGAGTTGAGGTCTCCCGTGAACCGGCCCATCTGTCCCCTGAGGCGCCCGTACTCTTCCGCTACATCATCCCAGGTGAGCCCATTCCCAGGAACGCCAGAGGACATCATGGCCTCAAGCTCATCGATCCTCTGGGAGAGGGAGGAGGATATGCTAGCCCCCTTCACGGCCTCCAACACAGTTTCGTCACCATTGAAAGCGGGCATCTGAGGAAGGTATCCGACCTTGTCAGTCTTGATGATCAGTTCCCCCACATCGGGCTTCAGCTTTCCTGTGAGTATCTGGAGAAGGGTGCTCTTTCCGGACCCATTGATGCCTATCAGGGCCACCCTGTCCCCTCTGTTGATCTGGATCTTGATGGACTTGAGAACCTGGTTCGGCCCGAAAGATTTGGCAACTCCCTCTGCCCTGATGAGCATGCCCTCTCCATACTGCAGCTCGGATAAAACCCTTGCCTCGAGGCAGGCCAATGAAAAAATCAATCTACCCCTAGAACCATAGCAAAGGTGGATGGGCGAAGGTATTTCAATCAGATTTGCAGGCAAGGGAGGTCAGGGAATCATATTTTCGGGGATCGCCCTAGCCCGTGCATTCTCTCTATACGAGAACGGACCTGATAAGGAGTACTATGCATACCAGACTCAATCTTACGGTCCTGAGGCTAGGGGCGGAGCCTCGAAATGCGATATCAGGGTCACCGACGATGAGTCCTCATATCCGTTCGTCGAGTTACCCGACTTCCTCGTTCTCATGTCCCAGGAAGCTTTTAATAGATATATCGAGGAAACGAAACCGAGTACACTGGTGATATTTGACAAGGGGCAGATCGAGGGGTTCACCGATCTGAAGCATTATGTCATCCCGGCAACAGAGAAGGCGGAGGAGTTGGGGGCAAAGATAGTTGCAAACGTGATCATACTCGGTGCTTTCGTCGAGATCACAGGGATCATATCCAAGAAGGCCATCTACGAAGCGCTTGGCGACATCTCACCTCGAGGAACAAAGGAATTGAACAAGAAGGCTTTCCGTCTGGGTAGTGCGCTTGCAAGGAAGGTTCTCGCCAACGAGCTCGGATTGAGTAATCGCAGGAAGGAATGAACGCTGGGTTGAGTAAATGGCGGAGAAGATTGACATCCTCAGAATGAGAAACGAGGGAAGGACGACTCTCTCAGAGGCAGAGGCCAAGTCATTGCTCAGGGAATGGGAGATACCCACAACCAATTTCATCCTGCCAGAGAGGGGAGAGCTTGCATCACTCAGCATAAGATTCCCTGTGGCGGTGAAGGTGAATTCACCTAATGTTCTCCACAAGACCGATCAAGGCGGGGTATTCATCGATGTCAAGGACTGGGAAGAACTGACAAGACGTTTCGATACCATCATGAAGAGGTTTCCCGATGGACAGGTACTGGTCGAATCGATGGAGGAGGGAAGTACCGAATTCATAGTGGGTCTCCTAAAGGATCCGGTCTTCGGCCTCGTAATCATGTTTGGGACGGGAGGCGTTCTGACCGAACTATACCAAGATATCTCCTTCCGAAAGGTCCCCATCACCCCCGAGGACGCCGATGAAATGATGGACGAGATCAAGGCGGGGAAGCTTCTGAGAGGATTCAGGGGAATAAAGGCAGACAGGGAGGCAATGAAGAACCTTCTCCTGAAGGCTTCGGAGATGGGAAACGAACTTGAGAATCAGATCAACCAGGTCGATCTTAACCCGGTGATCGTCAAGGAGGAGGGTTGCGTGGTGGTCGATGCCAAGATCGTTTTCGAACCCATGGAGAGAAATCCGCCTATCGAAGCCAATATCACCAGATAGTTTAATTACCATTATCTCGACTTCGAAGTTGGAAAAGGAGGCAAATCCAATGTCCAGACGGGAAGAAATGGCTTCCAAATACTTCCATTGTAATATAAGGGAACGAGCAGCCTTTGAGGCTGGAATCAAGCTGGGAACGATCTATCATCAGTTCGTGGGGACGCCAGTGGCTTCATCGAACGTCGCCAGCCTTGAGAAGGCGATCGAGGAAGGTGTCATGGTGCAGCCGTTCGTCGAGGACGTGAAGGTCAATATCGACCGAACCCAGCTGAGAGAGAAGAAGAATGAGTTCGATTACCAGAGCCTCACTGGGAGCATGATCAGCGTGGAGCTGACAATCAGGGTGGGCGAGGTCCTTACGATCGCTGTGATGAGGTATATCGAGGAGTTGAACTATCCCCTAATGTACATCAAAGAGATTCGTGAACAAGTAGAAGAATGAGCTTCTCTGATCACCAATTTACTGCGAGAAGGAATTAACGGTGATATGTCCATTTTTCTTCACCCAGGGATTTACTTTCTTGCACAAAGATAATTAAGAAGAAGTAGCATATCGAATGGCATTGGTCCGAGGTTCCGAGGGGAGACGATTAGCTTGCTTTCTTTACGGTGAATTTAAATGAATCGAGGCATGAAGATAGGTATTACTGGTCTTCCCGGAGCGGGAAAGACCCATGCTTTGCTGAAAGTCATTGAGATGCTGGAAGCAGAGGAGTTAAAGGTGGGCGGAATGATCACCCAGCCCATCATAGAGGATAAGAAAAGAACTGGATTTCACGTGATCGACTGGGAGACCAAAGAGAAAGCGGTCCTCGCCCATATTGATATCCAGAGCAAGTTCATGGTCGGCAAGTTCGGTGTGGACCTGAATGCCTTGGAGGAAGTGGGAGTCGCATCTCTTCGAAGAGCAAGCCAGGAGTCTGATGTAATAGTGATAGACGAGGTGGGGAGGATGGAAGTCGAGAGCCCATCTTTCGTCAAGGCTGTCAAGGAAGCTTTGGAAGTGGAAAAACCCATCATCCTCACACTTCATAAGAAATCTCGAAATCCGCTTCTTCAGGATATCAGAAGAAGGGATGACGTTCGCATTCTGGAAGTCACCCCGATAAACAGGAATCTTCTCCCCTACAAGATCATGAAACTCATGAAGGGAGAACTGTTGTGAGTTCTTTTTCTAACAGGATCGAGATCAAAGAAGGAAAAACGAGATTGGTGGTCCCCGAGGATCATTCGATTAGGGGCCCTGGGAAAAGGGTCGGCAAGGTCTTCTACAACAGGCAGATGCGTTTCAACAGGGACATTTCCGTGTGCCTGTTCTCCGCCATCGATCTGAAGGGGAGAAGCGCCCTCGACGCGATGGCAGGTACCGGTGCCAGAGGAGTTCGCATCGCGAACGAGGCTGAAGGCGATTTCAACATATGGATCAACGACGCTGTCCCAGAGGCCCATGGGATCATTCAGAGGAATATTGAGCTGAATGACCTTGAGAATGCCTTCGCGATCAATGAGGATCTGAGGTGTCTCCTGACCAAGAGAGTGTTCGACTATGTGGATATCGACCCTTTCGGTTCTCCCGTACCATATCTCCATTCCGCGATAATTGGGTGCAGGAGGAACGGCATCCTTGCCGCGACAGCCACTGATACCGCCCCTCTGGCTGGAACATATCCAAAGAAATGCATTAGGAGATATGGAGCTAGGCCGCTTAGGGGCAGGTTCGGCCACGAGATCGGTCTTCGCATACTCATCGGACACATTGTCAGGGAGGTTGCAAAATATGACCGGGGGGTCGAGCCAATACTCTGTTTCTACGCGGACCATTATTTCAGGGTCCATCTCAGAATGAGAGAGGGCGGAGGAAGAGCGGATGAAGGCCTGGAACAACTGGGTTTCATTGAGTACGACGCCGAAACAGGTAGAAGATCTATCTCGGAAATGCCGGGACCCACGAGTTACGGACCGCTCTGGACCGGCCCCCTGTTCGATCACGCCATCCTCACCTCCATGGAATCGGGGAAAGACCTCGCAGAACCGAGGAGGATGGAGAAGATTCTGGAGACCTGGAAGAGTGAACTGGATATCCCGTTCTTCTATGATAGTGACGAGATCTCGGCCATCTTGGGAATCTCTCCGCCACCTCTGGACGCGATCCTCGAAAAACTGGGGGAGAGGAGCAACGTATCGCGCACGCATTTCTCCCCAACAGGGTTCAAGACTGACCTTGATTTCGACGAGTTGCTAGATTCTTTCCTAGAACTGGTATGACCTCGAGCGAACCCTTTATCTATCCCTCGCAATATGGCTAACCGGTGACTAAATGCCGACTCTGGCTGTCGTAGGTACCCAATGGGGTGACGAGGGAAAGGGCAAGATCACTGACTACCTGGCCGAGGATGCCGATATGGTGGTAAGGTTCCAGGGAGGAACGAACGCTGGACACACCATAGGAATCGGGGACGAGGTTTTCAAACTCCACCTGCTTCCATCGGGCATACTCAGAGAGGGAACCATTTCCGTCATTGCGAACGGTGTGGTATGCGACCTGGAGGAGATGGGCGAGGAGATCGAACAGGTGGTCTTCTCAGGAAGGAGCGTCGATGGCCTCAGGATCTCCGACCGGGCTGCGGTCGTCCTGCCTTACCACAAGATCCTGGACGGCGCCGAGGAGCGCTACAGGGGAAAGAAAGGAGTTGGCACCACCGGGAGGGGTATCGGACCCTGCTACGCGGATAAGATCTCCCGCTACGGGATCAGGGCTGGCGATCTCCTTGAACCAGAGTACCTATCAGAACGATTGGAAATGCTTCATGTCATCAAGGAAAAGCTCATCGAGATCCTGGGAGGAGAGGTTCCGGATCGCGAACAGGTAATGAAGGATCTTCTCGACTTCGGTGAGCGCTTTGGGAAGTACATTACCGATACCTCAGTCCTGATCAACGATTTCATATCCAACGGTCGAAAGGTGCTCTTTGAGGGCGCACAGGGATCCATGCTGGATATTGATCATGGAACGTATCCATTCGTCACCTCGTCCAACTGCGTCTCCGGGGGTATTTGCTCTGGAGCTGGTGTACCACCATCTGCGGTCGGCGAGATCGTTGGCATCGTCAAGGCTTACACCACACGGGTAGGCAGTGGGCCCTTCCCCACAGAGCTACTTGACGATCTGGGAGAGCATCTACTTAGGAAAGGTGGAGAGTTCGGAACCACTACGGGACGCGCCAGGAGGTGCGGATGGCTTGACCTCGTGGTCGTTAATTACGCGGTCAGGCTGAGCGGGATAAGTCAACTTGCAGTCACAAAATTAGATGTCCTAAACGGGTTGGAGACGGTGAAGGTGACCACTGCATACGAGATAGATGGGAAGGAGACCAAATATTTCCCCGCCAGCTTGAACCGGCTGGCAAAGGTCGAGCCCGTCATGACGGAGATGAACGGATGGGACGACTGGGAGGAGAGCTCCGTCGAAATTGCCCGCAGAGGAATGAATGCCCTTCCCCGAGAGATGAGGGATTACCTGGCGTTCATTGAGAAAGAGACCGGGGTCAAGGCCACCATACTAGGGATCGGACCCAAGAGGGAAGAGACCATCGATCTCGAACGGGACCGATGGAACTGCTAAAGAGTGGCTCTGTCAAACTCGTCGGTCCGCATAGGCTTGGTTGCGTCAATGCCCACCTTTGAGGTCATGCCAGTCGAGCTCGGATCCAGAGAGGAACCGGCGGCGTTGTTGATAATGACCATATCACTTGACGCCTGGAATCTAGTGGCTACCGCCCATTCTATCGCTTGATCATCATATACATCAACATCCCCGTCTACGACTGTCACCTTCTTCATGGAAGGGTGGCCTGTGAAGGCAGCCATTATCGCGTTCTTTCCATCACCTTCCCTGTTCTTGGTAATGGATACAACGCCATGCAACCAGCAGCATCCCCCTTCTGTCAATCTGACCCCGTGGACACGGGGAACCACCTGCCTGATCGTCTTGAATATGATCGGCTCACGAGGCATGCCCATGAGCAGATAGTGCTCCAGTCCTCCCGGAAGAACGATGTGAAATATTGGGTGATCCTGGTGATAAATTCGATCTATCTCAACCACTGGCTGCTCCCTGATCCGGTCGTATGTTCCAGTGATGTCAACGAACGGCCCCTCATCCGTCGTCTGAGAGGTTATCCTTCCCTCAAGCACGTACTCGGCGTAAGCAGGCACTGGAAGGCCTCCAGTGGTACGGGCGATTTCAACCCTCTGTCCCAGACCTGACCGTCTCAAGGCGCTCGCTATCTCCATCTCGTCCTTTCCAAAGTCCACGGATGAAGCTCCAGCCAGAAGTATGGAAGGGCATACACCTATGCAGAATGCAACTGGAAGATCCTCCCCCCTCTCCATGGCCATTCTATACATTGTGAAAAGGTGCCTAGGGACCAGGCGAATGGCGAACCTCCTATCATCCAGAAGCATCATCCTGTGAAAGGAAAGGTTCCTGTGGCCTTCCTGTTCAGCCACCGCCACTGCGGATGTTATGTACCTCCCGCCGTCCCTGGGAAAGAATTTTGGGATGGGGAGATCCCTGAGATCAAAGTCTTCCATCACATTCTGGCGGAAGGGAGCGTCATCCACC
>DATKXF010000032.1:0-24296 GCA_035529155.1 Methanomassiliicoccales archaeon | reverse complement strand
ATGAAGCATTCTCAAGAAGGGTTGACCACCCTAACTTTGGTGGTCGTGGTGGCCGTAATAATCGTTGTGGTTCTCGCCATCATATTGGTTCTCGTGGTCCCTCTCAAACCGGTTGACATGCATGAATATCGGGAGATCCCGACACAATCGGGGGTAGAGAATATTGATTTGAATCTCGCAGGGAACATCGGAACGATTGACGTTTCCTTCGACAACTTGGGGGACAAGTTCCTAACCCTTGAGATCTGGGTAACCGGGGCAGTTAATATACTCGACGACCCAGGAGATTACAACCTTTCCTTCGAATACGCTTTCTCGGGTGACACTTTGGATGTCGATGTCAACCTTGAGCCAACCAACATATTCAGTGGGATTAACTTACTGCATGTTGAATGCGAGGTAGTGATTAGCGACCAGCTTAAAGCCGATCTGGACATTATGACGAATACCGGCAGCGTGACCGTGAACACGATCCAGCATGTCAATCTCACAAGAATGCAACTCAGCACCAATACCGGTTCTGTAGAGGCATATCTCGACTCTGGCACAACGCTATGGGATGACATCGAAATGTCCACGAACACCGGCTCCGTCTATCTGCAATGGGAGGACATCATTCTTGTCCAGAACACTTCAGCGACTCTGACCACAAATACAGGGAGAGTCAATCTTGAGGGGAGACAGGCTGAGGCTTTGGGATTCGATCTAGAAGTCTCAAGCACAACCCAGACAGGAGGTGTTTCTGCCGACATCGACATCAGTGGGAATGTATCCGCTGAAATAGACTGGAGCGTGGTCACGGGAGGAACTGAAATCCATCAGCAAATTGGATTCTCGCATGATGGGAACCACATGCAATCTGACAACTTCCCTTCTGAGGACAACATTTCCATATCCATGGAGACCACAACTGGAGGCGTTGATATCTGGGCAGAGTGGAATGACTGATGTCGATAAGGCATTCATTCCTCTTTCCTTCCTTTTCTTAACGTTCTTGCTCAAAAAAATCCTATCTTAGTTTGACCAATAATATATCTAAGCCGGGGGGATTCAGCTGAAAAATGAACCTTTTTCCACTGCTAAGTGGGGAGTGGCAACACATTTTTTGAAGATTGCTTTCCCTATCGCTATATTGCTTATAGTAGCTTCAGGCCTTGTGGTGATGCCTACTGAGGCTGTGGCCATCCACCGTCGATTTCTATCCGTCTGATGATACATACATCAACGAGGGATATCCAGGCGGTAATTACGATATCTATGACAGTACTCATTTGACGGAGCTGATTGGGAGGAATATTCCACTGCTATCGAGATATCAGAAGATGGTCAGCATATGATCCAGTTCTATGCGGAGGATCGAGCTGGCAACAAGAATATGGTGAAGAGTGAGGAGTTCGCTATTGATCTATCCGTTCCTGTGATCGAGATCATCGTTCAAGAGGTGATTTGCGATGAGAAAAGCTGCCAGCTATGGTGGATGTGCAATGATGATGGAAGCGGTTTGGATCATTTCGAGATTTTAGTGGATGATGGGAGGGGTTTATACTACGGAAATGCCCATGATACCGGAGAGTTGATCAACCTTCCATCAGGTGATCATACAGTATATCTCACGGCTTTCGACTGCGCGGGTAACTCTGTCACCACCAGCTTTGACTATAATATCGCCGATGATGATGGAAATGGGGGCGGCACTGTTATTGAAGACGACGTGATCAAGATACTTGCAATAGTCGCTGTCATAGCAGTCGCCGCCATCATAATGATCGTCTTCCTGGTAAAGAGAAAATAGAGGGGCATCAACCCTTCCTTCGGATCTCCACAGATCTGGCATGCTCGTAAAGGCCTTCAGCCTTTGCCAGGGTGATAATCATGTCCCCGATTTGATCCAGACCCTCTCTCGAGACCATCTGTACCGAGGTCCTTCTTAGGAAGTGGTTGACATCCAGCCCTGATTTGATGCTGGAATAGCCTGCCGTGGGCAGGATGTGATTGGTACCAGATGCGTAGTCGCCGCATGCTACCGCCGAGTATCTACCCACGAACACCGATCCGGCGTTGCGGACCATATCCACTGCTGGCCACGGATCCCTTAGCTGTATGGAGAGGTGTTCGGGCGCCATCTTGTTGCATGCTTCAACCGCGGCCTCCACGTTATCTACCACCATGAATCCCGAATTTTCAAGAGCCTTCTTGATTATCTCCTTTCGGGGAGCGGAGTCCAGCCTGGATTCGATGCATCCCCAGATCTGTTCTGGAAGTTTGGGATCCACGGTCACCAGGGCACACGATGCCATGGGATCATGCTCTGCTTGGGCAAGTATATCCGCTGCGATGAAATCTGGATTGGCGGAATCGTCCGCCACGATAACGATCTCGCTGGGTCCAGCTGGAAAATCGATATCGACAAGATCACTGACCATCATCTTGGCAGCCGTGACGTATATATTGCCAGGACCCACCACCTTCTGAACCGGGGAGATTGTCTCCGTTCCCAGGGCCATGGCGGCGATGGCCTGCGCTCCTCCCAAACAATATACCTCCCTCACGCCGGCGATGTAAAGAGCCACCAGTGTGATCGGGCTGATGGGCGGAGGGGTGCAGCAGCATATCTGGGGCACACCCGCCACTCGTGCAGGTACCGTTGCCATCAGAACAGTGCTCGGGTAGGATGCCCTTCCCCCGGGAATGTACGCTCCCACCCTTTCTAGAGGCTCGCTCTTCATGCCGAGTATGATGCCGGCTCCTGCCTCACCGAACCATGCTGAGGGGGGCATCTGCATCCGGTGGAACCTTGATATTCGGTAATAGACGTCGTTGAGCGCCTTAACAATAGCAGGATCGACCAGGTCGAAAGCGCCCTCCAGTTCCTCCTTGGGTACCCTGATCTCCTCCAGGTCCTGGCCATCCAGCTCCATGGTAATTTCCTTTAGGGCGGCATCTCCTCCGCCTCTCACTCGCTCGATGATTTGAGCGACTGCCTCATGGACGCTGCTCAGGTCTGTTCTCTTTGAGGCCCTCCAGTCCTCCGGGTCAAGAGACTCCCACATGATTGCACCATGGGTAATTGACTAGATTACATTTCCGCAATTCTCTCACTGATTCATCATCAATACCGGTCTCTGTCTGAGCGATCCTCCAAGCATGGAGCCTAGTGTGACAATGGCGGCCGAGAGCACCGTCCAGTTCTCGTCCAGGTTTGCTCCAAGCAGGACCCAGGCTGAAAGATCTATGATCGCAAGGGTGATCGCGAAATAGATTATTCCAACAGTAATCAGAACCAGTGTGGATAATACGGTCATTAAGATTGATTTCACATCTTCCCTCAACGCCTTACCTCCTGTGTAATGATTAACTGGCATCCAGAGTGGTCAAAATAATGGTTTGCCTTACTTTTCGGTTTTGGGAATGCAATCGCTCAGCTGTTCTCCCTGAACAATATGTCGATATCCTCAGAATACATCGAGAGGCGGTCGAACTCCTCCTTGGTGAGGGAGCGGGAATGGGCGATCTTCTTCCGAATAGGATCCAGCTCGTGCAGTTTTGACACGACGCACTTGAACTGCTCTTCGTTCAGAACATCCTGGAAGTACCTGTGGTTCTTGCCCTTCTCAAGGATGGTCTTGAGGTCGTTGAAATCGGAGTAATCGATCCAGCGGTAGGAGCCGTAGATGTACGCGGAGGATTCCTCAGTGGATTTCCTCTGGTTGCACTGCTCAAGGATGTTCTTTGGGACGTAGTTGCCAATGTTATTCTCGTTGGGAATTACGATCCTTTCCTGGATGAGGTCCCTGAGGAAGTTTTCCAGTTCGTATAGGAATCGGTAGCCCAGGAAGTTGAACTCCGACTCTATGCTCGATTCCACGGCCTCTTCCAGCTCTCCCCTCATCTCCTGGTTGGACTTGCCGGTTATCTCCTCCAGGGTTCTATTCTCATCCTTTGATCTTTGAACCAACTGGTAGTACTCATCCAGAGTCCTCGCAGGGGACCTCTCGGTCTGAGCATTTACACCAATTGCGAAGGCTGGACCCAACCTCACTGGTCGCATCTCGTTCAGGAGATTCATCGAGGCTATGGGCTCCTCGAGGGACTTTGACAGCTCCTTCGCGAACTGTCTCAGCTTGGAGAAAGTTTTGGAACCCTCCTTCATCTCACTTATGGAATTCTGAAGTTCCTTGGATGAATCCTTGGAATCACTTTTTTTCTTCTTACCGTTCTTGAGTTCCCCGGAGCTCATGTACCTTCCTCCGAAGCAAATCATCAGTTCATTCAATAATCTTTGCGTCCGACACCCCATTAACGAGAATAGGGTAGGTGCGAGTGGATAATATCTAGGTTAATATTGCATTAATCTATACAACAAAGTAATAAATAGTACTCTAATGTATATAATAAACTCCCTTATTTGGGGAGGAGTGAAACATGGTTGATAGAATCAAGATCTTACTAGAAGAGGAGGATATTCCCAAGAACTGGTACAACATCCAGCCCGACCTTCCTTCTCCGCTGGACCCGCCCTTGATGCCAAACGGTGAGGTGGCTGGACCAAAAGACCTAGCTCCCTTCTTTCCCATGGAACTGCTAAAGCAGGAGATGAGCCAGGATAGATGGATACCCATTCCGGAAGAGGTTTTGGAAGCCTACCGCATATGGAGACCTTCCCCATTGTACAGAGCCAAAAGGCTGGAAAAGGCCCTGAAGACACCAGCAAAGATATACTACAAGTGGGAGGGAGTGAGCCCAGCGGGCAGCCACAAGCCCAACACAGCTGTAGCTCAGGCGTATTACAACATGAAGGAAGGGACCGAGACCCTGACCACAGAAACCGGAGCGGGTCAATGGGGATCGGCCTTGGCCTTTGGCACTTCCCTCTTCGGCTTGGGATGTCGAGTATACATGGTCCGCATTAGCTTCGAGCAGAAGCCCTATCGAAGGAGTTTGATGCAGACATGGGGAGCCACCTGCGTTCCAAGTCCCAGCACCAAGACCAAATTCGGAAGGATGATGCTCGAGAAGTATCCCGATACTCCTGGAAGCCTAGGCATTGCCATTACGGAGGCCATGGAGGACGCATTGACCGATGAGAAGACCAAGTACTCGCTTGGAAGTGTTCTCAATCACGTTCTGCTTCATCAGACAATCATTGGATTGGAGACAAAGAAGCAGTTCGAGATGATCGATACATATCCCGATTCTATCTATGGATGCGTGGGTGGAGGCAGTAACTTCGCAGGGGCGGCATTCCCATTCGCCGCGGACAAGATGAAGGGATCGAAACCTGATGTTAAGATCGTGGCCTGCGAGCCCTCTGCTTGTCCAACATTGACCAAGGGCCCGTACATGTACGATCACGGGGACACTGGCAAGATGACGCCCATGATGATGATGTACACCCTTGGACACGACTTCGTCCCACCGCCTATACATGCAGGCGGGCTCAGGTACCACGGTGACGCCCCCCTTCTATGCAAATTGGTGCATGAGAATGTCATAGAAGCCGTTTCCTTCCAACAAAAGGAGTGTTTCGAAGCCGCGGTATTGTTCGCGAGGCAGGAGGGTTTCGTTGTAGCCCCAGAGACCTCCCATTGCGTGAAGGCAGCTATTGACGAGGCCATTAGGTGCAAGCAGACTGGGGAGGAGAAGATAATCTTCTTTGCCAACTCCGGACATGGTTTCCTTGACATGTCCTCTTACGATGCATACTTCTCCGGCAAGCTGGTAGACTATGCATTACCAGAAGAGGAGATAAGGAAGGCAACCTCGAGCATCGTACCTCCTGGAGGCGCATGAATAGGTTCGTCAACTGTAGTTTTCACCCCTAAACGCCTTCCCCTTCTATCCCTCGAGGGGGGCTTTTCAAGCTCCCCTCAAACCTCTAATCACAACGAATAAGCAGCAATTTTTCCGTCAGCGGACGATGAAGTCAAACTGGTTTTTCATCAATTCTAAGGAGAATATGTCCTCTATCCAGCTTCACGATCTCCATCCAAGGCAGGGAGCATTCACAATTCATGTATCGGTCCAGGATATCTTCTATGGTTCCTTCTGAGGTTTCAATATCCAGTGCATTCATCAGCTCTTCCAGTGTATGAATCTCCTTGCTCTCATCGAATCCCAGAATCTCGAGAACAGTGGAACCGATGACGAGAATCCTTCCCGCTCGGTCGAAGAGGATCAGAGCTTCCCCGCATTCCTCAAACGCCTGCAGGAGTGCTTTGGATATCTCTTCCGCCTGGCGCCTTCCTTCCGCCTCTAGGCTTGCTTGCTGATAGAGAATGCCGTTGGTTATTGCTGAAGCGGCGTGAACCGATAACGATTCCAACAACCTGAGATCGTCCTCTTTGTAGGAATCGGTTCTTTCGCTGAATACTTGGATTACTCCTATGACAACACTCTCGTGTTTCAAGGGAACAATGAGCGCGGACTGGGTGGGCTCCTCCTCGGGAATGTCATCATGCACATTACCATCATCGTCCACGAAATATCTGACGTTGCTGGACTTCCGGGCCTTATCAACAAAATCCCTCAGTAGGACACTTTCGCCTGTCCTGATAGCTTCGCTCTGGATCCCCTCACCCGGAGGTGCAAGTGGAATGGGGGGTAACTTCTCAACATCAATGGGCTCTCCTTTGTGCCAGGCGTACAGACAGTGGATTAGGTTATCCTCCTCGGAATATCGAGTCACGATGAGTGCGTCGCACTCCATCATCTCCTTTATGAAATGATGGATGGCGGAATAGATGGTCTGAAGATCCAGTGTGGAACTCATAACCTTGTTGGCCTCGTAGAGCATCCTCAGCTCACGATTCCTCTTTTTCAGCTCCCTGGTGGCATGAGCCCTGTCGACAACCTGGACAATGGCGTTCTTCAGCTCTCCGAATTGCACCGGTGCTGTTCCACCCTTTTGAATGTAGAAATCGGCTCCCAGATTCAGGGCCTTTATGGCCACTTCTTCTCTGCCCCTTCCTGTGAATAGTATGAAAGGCGTATCATCTCCATTTGACCTTAGCTCCTTGAGGAATTCGATACCGTCTTTGTCTGGCATCTGGTAATCGGATACTATGATATCGAATTGTTCAATTTCCAAAATGCCCAGAGCTGTTGGGGCAGAGTCAACCACAATGATATCTAATCCTCCCATGCTTTCCATGTAATCCTTGGACATCTCGAGTAGATTTGGTTCATCATCAACTAGGAGGACCCTAATCATGGGAAATCACCGTATTCAGGGGATGAAGGTATGATGAATACCCAAGGCTGTTAACTTCATATATCTATCGAGGACGATATCGAGGTTGATAAGATGATTCCCGTTTCGGTAAATTTATTATAACCAGGTTGACAATGATGCGCCTGGGGGAAAGGATGAACTTAGAATCGATGTTTATCCTCAACAACGGCGTCGAAATTCCACTGCTGGGGTTTGGTACCTATAAGGTCGAGCCTGGTGAGGTGACAACCAGAGTCGTGAAGGAAGCCCTCGAGGTGGGTTATCGCCACATCGATACCGCCAAGTATTACGGCAACGAGGCGGATGTTGGAAAGGCCATTAGAGAGAGCGAGATCCCACGCGATGATATTTTTGTCACCACTAAACTCTGGAACTCCGACCAGGGATACGAAAAGGCCATGAAAGCTTTTGATGGGAGCTTGGATCGCTTGGGCTTGGAGTACATTGACCTATATCTCATCCACTGGCCGGTCTCCGGTAAGTATCTGGAAAGCTGGACTGCCCTTGAGGACATACTTCGGAGCGGGAGGGTTCGTGCCATTGGGGTGAGCAACTTCATGGTCCATCATCTTGAGGATCTGCTAGTAAATTGCACAGTTGAACCATCAGTGGACCAGGTGGAGTTCCACCCGCATCTGGTGAACCTCGAGCTACTCGAATTCTGCAAAGAGAAGGGAATTCAGATGGAGGCATGGAGCCCACTCAAGCAGGGAGCTATGCCATATGATCGGGGCATGGCAGGAATTGGTTGGAGGTACGGGAAGACAGCTTCACAGGCAACCCTCAGATGGGACCTCCAACACGGTGTGGTCGCCATTCCGAAGTCGATCAGGAAGGATCGAATGGTTGAGAACAGTCAGATTTTCGACTTCGAGCTTACTCCGGCCGAGATGCGTACAATCGATTCCTTGGACCGAGGGGACAGGGTCGGACCTGACCCTGATAGGGTGGACTTCTAAAATCCGATTAGATCCCAAGGTAAAGGAACTCCCTGATGATGAAGCCGATCATGAAGGTGAGAGCGGCGATTCCTAGGCTGATTGCTAGCATCTCCGACGCCCTTCTTCTAAATTTGATGCCCTTTGCGATTGGTTCCTTAGGAAGATGTGGTCAAGGTGTGGGGATGTGGAGCTAACGAGCGGCGGTAATCTGGGGGTTCCATCGTTCAAGAGAATAAGGGTAGATGAGCCTCCGGAGGAAGGCACCATCGATTCGATGATACCATATGCCTAGATATCAGGACGATCCTTTTTCACGAAGTAAAGAGCGTCCTCGAGAAGGTCATAACCCTCACTCTCGAAAAGTTCTTTTGACGACGAGTTCGATTTCCATATGAGAGCACACAAGACGCCTATGCCCAGCTCCCGGAGTCTCTTCTCTCCTTCCTTGATCAGGTCCGAGGCGATACCCTTTCTCTGCATCTTTGGCAATACTGACAGCCTGTTCAACCACCCCTTACGGCCGTCATGGGTGCAGAAAATTGTACCCACGATCTCATCGTTGATTTCAGCCACGAGAAATATGGCAGTCTCTTTCTCGATCTCTGCAGCTATCCTTTCTCTGGTGTCCCTTCCGGTTGGTCGGTGCTCGAGTTCGGATTCCTGCCATAGTTTGATGACCTGATCGTAATCCTCGATTCTGAATTTCCTGATCGTCATGCTGTCTTTAGACATGGATTATTGCGCCCAGTTCTTTGATGGTATTTATATGAAACGGAGAAAGGGGGACAAATCGATTCGAATCTTGTTGTCTTGGATGACTTTATCGGCGGATTTGGGCGTTGAAAGGCCCGATTTCCGTTACATAATTTCAATTAATGATATAAGCGTCCAGTTGAAATTTTGTATTAGTGAGACATCAAAGAGCCGCTCGGGGAAGATACCTGGTTCCGTTGGAAGGTGCCAGAGAGGGGGACTATCTAGGTAGCAAGAGCCTTAATCTGCTGAAGCTCCAACGATATGATTTCTGTACCCCAAAGACATTCGTGGTCACCACTGGTGCCTATAATGTCTAGTTGGATTCGAGAGAGGAAGTCCAGCGCTTTTTGAGCGATGATCTCGAGAAATTCATCGATCATAGCAAGGGAGTACGGGGTACCCGCCGTGGTTTCCGTTCCTGGTGCGATGGAACTTGAAGATGAAACCCAGGTAACGGTGGATGGTCACAACGGACTGGTAAGCATCCGCGAAAAATAAGTCCATAACTTGATGTTATCCCAAGGTCAATGTTAAACAAAATTGGAGGAGATTTGGTGGCAGAGGTTTACTTCGCGGACATGAGGGCGACAAGGAAGAGCAGAAACGCCCCCAGCAAAATCGCCAAGCTCATGAGGAGGGCGGGAATAGAAGCCATGATCGAGAAGGAAGACGTGGTGGCGATCAAGACCCATCTCGGCGAGCCCGGGAACACAACCTTCCTAAGGCCCCAATTCCTGGCCAAGGTCGTCGATGTTGTGGACAGGAAGAAGGGAATGCCATTCCTTTCTGATTCCAACACCCTCTATAGGGGAGGAAGATCGAATGCAGTGGACCACATCAGGACAGCGGTGTCGCATGGGTTCACCTACCCAGTGATCAACGCCCCGGTGATCATCGGGGACGGCCTCAAGGGAAAGGACGAGGTCCGGGTGGATGTTGGATTGAAGCACTTCTCCAAGGTCAGGGTCAGTTCCGCAGCATTCTACGCGGATTCTATCATAGGGGTGGCTCACTTCAAGGGACATCAGCTTACAGGTTTTGGAGGGGCGATAAAGAATATTGGAATGGGATTCGCATCCCGGAAGGGTAAGCTGGAGATGCACGCAGAGGTTCGACCATCTGCGAAAGAGGATGAATGCAGAGCATGCGGTCAGTGCGCCCGTTTCTGTCCGGTTGGCGCCATCGAGATACGGAAGATCGCGGAGATCGACCGATCCAAGTGCATAGGCTGCGGGGAGTGCGTAACCACCTGCCCTTACGAAGCGATGGAACCGGGAGAGATGTCATCCAATGAGACACTTCAGGAGAAGATCGTTGAGTACTGTGCGGGTATCCTTAAAGGAAAGGAAGACAAGTGCGGCTTCATCAATTTCCTTGTGGAGTTCACACCCCATTGCGACTGCCCACCCTGGAGTGACGCTTCTATAGTTCCCGATGTAGGGATATTGGCATCTCGGGATATGATCGCCCTGGATCAGGCGTCAGTCGATCTGATCAACCAGCAAAGAGGGCTCGAAATGAGCCGATTAAAGAAGGCGAAGGAACCTGGGGAGGACAAGATACGGGCTTTGACAGGGGTGAATTGGGAGGTCCAGCTGGAGTACGGAGAGGAGATCGGCCTGGGCGAGAGGTCCTATAGGCTGATAAAGATCTGAAGTTCCTGAGAAGTCCAAATATCCTTGGAACGTCGTTGGATGTAACATCCAATCTAAATACCATAATGACCTTCAATGAGCGTGGAATCGTGTGCTAGATACCGGAGGTCGTGACGGTGCCAGATGGAAATGGTGGTCCTCAGAAAATCGATTTCGACAGTAAAGTGAAAGAGGAGGTACTTAGGGGACAAATCGGTCCAAATCTAGAATGTGCCTACTATCCGTGCCACTTTCCTGGCCTGGACTGCAGCCTCTGCTTCTGCCCATTCTATCCCTGCGAGGATTACGATCTGGGCGAATTCGTCGAATCGAAACGGGGCGGCATGGTTTGGAGCTGCTCCAACTGCCTCTGGATCCATAGGGGTTCGGTGGCAGGAGAAGCTATTACCTTGCTCGGCGAACTTGAGAAAAAGCCTTCGAGGGAGAAACTGGATTCGATAAGATCGGAGCTGGAGAAAAGACATCCTAAGCGGGCAAGATCTCTAATGGTCCTCGGAGCAACATCAGGCGCCGGTAAATCCCTAACCGTTGCAGCGCTCTGCAGAATCTTCTCTGACCTTGGATACGAGGTCTCTCCCTTCAAATCTCAGAATATGTCATTGAATTCAATGGTCACGCCTGAGGGCGAGGAAATTGCCCGCATTCAGGTACTCCAGGCAATGGCGGCAAGGAAGGAACCCAATGCCCGTATGAACCCCATACTGGTGAAGCCGAAAGGAGGCATGACGTCCCAGATAATAGTCGAGGGGAGACCCTATAGGGACATTGAGGTGAAGGAATACTACACTGATTTCACCCTGACCGAAGGCGTGGAGATCGTGCGCCGAAGCTTCGATTTTCTATCGCGTTCGAACGACATCGTGATAGGCGAGGGCGCAGGGAGCCCAGCCGAGATAAACATCTATGATCTGGAGATAGCCAACATGAAGACCGCAGAGATAATGGACGCGGCCTGCATTCTTGTGGTGAACATCGAATGGGGAGGATCTTTCGCTCACATCCTTGGCACACTCGACTTGCTGAAGGAAGAGCATAGGAGGATGTTCAAAGGGGTCATCATCAATAACATGAGGGGACTTCCCGACATTCTCAAAGAGGGAATAATCAAAATCGAGGAGCTCACTGGAGTGCCAGTGCTGGGAGTGGTTCCACATATCGATCTGTACCTTCCAGACGAGGACTCCATGGGACTCTCCTCGATGAGAAAGGAAGGCTCCAATATCGACATCGGTGTAATCCGGCTGCCCATGATATCGAACTACACCGACTTTGACGCTCTCGGGCTGGAGAAGGATGTGTCAGTCATATTTATCGACAAGCCCAGAGAACTTCAGAGGGTCAACGCGATAATCATTCCCGGAAGCAAGAACTCGGTGGCCGATCTGGTCTGGATGAGGGAGACCGGAATCTTCGATGCCATTAAGGAACTTGAGGGAAAGATCCCGATACTGGGGATATGCGGAGGTTTCCAGATCATGGGGAGGAGAATACTCGATCCCGAATGCCTTGAAGGGCAAGCTGGGCCAGAGATCGAGGGCCTTTGCCTCCTCGATTGTGAGACCAGGTTCGATGCCTACGACAAGCGCACCATACAGGTGAAGGGCCAGCTACTTGTGGACGGGAGCCTAAGTGCGATCAAGGGATACGAGATACACATGGGAAAGACCGAAATTGGAGATTGCTCCCCGTTGTTCCAAATCGAAGAGAGCGGTGGATTGAGATCGGAGGGAGCCATTTCTAAGGACAAGATGTGCATGGGCACCTACATGCATGGACTCTTTGACCTTCCATCCTTCAGAAGGTTCTTCCTGGAACTGGTAACGAAGTCCGAGCGTGACGGAGATATCGAGGACCACGACAGTCTTGTGGAAGAGAACCTGGATAAGCTTGCAGAAGTGGTGCGGAACAACATTGACATGGACGCCATTCTCAAGATATTGAAGCTCTGAAAACAACTTTCCATGTCGAATCTCTTGTTTCTCATGAGCGCGACACTTAAACGATTCTCACAGGCGAGCAAGTATTTTCAGAGTGCCCTAATGGGCTTCTTCAAAAGTTTTAATAGGATGGCCACGATAAGCAACTGAACGGGGGTTAACCTCTACCAATACTTATTCCGAATTGAGGTAATCAGATGTCCATGACCGGAGGGAAAGCTGGATCACAGGCGGCCGGAATGAGCGCTTCGAAACAAAGCAGCAGCGTTCTCGAAGCCTATGAGGATTTTAGGAACTTCGTGCGGAAAGTCGCACAGGAACCTGGACCTGAGATGTCACCAACGGACCCCAAGATCTCCAAGAAAGCTTCAGAGATGAAGATTGATACAGAGAATTATATCGACGCCTTCATTGCCTGCGCCAAGGTGAAGACCATCCTTGCCCACAAGTTCATTGGAATGCTGATAGATACCGGCAAGACCTGGCAGGCAGAGTTCGGTACCGATGAGCAGGAAATTACAGAGAACGACGTCGCAATCGGTCTTGAGACATTCTTCCTATCCACGGGGGAGAAGCTACTCGTTAGGAAGAGGGGAAACTTCGGCATCGTTTACTATTTTGGTTGGTACGAGACCAAGCCGCTCATCATGAGGACAATCAATCTTCTGGAATTCGGCAAGACTTCTGAAGGATACCAGGTCGTGAACACGGATTTTATTCAGACCAAGGAAGCAATCCTGGAATACCTGGACATCCAATAATCGCACTTGTCCATTGAGCTATTTCAATACGACACTTACTTCTATTTGTGGATAGAATAAGAATATCGTGAAAGAAGGTGAGACCCCTTGGTCCCTTCCGGATCTAACATCGGCACTTGAGTGGACGAGGGAGAGGAACGACCAGGGAATCAGGTGCATTTTGTCGCCACATGGTGAGTACAGCACAACTATAGGAGCTTCTCAAAACGCTCTCGACGAGCTCGTTTCATGCGCCAAGAGAATCTATGAGGGGAGGGTTAATGCCTCTCTGGCGGTGAAGCTAACCACCATTGGAGCCATGTTTGATAAACAGCTCTGCCGAGATTACCTTGTCGTACTCTTCGAAGATGCAACCGAGAACTACGTCGACCTTGAGATCGACATGGAATCCATGGCATTCGTGGAATTCACCATAGATGTTATGAACTCCTGCCTTGCAGATTTCCCTTTGACATTGAGTCTGCAGGCTTACCTGGACCGCACTCGGGGTGATATTTACAGTGCGGTACAAAGAGGGGCCTTGGTCAGGCTGGTGAAGGGTGCATATTCGGGCGATATATCTGATTTTGGTGACATCCAGGAGCGCTTTATAGAATTGGTAGAGATACTTCTTCTAAGCCGAGAGGAATTCAAGATCGCCACGCATGACCCAGATATCATAGAATGGATGAAAAAGGCCACTTCAAACCGGAAGGAGAAAGTGGAATTCTCGTTCTTGAAAGGTCTTGCCGATGCAACCAAGCTCGATTTGGTGCAGAATGGTTGGAAAGTATCCGAGTACATACCGTATGGTCCTGGTGGAGAGTCGTACGAGGAACGAAGAAAGTCCTATCTCAAGACCCTCACCGAGATGGGTAGATCCCCAGTACCGTAGCCAGCGAAAGAATAATCAATTGTTCAACCGTATTAGCAATCATGGTCATCAAGCCCCGACGCCTCAGGAAAGGTGACACCATCGGAATAGTGGCACCTTCAAACTCAGCGTCACTTGTCGATCCAAGAATATTCGATATGGGCGTGAAGAAACTGGAGTCCAAGGGCTTCAAGCTCCGTTTTGGAAACAATATACGAGCGAGATGGGGACACACTGCCGGAACCGTCCAGCAACGCCTTGAGGATCTCATGGACATGTTCGAGGACCCTGAGGTTGATGCCATCATGACCGTGTTTGGCGGTTTCAACTCCCATCAGCTCCTTCATTACATCGATTATGAGGTCATCAGGGAGAACCCCAAGGTATTCATCGGGTTTTCCGACATCACGGCACTAAGCAACGCTTTCCTGTCAAGATCGGGGCTGGTCAATTTCTCGGGTCCGGCATTCGTCACCTTCTGCCAACCCGATCTTCCAGAATTCACCGAGAGGTATTTCGAAGAGATTCTAATGGAGGGCAAGAGGTCCATTATCACAGCGTCGAAAGAGTGGGCCGAGGACAGTTGGTGGGGAGAACCAATCAACTTCGGAAAAAGGGAGTGGAAAGAAAATCCAGGCTGGGAGGTCTTCAGTTCAGGAATTGCCGAAGGCTCCTGCGTGGGAGGCAACATCAGCACACTTATGCTCCTCGCGGGAACAGATTATTGGCCCGACATGGAGGGAAAGATACTGTTCCTTGATGAGGATGATGGAGAGACGCCTCAAACAATCGATAGATACCTTACCCAGTTAAGGCACATGGGAGTCTACGATGAGATATCTGGAATGGTCCTTGGCCGATTTCCTACCAAGGTAGGCTTCAGCAAAGAGGACACCTTATCCATGATATTCGAGGAAGCTACAAGGGGGTACGATTTCCCTATCATAAGCGGTGTGGATTTCGCCCATACAGACCCCATGATCACCATTCCCCTGGGCGTAAGATGCATAGTCGATGCCGACAATCAAAGGATCGAGCTCATGGAAAGTGCGGTTAAGTGATCATATGAGCCAATTGATCGTGAAGACAAGGGAACTTTGCAAGTACTATGGGAAAAAAAGTATGATCAAGGCGGTGGATTCCCTCAATCTCGAGGTATACGAAGGAGAGACCTTCGGACTGCTTGGTCCCAACGGTGCTGGTAAGACCACCACCATCAGGATGCTCAACTGCATTATCTCCCCCACCAGCGGGACCGCGACGGTGGTCGGTCACGATATAATCAGCGCAAAGAACGAGGTCAAGCGGGAGACGGGCCTTCTAGCCGAGACACCAGGCCTTTACGAGAAGTTAAGCGCCTATGAATTCCTGGAGTTCATGGGAGCCCTTTACGATGTCCCCAAGAATGTTCTTTCCAACCGCATAGAGGAACTGCTCAAGCTCTTCGGGCTCACCCAGAGATCCAACCAGCTTCTAGAGGGATACAGCCGGGGAATGAAGCAGAAAGTGCTGATCGCCGCCTCGCTAATTCACGATCCAAAGCTTATCTTCCTTGACGAGCCGACCTCATCCCTTGACCCAAGGGCAGCTCACATGGTCAAAGATCTCATCAAGGATCTTGCGGGAGAAGCGGGCAAGACGGTCTTCATCAGCAGCCATATCCTCCCGGTCATGGAGGAGCTGTGCGACCGCATAGGCATCATAAATCAGGGAAGATTGATTGCCATTGGTAGCGTCGATGAGATTTTGACCAGCACGGGTACAAACAGGCTCGAGGATGCATTCATCGAGATCACCGGAGGAGTCGAAGAAAAGGAGCTGTTGGCCTGGAGGGAGCTTAGGGGTGAATCTACCTAAGTGGTTCGTTATAGCGAAGAACGAGTACCGGCTGATGACCAGCGGTTCTCTCTTGCTAAGGCGAACCCTTCCTTACCTGCTTGTGGCATTGTTACTGCTTTTCGTGTTCATCCTGGGGCCGGCTCTCTTTGACCTGATCAAGAGCGACTGGTTGGTACTGATCCTTTCCCAGGCTGCCTTGTCCTCGATAGCCATAATCCTCCTCACACTGTTCTTCTACTTCATGGTAATACCCATAACCAACACCTTGAAGGAAGAACAGGCATCGGAGTTGGAGATATTCCTAGCCGCCCCTGTGAAGCCAGAGGAGGTCCTGCTCGGCAAATTCATGGGCAAGCTTGTAGTGTTTGGAACACTGGCCGCCATCATTGCGGGGTTATTCGCCGCCGCTTTCACCCTAGTTGGGATAGACATCGTCCAGATGCTGGTCATAGTCATCACAATACTCCTCCTTCTAGTATCCGGGCTGTGGATAGGGACCGTCATTGCAGCTGTACTCAGGACGAAGTTGAGCAGAACGGCCAAAGGAAAGGACATCGGTAAAGGACTCTCCCTCATCATCGCGCTTCCTTTGCTGGGACTCATGTATGCCTTGTTCAGCGGGATGATGTTCTCCGCACTCGAGGACCCCAGCACGGCGAATCTAGTGGAGACGATCCTTGCACTCTTCCCGACAACATGGGGGGCGGATATCCTCGTAAGCTATGCCAATTTCCCCGGGTTGATGTTCCCTCCTGAAACCCTGGTAGCAGTTGCTATTCCTGGAGTGATCCTTTTCACCATCGCATCATTTTTTATTGGCAACAGGGTTGTTGCCAGAGCTTACTCTCTCGAACCAACTTCGTTCACATCTTCCAGCGTGAAAAAGGATGGATTTCTTCTGAAATTCGTCGAGTGGGCGACCGGCTCTGGTCAATTCTCTGTCATGGTGATCACAATTTTCAAGGACTGGGGGAGAAGGCTGGAGAATCTCTCTAAGGTCGGTTATGTCGTTGGTCTGGTTTTCCTCTTGGCCATATTCATCACCAGGCCTGAAGAACCCACCGCGGTGATCATACTCCTTATTTTCATGATAGGGTTGCTTGCCGCCTTCGTTGTAGGGGAGGTGACCATCCGTGGAAAGGAGATGCTTTTCATTTACAGAAAAGCTCCTCGGGGGGAGAATCGGCTTGTCTGGGCGAGATTGATCCAAGGCTGGTTCATCGTGGTTCCTGTCACAACCCTTATCGTTCTCATCATGTTGGCCTTCATTCCCGGACTACCGCTCATTGACCTTTTCGCCTATCTCTTATTCATGGACCAAATGGCAATGGCAATTACTGTTTTCTCACTGGGGGTGTTCCTGGTAATGCCAGCCTTCTCTGAGAAAACAGGAGAGATGGTCCTTAACATGATGGGGACAATGTTCCTTTTCTTCATCCTCTTCGTCATTGGAGAGGTATTTTTAGGTTCAATTGGGTTCGTCCTGTTCTACATACCCGTTTCATGGGCAATTTCTCTCTCTGTATTATACCTGGGCTTGAAAAACCTGAGCCGAATTGAATGATCATCCATCAATGACTGCGTCACCGTTCATCTGCAGTGCGGATTTCATGAGTCTAGCATGATCCACCACATCATCAAGCGCCGATCTTCTATTCTGGAGATTGCTACTGTATATCCTGATTATGTTGGACCCCTCTACGACCCCCTTTGCACCGTTGTCTCTGGCCATCCTTGCCTGCTGTGGTTTGGATATGCCGAATCCCAGTGCTATTGGCAGCTCACTTTCAGACGAGACCGTCCTGATCATCTCAAGGGTCTTTACTGTCAGCGAGTCCCTGAGGCCGGTAGTGCCCGCCACGGATACCAGATAGGCGTATCCCCTTGCTTCATCCAAGATTCGTCGTCTCCTCTCGGATGGCGTGTTCGGGCTGATGAGGTTGATAAGATCCAGGTTTCTTTCCATCATGAGTTCATTCAGTTCATTGCACTCTTCTATGGGAAGGTCCACGGCAATGATTCCGTCCCCCTGGGCGACGGCGAGATCGTCGCAGAAATTGCTCAATCCTCGTTGAAGCATTGTATTGTAGTAGCCCATGACGACCACGGGCTGCTCAAGTCCGATCTCCCGCATGGAACGGATCATCTCGAAAAGATGATCACAGCGGAATCCTCCTCCTAATGAACGGATCATTGCCTCTTGGATAAGGCGACCGTCTGCAACGGGATCTGAGAAGGGGATTCCAAGTTCCAGGATGTCCGCACCTGAGTCGCAGAGAACCTCGACCAGTTTGAGAGAGAATTCCATATCAGGATCTCCTGTGCATACGTATGGTATGTAAGCCCCCTCCCCATCTTCGAGGGAATCGAATACCTTTCCTATTCTGTTCACAGTATCCCCTCCATACTCGCTATCTGCTCGACATCCTTATCACCCCTTCCCGACAGGTTCACCACGATGATCTGATCCCTGTCCATTTCCTTTGCGAGTTTCGCTACGAAAGCAATAGCGTGAGCGCTCTCCAGGGCAGGCACTATTCCCTCTGTTTCCGATAGTAGATGGAATCCTTGAACTGCCTCCTTATCGTTGATTGATTGGTAAAGCGCGCGACCCATGACGGCGAGATATGAGTGCTCTGGACCAACACCTGGATAGTCAAGGCCCGCCGCGATGGAATGGGTTTCTCGGATCTGACCCTCTTCATCCTGTATGAGCAGAATACGGGAGCCATGAAGGACACCGGGAGTTCCGACAGAGGCACTTGCTGAATGCAATCCCGTATCAATTCCGCAACCTCCCGCCTCCACCCCGTACATCTTGACCGGATCGTCAAGGAATGGGTGGAATAGGCCAATGGCATTGCTTCCCCCACCAACGCATGCGACAAGAGCATCGGGCAATCTGCCCTCTTCCTTGATGATCTGTTCCCTGGCCTCTTTGCCGATCACCGATTGAAAATCCCTCACGATGGTCGGGTAGGGATGCGGGCCTATCACGCTCCCGATGAGGTAATGGGTGTGATCGCTGGTGGAGGCGAAGTCTCTCATTGCCTCGTTGATCGCATCCTTTAGGGTCTTTGATCCATTCTCAACAACATTCACTTTCGCTCCAAGCAGGTTCATGCGAAAGCAGTTGAGCTTCTGTCTCTCCACATCCACCGCTCCCATGAACACCTCGCAGTCTAGATCCAGCAGGGCACATGCGGTGGCTGTGGCCACACCATGCTGTCCGGCTCCAGTTTCCGCCGTGACCCTAGTCTTTCCCATGGCTTCGGCCAGAAGCCCTTGTCCCAAGGCATTGTTGATCTTATGAGAGCCAGTGTGAGCAAGATCTTCCCTTTTGAGGTATATCCTGGCTCCACCTAACTCTTCGGTTAGCCTCTCGGCGAAATACAAAGGTGTCGGTCTTCCGATGTACTGCGCTCGAAGTTTATCCAGTCTAGCGTTGAACTCATCGTCGTTACTAAGCCGGATGTATTCTCTCTCCACCTGCTTGAAAGCGGCCACTAGAACCTCTGGAATGTAGAATCCTCCAAAATTCCCGAAGTAAGATGACAATGTCAGCTATGGCACCCCCTTATGAACAAATCTACCAACGCCAGGTCCTTCTTTCCGGGGATGGTCTCGACACCGGAAGAGACGTCCACGCCATATGGTCTGAGCTCCTTCACCTCGTTCAAATTGAAAGGGCTCAGTCCGCCTGCCACAATGGCTCTGCTGCATGAATCTATCGGAATCTTCGAGTAATCATAGCTGGTTCCAGTCCCTGGAATTCCGGCTTCAAAAACAAGCGCGTCGGCTACACCTTCGAATTTCTCGACCTGTTTTATTTCAAGTGTTACCGCTCTGATCACCCTGATGCCGCTCTCCTTCACTCTAGAAATGAACACCGGGGAGAGCGAGTATGTCTGAAGGACATCAGCCCCACTCCTTTCGAGAATATGAATGGCCTCATTCGGTCCCATTGGATTGCATATCAGCACCCTCGTGGTCAGCGGTCCAAGTGTGGAACATATCTCACGGATATTCTCAAGGGAAAGGCTTCGATTCCGACCTGGGTAATGAACGAAGCCCAACGCATCCGCCCCCAGGTCCTCGCACATGTGGGCGTCCTCTTCTGAAGTGATCCCGCAGATCTTAACCTTCATGCGTACACCTCCCTGCACCGGTCGACCACCATACCTACCGCTCTCGCGATATCAGGACTTCCCATGAACATGGAACCGATCAGGACACCATCGTATCCCTTGACCATATCGAGCTCCTGCACTGATCTGATCCCGCTCTCGGCAATCGTCAACCTGTTGCCGTCGAGCAGAGGCCCGATTCTATTCAGGTTATTCATGTCGACTTCCAAGGTCCTGAGGTTTCGGGTATTCACGCCAACAAGGTCGACCATATCAAGATTGGAGAGTGAATTCAACTTTGCCACATCGTCCTCGGAATGAAGTTCAATCAAGGGCTCCATGCCCTTCAACAAACAATAATAGATCATCTCATCTAGGAACTCGATCTCAAGGGCCGAGGCGATCAGAAGGACCGAATCTGCTCCCAGGTGATCAGCGACATCGATCTGCTTCGGAGAGATCACGAAATCCTTGAAAAGCATGGGCAGATTGGCGTTCGACCTGATCGAAGCAAAGAGTTCAGGGCTTCCCCCGAACATACTTGACTCGACCAATACCGATACTCCAGCCATTCCAGCTAACTCATAGGCTTCTATTACCGATTCGGGATTCGGTGGAATAGATAAGGCAGCAGCGGTTGGTGATGTCGGCTTGTACTCCCCTATAACGGATATCCCCGGATCAATTGAGATAGCCTGGGTAAGCGTAGTCTCAGATCCTTTCAGTTTGAATTCAGGTATGCTGATTTGTGGAAGATCGAGTATCCTTCTCAGCATTATGTAGGTAAGGACATTGGGATCATCGATCAAATCCTTCTCGAGATTCTCTAAATAGAGTTCAACTTCCCTTCCATGGATCTGCTCGAGCAGATGCTGACTCAGTTCTCGACTTTTTTGTGATAGAATCTGAGACATGATCCGCCTTTCTGAAAGCTCGCTTGCTTGCATTGAATTCTGTCTTTTCTCCTCTAATTCTAGACACTTGAATGTGAATTGCTCCAGTTTCGCAAATGCGCTGCCATTCCTCAAAATCTCTTTTGCTATCTCGAACCCATCGTGGATAGAGTCAGCCTTTCCACCGACGTATAGTCCGGCGCCAGCATTCAAGGCCACGACATCAGCTCGCGGCGATCTTTCACCTTTTAATACGGAGAGCAGGATGCGGGCGTTGTCTCTTGGATCGCCTCCCTTTAGATGCTCTAAGGGGGAGACATCAATACCGAAATCCTCCGGTTCGATCGTATAATCCCGCATCTCCTCATCAAAAACCTCTACTATCCTCGTCTTTCCGAGAGTAGTGATTTCGTCCATCCCAGATCCATGGACCACCATAACCCGGTCTGAACCCAGCCTTTGCATGACTCTGCACATCATAGGGGCAAGGTCCGGATCGTAGACTCCAATGAGCTGTTTCTTGACACCGGCAGGGTTGGCCATGGGCCCTAATAGATTGAAGAAGGTTCTGATGCCTATCTCCTTTCGAGGAGCCAGCACATTCTTCATTGAATCGTGGAAAACTGGAGCGAACATGAAACCGATCCCAGTGGTCTCAAGACACTTCTCCACCGAGAGCGGATCTAGATCGTTTGGTATCCCCAATACTTGCAGGACGTCCGCAGAACCAGACATACTTGAGATTGAGCGGTTACCGTGTTTTGCGACCGGCAAACCGGAGGCGCATATTACAAATGAAGCCGTGGTACTGATGTTGAAGGTTCCTGTGCCGTCACCCCCAGTGCCGCAAATATCGATGGCATCGGGAGGTGCTCGGATCTTCTGCCCCATCTCCCTCATTACCTTGACGAAACCTAATAGCTCATCCACAGTTTCGCCCTTGATCCTCATCGCGGTGATGAAAGATCCTATCTGGCTGGGTGTTGCATTTCCGCTCATTATCTCCTTCATGACCTCGGAGGACTCATCTATGGAGAGGTCGGTTCCCTCAACCACTCGGGAGATCGAATCCCTTATCATCTGCCACACCTCCCAATGAAGTTCGAGAGAATCTTTCTTCCCTGGGAGGTCATCACGGATTCTGGATGGAACTGGAGTCCATAGATCTCCTCGTCCTTGACCCGTAGGGCCATGATCTCCCCGATATCGTTCTTTCCGAGAACTTCTATGTTATCCGGAAGATCATCAACGCTTACGATCAGGGAATGATATCTGGTCGCTTCAAATGGAGAAGGTATTCCACGTAGTACCCCTTCCCCGTTGTGTGTGATCGTGCTGACCTTGCCGTGTACGACCTCCTTTGCCCTTACTACTGAACCTCCGTGAACATGGGCGATCGCCTGGTGTCCCAAGCATATTCCTAGGACCGGTGAACCATATCCATTGTTCTGAATAACATCTAGAGACATGTTCGTTGTCCTCGGGTGCCCCGGTCCAGGGGATATGACATAACCGTCCATTTCTCCCAGATGTTCTTTCAGATTGGGAGAGTCGTTTCTTTCAACGAGAACCGAAGCGCCAAGCTCACCAAGGTACTGCGCGATGTTGTAGACGAAGGAGTCGTAATTATCGACTATCAATATCCTGGTCATCATCAATCCCCCATATCTTTGGTCATCAAGGCCAGTAGCAGAGCCCCCATCTTGTGTTGGGTCTCTATGTATTCCTTTTCGGGAATCGAGTCATGGACTATACCCGCACCAGCCTGTAGTCTTGCTCTCCTGCCCTGGAGAACAATGGAGCGGATCACGATGCCGAAATCCATGTTGCCGTTGAAGTCAAAATAACCGGCGGCTCCCGCATATGGCCCTCTTCGTTCCTCTTCCAGTTCTGAAATGATCTCCATTGCCCGAATCTTGGGTGCTCCAGTGACGGTTCCTGCTGGGAAGCATGCCTTTAGGGCATCAAAAGCGTCGTATGAATCATCCAGCTCACTTTCGATATTGCTTACGATATGCTGGACATGTGAGAACTTCTCAACATTCATCAACTCGGTAACTTTCACCGTCCCCGTTCTGGACACTCTTCCCATATCATTTCTATGAAGATCAACCAGCATCAGATGTTCTGCTCTTTCCTTGACATCCAAGAGCATATCGAGCTTGAGCTTCTCATCCTCCTCTGGATCAGGATCTCGTGGTCTTGTTCCCGCAAGGGGCCTGGTAGTAAGCTTTGTCCCTTCAAGTCTGATAAGCATCTCTGGGGATGAGCCGATGAGCTTGGTCTCCCCGAAGTCCAAATAGAAGAGATAAGGTGAGGGATTCAATGATCGGAGGACGCGATACATCTCCAAAGGATCTCCATGAATCTCAAAATCAATGCTTCTGGATGGAACGACCTGAAAGACCTCTCCCTCCATGATTCTTTCCTTAGCCTCAAGGACTTTGGATTCGAACTCCTCTTGGGTCGTATTTGGGGTACCCTCCCCAATGACAATTCCAGTCTCCTCTTTCACCTTGACCTGATTGAAAGCCTCTCTCAGTTCCTTCAGGTCTCCATGGGAGATGAGATAGGTCTTTCCATCCAGGTGATCGATGCAGACCAAGTGACGGGGTAGAACGAAGTACATGTCCGGGATCTCATCTTCCCCAGGAGGAAGCTGGATCCCTTCGAACTCCCTGACCATCCCGTATCCGATGAAGCCGACCATTCCTCCCGAGAATGGCGCAAGATCGGAAGCCCCGCAGTCAAATGACTTGAAGTGCTCTCTCAATGAGTCGAATGCCGATGGGACGTCATATTCATCACCATCGATCTCGACCCTAGTCCCCTTTGACCTGAAGGTCGACATGGGATCGACGCCAATGAATGAGTACCTAGCCGTTTTCTCCGGTCCCTCGACCGACTCAAGAAGGAAACATTCCCCAGGAAATTTGTCCCTCATGGAGGCAAATACGGACAGGGGATCCTGCCTATAATCCTCTTTAACAGAAACGCTTGTGGGAAGGGCCAGGGTGTTTGAGAGCGTGTTCCCGCCCAATTCTCCCTGGGAGCCAAAGTAAATCCCTCAGTTGAGTCATGTTCAGTGAAATAGTCAATGTATTATAAATTACTTTGTAGTATGTATAAATACATTGATGGATATCTAAATGCATCATTATGGTATTATGAATGATATTATCATTAATATTTATAGATATAGCGAAACTAGTAATAATATAATAGTAATAATATTAACAAAGAAATAATTCATTTATTATCCACAAATCGAGATGGATATCCGATGTAAGTTTGAATGCCAGT
>DATKXF010000031.1:0-5698 GCA_035529155.1 Methanomassiliicoccales archaeon | reverse complement strand
GAGAAGATGGGGCAAGCAGTGGCCGCGTTCTACAAAGCCCTCGTGGATAGCGGTATGAGCAACGAGCAAGCCTACGCCCTAACCAAGGAGTACATGTCCTCCATGAGCCTTGGGGGAATGATCTCCGGCTTGGCCAAGCAGGAGATCCACACTCACGCTGCGCACGACCATGATATCGAGAACTCGATCAAGGAGAAGATCAAGAAGGAGATCATCAGCGAGTTGGAAAAAGAGTGACATGTCCCGAAATGAAGATATGGAATCGGTTCTGACGGTGGCGGCCTTCGCACCGGCCGTCATCATCCGAGTAGGGATTTCCTTCCTCAAACTCAAAAGGAGGGCGAACAAGGCCGCTAAATGCTTCTACAAGGAGCTCCTGAGGAATGGGGTCCCCCCACATGAGGCAAGGAAGTTGGCGGATGATTACACCTCAGCGGTGAGCGTCCGATATTGGGCCAAGAATCTGAGCGGCTTCACCAATCTTGGGGAGATTTTCCGCTCGGCCAAGCCCTAGTCCTTTTAACTTTGCGTGACACACTTTTTAGCACATTCGCAACGGTCTCAGAAAGTGATTTCTATTCTGGTTTCCGTAGCTCCAAAAGGAGATCTGATTGAACTGTGAACAGATCGTTCTCAGGCTCGAGTCCATGGCGTCTCCTGCCGGAGCCAAGGGAATGGCAAGATATGGCATCAGGTCGGAGAGGGTTCTTGGACTGTCGATGGGGGAATTGCGCGAAATAGCGAAGGAGTTGGGAAAGGACCACCAACTAGCCCTATGCCTTTGGATGGCTGGATTCCATGAATCTAGGCTGCTGGCGGCACTGGTCGATGATCCCTCGGATGTCACCGAGGAACAGATCGAGTCCTGGGCGATGGATTTTGATAACTGGGCCGTCTGCGATGGGGTCTGCAACCACCTGTTCAGGCGCACCCCCTTCGCCCATCGGAAGTGCATGGAATGGTCCTCAAGGGAAGAGGAGTATGTCAAGAGAGCCTCCTTCGCGCTCATGGCCGCCCTTGCGGTCCATGATAAGAAGGCAAGGGACGAGGTCTTCCGATCATACCTTGAGATCATAGAGAGAGAGTCATCCGATGATAGGGTCTACGTGAAAAAAGCTATCAATTGGGCCCTACGGCAGATCGGAAAGAGGAACCCATCGCTCAACAAGGAGGCAATCCAGGTGGCAGAGCGAATAGCTGCCATTGATTCCAGCGCTGCCCGGTGGGTAGCGTCGGATGCTCTTAGAGAGCTGAAAGGAGAGAGGGTGCAGGAACGGCTCAGGAGGGGGCGATCAAGCTGAACAACATCAAGGGGTTCCAGTTATCTGGATGATATCCGGCCTTTCTCTGATGAGGTACTCCGCTATGCCGTAGCCCACCATATCGCCCATCCTGTATTCGGTAAGCGTCTCGTGCATTAGCGAGATCCAGTGCCCCTCAGGGTTGGGAAACTCCATAATCGCCTTCTTCACAATGCTCGCGGTCACATGATGACTGTTCCCAAACTTGTCCTTAAGGATCATCTCGAACGATTCCGGGGCTCCTGCATCCCCATAGATCGTGTCGATCTTCGTCTCCATTATGGGTATGTTCCTTCCATCCAGGTGAATGAAACCAGCATCCACTACCCCCTGGTCCACCACGAGTTTGGTGACGTTCAGGGCGCAATCCTCGGAGAACTGACATGTGAGCCATATCCACATCCTGGGAGCGGTCCAATCCCTAACTCCCCAGGAGTGATCCCTCTCCCCTAGTCCATCGATATCGTATTGCCTCCCACCGATCTCGAGGAGTCCCTTCACCCTCCCAAACTGCTCGAGATGCTCGGAGGCCACCTTCTTCGAGATGAGTTCCTTCTCAGCGGAGACGCAATCTCTGTAGTTGAAGACATCGTTCAAGCCTTCCCAGTCGAGCATGAATGACACCCTCTTCAGAGGTCGCCCCTCCTCGAAAAGGGAGTAAAGGCCGCCGTTAAACATGAGCTTCCATCTCTTCTCGGGAACTATCTTCTGGAATACCAGCCCCGCGGCGTTGAGCTCCGTGTCCTTGAAGGGGGCGTCCCTCTTGATGCCGATGATGTTACCATCTGGCATCATCAGGAAGCAGAACACGTTCTTTTGTTGGCGGTTCGGCTTGAGTCCGATTCTCATGAACGCACAGATGTCGTTCTCCTTGTCGTAGAAGCTGAAATAGAAGCTCTCATTCCAGTCCAGATCCCTTCCGAATCTATGAATGACGTCAGTGTCCCCCATATTTAATCACCTTTTAAATAGATCATTCCATCATTGCCGTCCAGCACGAGCTCCTGCCCCCTTCGTCATAACGGCGACATAATCTTTTCTGGCAATATAATTGTATACCGTCATCTCTTCGCACTTTGATCAAGATGGGGTGCCAGTGCAGAACATAAATAGTGCTTACCCTCATTCTACCGGCGATGAGACGCGAATTGGAGCGAATGGCTCAGCATGTGAAAGACAGGATCGACAATCTTCCTGTAATGTTCGAAAGAGGGGAGGAGATCATGGAAGGGGCTGATGGCACCCCCACCACCAGTATCGACAAGGTTGCCGAGGACGTCATTGTAAGTTATGTGGAGGAGAAGGATCTCCCCTTTAATATCCTCAGCGAGGAGATAGGCTACGTGGACAGGGGTGCGGAAGAGACCCTCGTGGTGGATCCCATCGATGGTACCAACAACGCGGTGATGGGGCTCCCGTTCTTCAGCGTCTCACTGGCGATAGGGACCCAGTCCCTGATGGACGTTAGAATGGGCCTGGTCAGGAACCTTGTGACCGGAACCTCGTACTACTCGGAGAAAGGAAAGGGCGCTTTCAAGGACGGCCTCCTCATTCATTCCAGGGATTTCCGACCTGATAGTTCTTTGTTCCTCATATACATGGGCAAGTATGCCAGCTACGAGACCATGAGGGTGGTGAAGAGCTTTGAGAGGGGCCGCTCGATCGGATGCGCCTCTCTCGAGATGTGCATGGTAGCTGAGGGCATGGTTGACGGTTACTATATGAACTGCGAGAAGCATGATAAGTCGATCAGAGTGGTCGACATCGCCGCCAGCGCCCTTATACTGAGGGAAGCTGGAGGAGAACTGTTGGATCTGAGCGGGAGACCACTGGACATGCCATTCAATCTTGAGGTGAGAAGCAACTTCGCCGCCATAGGGGATCTCAAGGCTGCGGAGGTGATCATATCAGAATAGGGATTACGGCCAACATCCATGTTCCAGACGCACTTGCTATAAGCAAGGAGATCGTCAAGAATCTGAAGGACCAGGATCTTCAGGTTGAGGATACCATCGCTCCTCACTTGGAGACGAAGGGAATGAGCGTGGAAGATATGGATGTGGATCTCCTCATAACGGTAGGGGGGGACGGAACCATACTCCGTTCACTTCAGCTCAACGATGCCCCCATACTGGGAATAAACGCAGGTGTACTTGGATTCCTGACGGAGATACCTAGAGATGGAATCGCTGATGGAATGAAGAGGTTGATCCTGGGCCAGTATTGCATTGAGGAGAGGATGAGGCTGAAGACCATGGTGGGTTCAAAGCGTCTCCCCGATGCCCTTAACGAGGCGGTTCTCCACACCGCCCATGTGGCCAAGATCCGCCAATTCGAGGTATATGTCGACGATGAGCTGGTGGTCGATACCAGGGCGGATGGTATCATCGTAGCGACCCCAACTGGATCGACCTGCTACGCCATGAGCGTGGGAGCACCCATCGTCGACCCGAGGGTCAACGCACTGGTCATTGCGCCCATGGCACCGTTCAAGTTCTCTGCCAGGCCATTCGTGGTACCCTCAACAAGCTGCATAAGGATAGAACTCGTCAGGAAGAGGCCATGCGTTCTTGTTCTGGACGGTCAGGACGAGTTGCCCTTGGGCAGCGATGATTCGATCATATTCACCCGCTCTGAGAATCCAGCGCGGTTCGTAAATCTGGGAAGCAGTTTTTACTCACGGACCCGCGAGAAGCTGATAGGTTTCACATGACTCCAAAGAGAAGGATTTGGGGAATAGAGAGGGAGGTCCTTGAGATGGTGAACGAATCTGCCAAGGAAACCTATCCCAACGAGTTCGTCGCTACACTTCGCGCGGAGGAAGGAGTGGTCACCGAGGTACTGCTTCTCCCCGGCACTATCCAGGGTACGCGTTCTGGAGTTCTGTTACTCCACATGCTCCCGATTGACTTCAGCGTTGTGGGTACGGTGCACTCCCATCCATCATACAGCAATCATCCCTCAGAGGCGGATCTTGCCCTCTTCGGCAGGTTCGGAAACACCCATATCATAACATGTCTGCCTTTCGATCTCAATTCCTGGCAGGTATATGACTACAACGGGAAAGCGATCGAGCTGGAGATGATCTAGAAGATCATGCTTCCCGGCGCTATTCTGCCCCTGGCCAGCGCACCAGGGCCAATTAGGGAGTTTTCATAGATTATTGTCCCCACATCTATCACACTGTTGATGCCCGTCTTGACATCATCGCCCATGATCACGCCAAGCTTCCTCCTACCTGAATCGATCATCCCATTTTCCGTGGAGACCATCACATTCCTGTTGTCGAAGCGCAGGTTGGCTACCTTGGTCCCACAGCCCAGGTTGCATCTCTCCCCAATGATGCTGTCTCCTACATAGTTATGGTGAGGTATCTTGCTCCCGCTCATGATTATGGAATTCTTGATCTCTACGGCCGCTCCCACCCTGCAGTCCTGGCCTAGGCAGGTATTGGCTCGGAGGTAGCAGTTGGGACCGACGTCGCATCCTGCGGAAATGAAAACGGGACCTTCGATGTAGCTGCCGGATCTAACCCTTGCTCCGGCCTCGACGACGACCTCACCTTTGATGACCGCACCCTCCTCAATATCTCCCTCCAAGTATCGGGAGATCTTGGACATCAGGACCTCGTTGGCATCCAGGAGGTCCCAGGGATGGGCCACATCGATCCAATCACCCTTGAGCTGATGGATCATGATATCGATCCTTCTCGAATAGGAGTTCAGCGTATCGGTGATCTCGTACTCCCCCCGGGGGGACCTCAGGGTACTCTTTATCTCAGGGAACACCTCCGGGGTCAAGATCATCACACCAGCGTTTACCAAGTTGCTGAGAGGAACCTCTGGCTTCTCGATGATACTCTCCATCTTTCCATTTTTCGTTCCAATGACCCCGAAACGACTGGGGTTCTCTACTTTGACAGCACCAAGTACTGGCCCTCCAGTCTCCTGGTGAAGGGAGATCATATCGCCGAGATCCCTTCTCTCTATGACCAGGTCGCCATTCACACAGATGAAAGGGCTATCCATGACCTCCTCGGCCATCCCGATGGCATGGGCCGTACCCAGCCTCTGTTTCTGTTCAAGAAAATCGATCACCAGATCATCGCCGAAGGTCTTCAGGAGCAGTTCCTTTACTCGATTGCTCTTCCATCCCACCAGTACCTGGAATTCCTTTATCCCAAGGGAGGCCAGGGCGGATATCTGGTGACACAGAAATGGTTTTCCCGCGACCATCACCATGGGCTTGGGTATATTGGAAGTAAGCGGCCGAAGCCGAGTCCCCTCTCCTGCGGCTAGTACGAGTGCTTTCATTCGAGACACCTCCTGACGATATATGTGGCCTTTTCCATCAATCGATCTAGCACTTCATCGTCTCTGGCTTCCGTTGTTATCCTT
>DATKXF010000030.1:0-6506 GCA_035529155.1 Methanomassiliicoccales archaeon | reverse complement strand
GTTGGTCCACATCGTTGCGGAGAAAGGGATCAGGACCAGGGAGCAGGCCCTGGAGCGGTTCTACCGCTTCCTGGAGGACCATAACGGCCATAGGCGCAGGTCGCCCAGGGACTTCGTCAGGGTGCTTTCCTGCCGGCGGGATCGAGAGCACGGGGTCTGGAGGATCTCCTACCGCGTTCCCAGGGAGTACCGGAGGGGGGTGATATGATCTCCCAGGCGACGCAGGTGAACCTGGCCGGCGACCCCCTTCCGCGGGTGTCGGCCGAGCCCGTCGAGAGCGAGATCCAGGTGATCGAGTTCGAGATCTACATCTCCGGGAAGTGGCGGCTCAAGGTCCGCAAGGACGCCGTCAAGGAGATCTTCGAAGGAACGGATCAATCCAAGCGCGAGGAGAGCCTCCGCGGCTTCGTGCAGCGCAGGATTCGGGTCAAGAACAAGGACATCAGGCTGTCGCAGGGCGATTTCGATCGCGGTGTGGAGGAGATGATCGAGGCTCTGAAGCAGGGCTAGAGGGGATGGGATGCATGATAAGAACCAAGAAATTCATACGAGGTGCTAGGAATGCCCTACAAGGACCAGTTCAGGCGCGCGATCGGGGCATATCTGGGGACCAAACGGCATCTATCGCCGGAAACCCAGTATCAGGAGAGGCGCTGGTTGCTCAAGGCCGCGGAGCTGCTCGACGGCAAGAACCCGAAGGACCTGACGGTGGGCCAGCTGTGCTGGTTCGAGACCCAGGTCCCGGGCGGGGTGGACAACCGGAAGAACCACTGCTACGCCCTCTCGAGGTTGCTCAAGTGGCTGGGAAACCCCGTGGTAAACCAGTGGGTGATCCAATCCCGGCCGACCCCGAAGGTGGACGGCACATTCCTGAACGAGCGGGAGGTGGCGTACCTTCGCGGCAGCGTCCGTTCCGCCGGCCCGCTCCACGAGCTCATCTACTCCCTAGGAGTGGACAACGGGTTGCGGGCTGTCGGCATGTGCAGGCTGACCGTGGACCAGGGGAATGCGTTGCTGAGATCGGGCAGGGGCACGGTATTGGGCAAAGGACGGAACGGAGGGAAGCCCAGGCTTCTCCCCATGTCGGAAATGACCTTTCAGCCATTGACGGAGTACCTGGTCCTGCGCAGGCAGCTCCTGGAGACATACGGCCCCACCCAGACCGACAGGCTGCTGATATTCCGGAACTTCCAAACGGGCAGGTTGCAGACCATGACCCACGATCACATCTACTGGCGGATGAAGCCGCTGTTCGAATCCGTGGGCTACGGGCACCTGACGGTGCACGATCTCCGGAGGACCTTCGGCAACAGGCATTGGAAGGCGGGCACGCCCATAGAGACGATCGCGAAGCTCATGGGGCACGAGTCCGTGAATCAGACCTTCCGGGCCTACATAGGCATTCAATTTGGGGATATGCAGAACGCTCAGGAAAACCTGTCAAGGGTGGCGAAAATGAACCCCTCGTCTCACGTCCAGTCACCCTAGCTATTGAAAAAGCCTTTTGTCGCAGAGCAGGACCGTGTTTCCCCTCACATCCACGAGACCAGTCTTGGCCCTCTCAGCCAGCTCAGCGGCGGCATCCTCCCTTGAAACATCGAACGAGGGAAGGAGCTTAACCTTCACCAAATGCTTATCCTTGATCTGTCTGACGATCTCCTCGACGATTCCATCGGTGATGCCGCCCTTTCCCACATGGACCGTGGGCTTGAGATCGACACCCCGTTTGATCAGCTCCTTCTTCCTATTACTCATGTAACCGTCTCTTCTCGGCAAGATAGGGATGTCTACGTATATGGCCGCAATCATTGCAGGTGGTGGTAACGTGATTGGATCTCAGCCTGACCGTGCAGTTCTTCCCAGGGATGAGAGGGGAGAGGCAATCCTTGCAATACAGGAACTTCCGGGGCATCCGGGTATTGGTTCTCATCCCTATCCTTCTGGCGAGCTGCACGTAACGCCTCCCTCTCTCGATGTTTCCGCAGAGAGCCTGTTCCTCCGCCAGATTCAGGAGGACCTGTATCCTCTCATTCGCTATCATCCTGGCTTCTTTTTGAGAGATGCGTTTCCTGGCCATAGGGTGACCCCTTTGTTAGGGCGTAGGTTGATTTCATTCAAATAACTTTCTCGTGAGTGGGTTCTGTGTCGATGGACCTTAGGCTGACATAATGACAAATCTTCTAACGGATTTCCAGGGTGACTATAAAGCTCAAATAGGTGTTCACAGCATTCCCCAGACAACCAGGGAGAGGCCAGAGACATCGGTTAATTCGGTAATCTTCAAATAGAAAAAGATTTATGTAGCCTTCCCTTCTGTGGCATGACAATTGGTGATGGATAATGGCAAGGAAGCCCGCAAGAATGTATCGCGAGATCAAGGGACAGGCGAATACCCGAAGGGAGTACATGGGTGGAGTGCCTGCCTGCAGGATCATTCAATATGATATGGGAGACACCACTGGAGACTTCCCTATTCAGATTTCACTTAAGGCCAAGGAATCCTGCCAGATAAGGCACACCTCGATGGAGGCCGCGCGTATCGCCGCGAACAGGGTCCTCTCGAAGAGGGCCGGGACGGTCAACTACCACCTTAAGATCAGGATCTATCCGCATCACGTTCTCAGGGAGAACAAGCTCGCGACCGGGGCTGGAGCGGACAGGGTATCCAGCGGCATGAGACACTCCTTCGGGAAGAACGTCGGAATGGCCGCCAGGGTGCATTCTGGTCAGACGGTCATGACCGTGTGGACCACTCCCAGTCAGTTCGATTTAGCCAAGGAGGCCCTCTGGAGGGCATCCATGAAGCTCACAACACCCTGCTTCATTGAAATCGAGAAGGGCGAAGAGCTCATTCCCAAGGCTTAAACCCCCCCTTTCCCTTCTATTTATTCACCGTGTCTTCAATGTACGATTTTAACCTGGATGAGGTCTCGGATTGGATCGCCCGCAGAGGGGCCAAGAGGGTCGCAGTCCAGCTGCCGGAAGGTCTCAAGCTCTACGCCCTGGACATCATGAACGATCTAGAGGAGAGGACCGGGGCGGACATCCTTCTTGTGGCAGATCCCTGCTATGGTGCATGCGACTTCCCAACCGACTTCAGGAGATTTGCCGAAGCGCTCGTCCAGTTCGGTCACGCCGAGATGTCTTCCCTGCGAGTGTCTGATGACGTGTTCTTTGTCGAGGTGTATGCGGACGTAGATCCCCTGCCATTGATGGAGGAGGCCCTGGAGAAGCTCGGGGAGAAGGTGGGATTAATTACCACGGTCCAGCACATAAAGCTCCTCCCCATCATCAAGCAATGGCTTGAGGAGAATGGAAAGGTCGTCATGATCAATGAGGGCGATGCTAGGGTTGCCCACCCCGGTCAGGTCCTGGGATGCAATGTCTCGCCCGCTTTTTCGCTGGCAGATAAGGTGGACAATTTCCTCTATATCGGGAGCGGTGACTTCCATCCCCTTGCAGTATCGATCGAGACCTCGAAACCAGTGATTGTGGTAGACCCGCTCAATCGCGAGGTGCGTGATGTGGGGGATCTCACAGACAGGGTGCTCAGGCAGAGGCACGGAGCGATCGTCCTGGGCTCGGAAGCCAAGACGTTCGCCATTTTGATCTGCACCAAGCCCGGACAAATGAGGCTGGCCGTCGCCCGTTCGCTCCGGGAAAAGCTTGAATCAAGGGGGAGAAAGGGATTCCTGGTGGCGATGGACCGTTTCGACCCCGACAGCCTGATCGCGCTCAAGGTCGACGCCTATGTTTCCACCGCTTGCCCGAGACTGGCCATTGACGATTACCTGAGGTACAAGAAGCCGATACTCACACCGGTGGAGCTTGAGATTGCCATCGGTCTCCGGGAATGGAATGAATACAGGTTCGACAGTATTCTTGGGTGAAGGGCGCGTCCATCATCTGGACGATTACTGTTTCAGTGTTTATTCGAAACATAGAAATGTGAGGCAAGGTAATCAGTAAATGATGTTGACGGGAGAGATGATCCTTTCCATGGGCGAGAACCCCGATATCGTAATAGGGATCGGGACCAAGCAGGGCGCCACCAAGGTAGAGGCGAGTGTCGCGGTTGCCAACGCGAAGGGCTACGGCGTCACCCAGATCTACAAGAACCCAGACAAGATGGTAATGGATCTTCTTGAGGGGGAGATACAGGCCGCGGTAAGGGGGGACATGGGATCGAACGAGGCCATGACCGCCATCAAGGAAGGCTTTGGTATTGATCGGGTTATGAGGGTAGCGGTTCTCGAGCCCCGTGAGGAGGGGCTATTCTTCTTCGGACCCGTGGGCATAGATGAGGGATGTGATCTGGAGGAGAAGCGTGCTTTCATCACTCTGGGCATTGAGATGCTGGAGAGAATGGGCATCGAACCCTCCATAGGCATCCTCTCTGGAGGAAGGCTTTCAGATATTGGGCGCAATCCTGTCGCCGACAGGACAATCAGGGATGCGGAGGAGCTGGTGATGTGGGGGAGGGAAATAGGGCTGGACATCGAGCACGATGAGATTCTCATCGAGAAGGCAGCCTCCAGCCGCAACTTCATACTTGCTCCAGACGGCATCTCGGGCAACCTCATCTTCCGTACGCTGCACTTCCTTGGAGGAGGACGGGCAATGGGTGCGCCAGTGATCAACATCGATAGGGTATTCGTTGACACCTCGAGGGCAAAGTTTAGTTATGTGGACTCGATAGCGCTAGCATCAGCGATGGTGGGAAAAGGATACTGCCAGGAATTCTGCCTTAAGTAGGGATTTGAAATGAGATTGGAGATAGACGGAAGGTACTCGAACATCAAGTTCTCGGCATGTCACTTCATCGCCGGTCACGCACGGTGCGGCAAACTGCACGGTCATGTTTATGTGGTGCGGTTGATCCTTTACGGTGAGAAGGGCGAGAACGGAATGATAATGGATTTCATCGATCTAAAGCGGGCACTCCGCCGGATCACCGAGGAGTTCGACCACAGGGTCCTGCTCCCGGGGAGTTCCACGAGGGTCATTCTTGAAGATAAAGGAGATGAAATTGAAGCAAGAATAGACGGTAAGCGGTATGTCTTCCCCAAAGAAGACATACTGATACTGGACATCTCAGAATCAAGCGCTGAAGAGATAGCAGAGACCATGCTCAAAAGGGTCATCGAGGAGGTCGACTTCCCTCCCAACATCAGCAGGATCGAAGTGGGAGTGGACGAGGAGCGAGGGCAGAGTGCTTGGGTCTCTCGCGACCTGAGGTGATCGGATGACAAGGGCAGTGGTCCTGCTTTCGGGAGGACTGGACTCGACTGTGACTCTTGCCCATGCGCTCTCCCAGGGGGATGAGGTTTTGCCACTGACCATCTATTATGGGCAGAGGCATGACAAGGAGCTTCTTGCGGCGAAGGATGTCGCGTCGTACTACAATCTGAAGAAACACATCATGATGAAGCTAGACCTTAGCTGCTTCAGCTCCAGCGCACTCACCTCCATGATGGTCGAGGTTCCAGAGAGGGATTCCGTGGAGGCCATCAAGGACGAGATACCTGTGACCTATGTGCCAGCCAGGAACATCATATTCCTTTCGATTGCGGCGGGACTCTGCGAGTGCGAATCCGCTTCCAGGGTCTACATCGGAGCCAATGCGGTGGACTACAGCGGTTATCCCGACTGCCGTCTCGAATTCTTTAAGCAATATCAGAAGGTTCTTGAGGTGGGAACCAAGACTGGCGTGGAAGGCAAACCTATACAGATAATCACGCCCATAATCGGAAAGACCAAGGGAGAGATCGTTGCGATGGGCAAGGAGCTGGGGGCTCCCCTCCACCTCACATGGAGCTGCTATAAAGGAGGGAGGAAGGCATGCGGCCAGTGTGATTCCTGTCTCCTCCGGCTTAAGGGGTTCAAGGAGGCGGGGTACCAGGACCCCATTGAATACGAGGGAAGGATATGAGAATCTGTGAAATTTTCTACTCCCTCCAGGGCGAGGGAATGCTGATGGGCTTACCAACGGTCTTCGTGCGCACGGTGGGATGCAATCTCGACTGCTCCTGGTGCGATACTCCCTACGCGAGAGATGGGGGTAAGGAGATGCTCGTGGAGGATATCGCAAAGAAGGTGGAGGCCTTCGGTGTGGACACCGTATGCATCACAGGAGGAGAACCACTCATCCAGGATGAGACCTATCAGCTCATCGATGCACTTCTGGATAAGGGATTCTATATCCAGCTGGAGACCAACGGTTCCATCTCGCTGGAGCGGCTGCCATGTTACCAAGAGCTCTTGATAAGCATGGACGTCAAGACCCCCTCATCTGGAATGAATGGAAACACGGTCATGAAGAACCTGGAAATGTTGTCCCCCTTCGATCAGCTCAAGTTCGTGGTTGCCGGGAAGGAGGACATGGACTTCGTTGAAGATATTCTCTCCAGCCACGAGATCAAGTGCCCGGTCATCGTGACCGCCGTTGGGGGAGTGAAGCTTCTAGAGGTTTCGGAGTGGGTGCTGTCCAAAAGGCTCCAGGTCCG
>DATKXF010000029.1:0-6895 GCA_035529155.1 Methanomassiliicoccales archaeon | reverse complement strand
AGAAGATAGAATACAATTACTGAGAACAAGGCCATGAACATCGGAATATAGGGTGGAAGTATGTACGAGAGATCCCCATTCCAGATGAGAGTCACCAGGTAGTATACGGCCATGATGACCGCGACCTGGACAGTGTAGAAGATTATCCGCCCTCTCGCGTCAGAGGCCCTCTTTTGAGCGATATAACCAAAGATCCCCGAGATGATGAAAAGGATCGCGATGAGCACATAGATCAACGGAGAGATGAACCAGTATCCGAGCCATCCCTGGAAAAGAGCTGCATCTTCCAGAGCTCGAGAAACGCCTCCAAAAAGGAAGAACGGGATCGATGCCAGGATCAAGCCCAAGTCCATGTTGATGCGAAACCTCCTGAAAGCCTTGTACATGGCCAGCAGAGCAAGCGCCAGGATAAGGGCATAGATTATTGTGTTCACCACGTTGTAACCTTCGGCTATACCCTCTACCGGCCTTCCCTCAAAGTCCGAGACTATTGGGCCCCAGAAATACTTGTATAGGAAACCATCCCAGAATATTTCCGGCGCCAGAATGCACCCCAATAATAGGATGGCCAGGGGGACGATCGCGATAAGCCCCCAAAAGAGGATCTTGTACCTCTGGTAGTAACTGGTAAGCATGAATCAAACCTTCAGCACCGGAAAATAGAAAAAGAGAGTGATATATATTGGCCTTCACATAGGGTGCTTGGATGGACGAAGGTGACTTCACCAAGGCTCGCTCGATGCTTTTTCCCCGAAATGTTCTGGCTGGTCACGGCGTGCTTGACAGCATCCCGGAGGTCTGCCGTGACTTCGGTCTGAGAGGCACTGGCGTCATAGTCACAGGAAACCTCACGAAGAAGCTTGCGGGCGACAAGGTCGCGGATGTCATGAACGACGCAGGCTTTGAGGTTCAGTTCGCCGTAGTGGGAGGGGCGAATTACTCCAATGTAGAGCAGGTAGAGAATATCTGCAAAGAGGTTGACGCCGGTTTCATTCTGGGCGTAGGGGGCGGCAGCAAGATCGACCTATGCAAGTTAGCGGCCAAGGATCTAGGCCTCGCCTTCCTGAGCATTCCAACATCGGCCTCGCACGATGGGATCGCTTCCGGAAGGGCATCCATTAGGAACGAGAATGGATCGAAATCACTGGAGGCGAAGGTCCCATTGGGAGTGGTGGCCGACACCAGCGTGATCGTAAAAGCACCTTATAGACTCCTCGCCTCGGGCTGTGCCGACGTTATATCAAACACAACGGCATTGATGGATTGGGAATTCGCCCGAAGGATGAGGAACGTAGAGTTCAGCCGATCGGCCCATGCTCTGGCAAGCTATACCTCGCAGACGATAATCGAGAGTGCCGACCTCATCAGACCCAACTTGGAGGAAAGTGTATGGGTTGCCATTCGACCCATCATCATCTCTGGGATATCGATGAGCGTTGCAGGAAGCTCCCGGCCGACAAGTGGATCTGAACACATGTTCTCACATGCCCTTGATCTGATAGCTCCTGGTTCCGCACTCCACGGTGAGCAGTGTGGTGTGGGGTCCATCATGATGATGTATATACACGGAGGAGACTGGAAACGAATCAAGGGCGCTCTCAGAAAGATTGGGGCACCGGTCAACGCCAGGGAATTAGGAGTGAAGAAAGAACAGATCATCGAGGCACTCCTAATGGCCCACACGATTAGGGAGGACCGTTTCACCATCCTCGGTCAATCGGGTCTAACCCGGGAGGCCGCCGAGAGGATCGCAGACATTACAGAAGTTGTCTAGAGGTGTTGCAATGGTGATAATCACACTTATCGGTGAACATCAGGCCAAAGAAGGCGAGGAGTTCGTGTATCGAGGTCCTCTGACCGATTGCCGGGAATGTCGGTTGAAGGCAGTTTGTTTCAACCTGGACCCCGGTCGCGCCTACAGGATCAAGGGAATCAGGGACGTCAAACACGAATGCCGAATCCATGAGGACGGTGTTCGGGTTGTGGAGGTGGAGAAGATAGCTGTCCAATGCGCTGTCGCCTCGAAGTTCGCCATAGAGAGTTCGATGATCACCTTTGGAGAGTCGAAGTGCGAGAACATTAGCTGCCCTCAATACAAGCTCTGCCATCCTCTTGGAATCCTCAAGAATTCCAAATGGAGGGTCGCGTCAATACATGGCGACATCGAATGCCCTGATAAGACGAAGATGATCAAAGTGGACCTGGAGTGATCACCCGCCAGTGACTGGCGGAAGGAAGGAAACCTCGTCACCCTCGTCTAGGATCGAGCCCATTTGAACGCTCCTCTTGTTGAGGGAAACAACGATTTCATCGCTTTGCAATCTCAATTTTGGGAACATGTCCTCACACTTGTCCACGAGATCGCTGACCGTTGAATCCACGGGCATTTCCAGATACATCTCCGGAGTACCTGTAACCTCCCTGAAAGAGGAATAGAACTTAACAAGGATGCGCACGTGAATCCCCAGATCACCTGAAGCTTTCCCCGGTGATCCGCTCGAACATTTCGACGTAGAGTTCGCTGAACTCCTTTACCCTATTCTTTGGCAGTGCAGGGATCTCTGGCTCTGGAAGTCCTGCCCTTCGAGCGGCCATCAGTTCATCATAGTAACCGATTTCTTTGTAGTACTTCCTGACCGCCTCCTTGCTGAGTTCGAGGAACTCGTTGCTGTGGAAACAGTCCTCGTCCCACCACCGGTCCTCGTCGGCGGTGCCGAAGGTATCGACAACCATGAGCCGGCGCTTCTCATCGAATCCGAATTCCTTCTTGCCATCCACGTGGATGAGGCAACGCTCCTCCGATTCCTGGATGATCAGGTCGTCGATGCGCTTCGTGATGTCCAAAACCCTCTCGTACTCCTCCTGGGTGAGCCCTGAGATCTTAATGGCCTCATCGCGGGTGAGCAGACGATCCACCTTCTCCAGCTTGGTCGTGGTCTCGTAGAATGTCCTAGGAAGCCTCTCGCCGTACTTAACCTTGTGATCGTGAGAGAAGTCCAGTTCCTCCTGGGTGATCTCCCCTCTTTTAACCCTCTCGAACAGTGAACCCGCGATATAATGCCTGGAGATGAACTCTAGCGGGATCAGGTAGTTGGTCGAGGAGCAGGTCAGAGAGTCGTAGTCATCTATGACGTCGACCTTCTTCACCCTCATGCGATTGGGTGGGACCAGCTCAGTGAAATGCGTGCGGATACCATTCTTCTTGAGAAGCTGGAACCAGAAGGCAGCGGTTCTGCATAGGGTCTCTCCCTTGAAGGGGATGGTCGTGGGTATGATCTTATCGAATACGGAGATACTGTCGGTGAAGACGAACTCTAATGTATTCTCATCGACCTCGTATACCTCTTTGACTTTTCCCGTCCTTACCAGCTTCATCAGATTACCGTCGAAAGTAAACGGATATGCGTTCATATTTCTTTTGGTAACGCGAAAACGAAAATACCGGCCATCGCCGATGATTGAAATGAGCCAGTTTAATCATGGCAGTAGAGAGGTCATCACCATTGTGAAGTTTCCAAGGTAAGTGGGAACAATTAAAATATTGTTTACTCAAGATTGTTATGATCGGAGATTCAAGTGAGCAAGATCTATCCGTATCCCTCTGGAGAGGGAAAGGTAAAGTGGGTATCTACCGACTGGCTCGATAAGCATCTGGACGATGATATGCTCATCATGGATGTGCAGCCCAACATCCACGACTTTCTCCAGGAACATATTCCTGGGGCGGTGTACTTGAACGAGAATTTCATCCGTGCCTACGGCGTGACCAGACCTGGTGTCTTCCTTCCTCCTGAGGTGGTGGGGCCGTACTTCAGGAGGGCGGGTGTGACCAAAGACAGACCTGTGGTTGTCTACACTGGAAAGGGACCATTCAAGGGGTGGGGTGATGGCCTGGAACAGACCATGATGTCCTACTCTCTTGCAAGGTACGGTCACGATAAAGTTCTCGTCCTGGATGGTGGAATCGACAAGTGGAAGGCCGAGGGGCGTGAGATCGATCAGCTGTTCCCGGTGATCGAGATGGGCGACTTCGAGCCTACAGTCCGCAACGAGTACTTCATTGAATATGAGGAATTCAAGAAAACCAAGGATAGGGATGATGTGATCCTATTGGATGCTAGGCCGCCCGCCTTCTACGAAGGTGGAGGACCTTGGGGTAGGCCAGGTCACATTCCCGGAGCCATCAGCTTACCCTGGGCCACGCTCATGACAAAGGAGAACACCAGGAAGCTCAAGCCTCACGATGAGATACTCTCCATCATCGAGGAGAAGGGAATCACCAAGGACAAGGCGGTAATCTGCTCCTGCGGCACGGGAAGGGAAGCGACCAACGAATTCATATTGTTCAGATGGTACCTTGGCTATCCTAAGGTCAAGATCTACGAGGGCAGCTTCACTGAGTGGATTTCGTACCTGGACAACCCGACGGTGAAGGGAAAGGATCCCAGGTGATGATTAGACCGCCACTACCGTCCCGGTGAGTTCAGCGGAGACTAGCTCCTTGGATAAAAGGTAACCCTTCAGTGTCTCAATTGCTGTGATCTCCAGGTCCCTCCTCTTCATGCCGTAGGCAAGCGGAATTGCCTGGGTGGTCATGAATGCGGCAGAATAGGTGCGATTCAAGTCAATATGCTCACCACCCACGAAGATATCCTGGATGCGGTAGCCCCTGGGATTCTCCACCTTGAAGTAGACATTGAGGCCTATGCACCTCTTGACGTAACCGCCCTGCTGGTCGAATGGGTTACGGGCAAAGGTCCTGTCTAGGCTGTCCTCCATCAGGTCCCATATATCCTTCCCGGTGAGATCGATCGTTGAAACTGGAGGGTTGGTGGGTACGATGTTCCAAAGATCATTGAGGGTGACCTTGCCTGGGGGGACCGGGACACCGTAACGCCATCCGTTCGAGAACGCCATCTGGGTTCCGGCAGCCTCGCAGACCGCCTGGAGCAGGAGGTTGTCCATGGTCGCCTCCAGGACGGTGTTGCGGTTCAGGGTCGTGCTGCAGTGCCCGAACTCCTCGGACAGCTGCCCTCTATAGGGGGCAACTGCCTCCTGGACCAATCCATCTATCTCCTCGTCCTGGGGGATGTCGGTGGTTACAGTGATGAGCCTATGATCGTAGCTTCTTATCCTTCCCCTCACCATGTTCAGATCCAATCTTCCAAGGAATGATCCGTGGCAGCCCGATTGGATGATGATGGTATCTTTCACATTCACTGGATGACTGAGCCTGTTGTGAGTATGCCCGCTCAACAACACGTCGATGCCCACTACCTCCTCCGCTATCTTCATGTCCTGCGGGAAGCCCAAGTGTGAGATGAGGATCACTAGGTCCGCCTTACCGTCCTTGCGAAGCCTGCCTATTATGCTGGGAAGCTCGAACCTCCCCAGCGTGAACCTCAGCCCTTCGCTGAAAGAGGATGGCATGGTCTTGTCCACAATATTGGACGCAAGACCCACGATGGCGACATTGAGCCCGTCCATCTCCTTGATGATATACGGATCGAGAAAGGGTTGGCGGGTCTTCCTGTCGTAGCAGTTGATGCCTAGGATGGGAAAATTCAGCTTCTGCGACACATGCTTGAGTTGCTTGGGACCGTAGGCAAATTCCCAGTGGGCCGTCATGGCATCGAACCCCATTGCGTTGAGTATGGGGACGACTGCCTCTCCCTGGGTTATGACGGCGGGATAGGTCCCATGTATGGTGTCTCCACAGTCCAATGCGAGCACGGAATCCGGCCGCTCGTCCTTAGCCTCCTTGATCAAATGACCTATACGAGAGAAACCTCCCACAGTATGGTACTCCGCCTTGTCGCCGTGCCAGAAGAACTCGTTGTGCTCTTCGATATAGGCATGGCTATCATTCATCTGGAATATGGTAAGCTTCCCGTCCGTCATTCCATTGGTCCCCACTTTCATCTGGTGTGATACGTATTGGACTCGGAATCTCATTAGTCTTTCTGATTGACTGATATTATCGGATCTCGCATATCCATTCAGCCCAGGGGAGAAAAGATGAGTCTGCCATCCAGGGAAATGAGGATCAGTCTGTCGTCTTTTACCTCGTAAGAGTGAGTCGCCTCTATGAGCTGCAGGAACTGGTCGTGGAGGGACCCATCACCGCAATATGCCATGGTCATCGCCAGAGGTCCAAACGAAAGGGAGTTGTTCCTCAACCGATAGGAACCGTGGGCTCGGTTGCAGTCCACTTTCATCCTGGCATGGCCATCGACCTCGAGGTAGAGCGTGAAAGATCCCTTTTCCGATTTGAAGGTCCTTTCCCCGAGGATCATCTCTTCCAAGCCCCATATGCGATCGATAACTGGGAGGTTGCCCTTTGTTGAATTCATGGATAGGCCCATCTCTAATCAATTAGGAGCTCGTCCGATATCATATTTCCCTTTCAGAAGACCTCAGCCCCGGTGTGAACTAGGATTCCCCCATCACTTATGGAATAGGGCCTGACACGTCGCGAATGATCGGTACGCCGCATCTTGACCACCCTGAGTGTCAAGCTTATCTCTCCCTTGTCCTTCGGCTCCTCGTACTGTAGAACGATCACACCGTCCGCGGTGTACTCAACCAGCCCATCCCTAGAGGCATTTGGGTTCTTGTTATTCACCTCCGCGGTCATGAGACAGGTCGCGTTCGTTTCCTTTATCATCTGGGTGAGGGCAAATAGATTGGAACGCTTCTCGTGCTCGGTCTCGAAGAGCATGTTGAGGAGCGAGACCGAATCTATGACTATCCTGGAAGCATCGAAAGACTTGATGAACTTGGGAAGATCGCTCTTGATTCGTGATATCGTGGATAGGGCGTCCGTTGGTTCCAGCTTCACTATGACCAGTTGTTCCTGCTCGACTGCCGGTCTGAGATCCCAGCCGAATGATTG
>DATKXF010000028.1:0-7056 GCA_035529155.1 Methanomassiliicoccales archaeon | reverse complement strand
TCCATGAGTGTCGTAATTTTTGCGAGGACGTGACTTTCGATTGCAAGTCGACCGATGAGCTCACGCCTCTTCAGGAGATAATCGGTCAGGATAGGGCGGTAAAAGCCCTCAAATTCGGACTCAATATCAAGGAGAAGGGTTTCAACATCTACGTGTCAGGCATGCCGGGCACTGGCAGGAAGACCGCGATAGTTGATTTCATCAAGCTCTTGGCGAAGGACATGCCCGCGCCTTCGGACTGGTGCTATGTGAACAACTTCCAGGATGCAAACAGTCCTAGGGCGCTCAGGCTCCCAGCTGGGCGAGGAGCGGAGTTCAAGAAGGACATGGAGCGTTTCATATCCGAGGTGAGGGAGGGTCTGAAGCAGGCATTCGAGAGCGAGGAGTACGCTGATAAGAGAAGGCTGACCCTGGAAACGATGGAGGAAGAGCGTAACCAGTTGACCAACCTAATCGGCCGCACCGCCGCGGAATCGGGTTTTCAACTTCAGCAGTCCCCCATCGGCCTGGTTCTTGTGCCCATCATCGAGGGGCAACCCGTGTCCGAGCAGCAACTTTCCCAGCTTCCCGAGGATGTGAGAACTCAGATCCTCGTGAAGCGAAAGGAGACTCAGGATAAGATTGGGACTACCTTTCGACATCTTCGTGACCTGGAGAGAAAGGTGAATGAGGAGATCAAGAAGCTGAACAGCGAGGTGTCACGCTTCGTCATGGAGCCATTCCTGGCGAACATCAAGGAGCTCTTCAGTGACTGTGAGGGAGTGATCCAGTACCTGGCTGAGGTGGAGGAGGACATACTGGAGAACCTTTTCATCCTGCTTCAGGAGCCCCAGGCGGTCCCGGGTCCTTTTCCTCAGGCACCCATGCCCGATCCCACCCAGAACTACATGGTGAACCTGGTTGTGGACAACTCCCATCTTGAGGGGGCACCGGTGGAGATGGAGTGGAATCCCACCTACCCGAGGCTCTTCGGGGCCATCGAAAAGGAGCCGAGGTTCGGTGCCCTTATTACCAGTTACATGATGATCAGGGCAGGAGCGGCTCACAGGGCAAACGGTGGCTTCTTGGTAGTGCCAATCGAACGCCTGGCCGTGGATCCCATTGTCTGGGAGAGCTTCAAGCAGACAATATCCAATGAGAGTTTGGAGATAGAGGAGCCAGCCCAGCGCTTCGGTTACATGGTGGCCAAGACCCTGAGGCCGGAGGCGATCCCCTTTGAGGCAAAGGTGATCATTCTTGGGGATCCGATGATCTACAATATCCTTTACGCTCAGGACAAGGACTTCAGGAAGCTGTTCAAGATCAAGGCCGAATTCGACACCGTCATGGACCGCAACGAGGAGAACATCAAGAGATACGCGTCCTTCATCTGCACCCTCTGCGAGAAGGAGAACCTCCACCATCTGGACCCCACCGGATTGGCAGCGATAATTGAGTACTCCTCCCGAATGGTATCGGACAAGGAGAAGCTTTCCACCCAGTTCTCTGAGGTCGCTGACATCTTAAGGGAGGCGAACTTCTACGCAAAAGAGGAGGGTGACCAGTTAATCACCAAGAAGCATATCGACAGGCAGCTGGAGGAGAAGGTGTACAGGTCCAACTTGATCCAGGAGAAGATGCAGGAGATGGTGGAACGAGGCTCGATCCTGGTGGACACCGAGGGGGAGAAGGTTGGCCAGGTGAACGGTTTGGCTGTCCTTGGCTTGGGAGATTACGCCTTTGGAAGACCCTCCAGGATAACGGCCAGCATCTCTGTTGGTCGTGGGGGCATAATAGACATCGAGCGAGAGGCGGAGATGGGAGGCCCGACGCATACCAAGGGCGTGCTCATTCTGAGCGGTTTCTTGAGCGATCGTTACGCGAGAGAGAAGCCTTTGAGCCTCACTGCTAGATTGGTCTTCGAGCAGTCATACAGCGGCGTGGACGGTGACAGCGCTTCCAGTACCGAGCTCTACTCGCTGCTGTCCGCACTGTCTGGAAAGCCCATCAAGCAAAACTTCGCAGTAACGGGTTCCGTGAACCAGAAGGGCGAGGTCCAGGCCATTGGCGGCGTGAACCATAAGATCGAGGGATTCTTCGAGTTGTGCAAGGTCAGAGGCTTGACCGGGGAACAGGGATGCCTCATACCTCAGAGCAACGTCCAGAATCTGATGTTGAAACAGGAGGTCTTGGACGCGATCAAGGAGGGCAAATTCCACATCTGGCCGGTTAGTACCATCGACGAGGGGATAGAAGTTCTTACAGGCGTACCGGCGGGCGAGAGGAAGCCGGATGGAAGCTGGGAGGAGGAAACCATCAATCAGCTTGTCCAGGTGAGGCTTAACCAGCTGGCGGAAGCGATCAAGGAGTTCAGGGCATAGGACGACCCGAGAACTCTTGATGATCGTATTCTAGGGATCTCACTGGTCACATTCGAACGACTTATTAGTCCATTCCTTCCATGCCGTAGGCTTGCAGTGGTCTGAGTATTCCCCTATACATCCGCTTGGAGATCATCTCAACCCGAATAAGATAGCAGAAATGGCAGGCGTCAGCATAACTATCTGAAGGCATCATTCCGCAGGTTCTCGAGAGCTCGGGAAGTCCGCCCCTCATAAGTGGTCCAATAATCGGATGTTTGTCTGGAACGAATGTCTCCACGATCTTGGACAGGGGTTGGATAAATATGTTGCCTATGGAAATTCCCTGGCAGAACTGTAGATTCCCGAAACGATCGACATGAAGCCTTCTAATGTTGGGAGGGTCCTCTGGACAGCCTCCCAATTGATCATGGGGATGCTTGGAAGCCTCTTTCACAAGCTTCTCAGCCGCCCTTCCCCTGAAGTACAACTTACCTGCATCACTCTCTACTGGAGCTTTTCCAGTATACGCCTTCATGCCTTGCGTCTCTAGAACTTTAACTGGGAATCCAGCTTTACGGGCCGCGTTCAATGCCCTCTCAACATTGCGCTTGGGCTCCTCCGTTCCATGATACTCATCGATGCTAAAGCTGAGATCGACTATCCCTTTATCTAGAAGAGGTTCAAGCCATAGGGATGCATCATCCTCATTGTTGGCCCAGTACGCGTTGGTCACCACACCTATATCGAAACCCTTGCTTCTTGCGTACTCGACGCCCTTAAGAAGAAGCGGATAGTACAGGAAAGGCTCCCCACCCTCGAAGTAGATGGTCTTGATGGTCGGGACCTCAGCAGCCTGATCGATTATGGATATGATATCCTTCAGGCTCATCGTCGCCCAGGACCGGGGGGAGCTCCAGACGAAGCAATGATCGCACTCCATGTCGCACCTGTATGTGAGCAGCAGGTGCAGTTCCTCCAAACCCGGAATTCCAGTCATCTGCATCTCCTACAGATCTATCGGGTTCAAAGAATATTTTCTTATCGATGATGTGAGTAAAAATCGAGTAGAAACCCAATGCTCTGGGAACTATCCTGAGCTGTAGGGTCACCAATTAAGCGATTGCTAACGAAGAAGTCAAGACTCTCAAACGTGACAGGTTCCGCCTCCCTTCTTCTCGAAGTAGCGTTGATGATATTCCGCCGCCATCCAGAATTTGGGCGCTGGTACAATCTCAGTCACGACCTTCTTCTTGTACCTTCCCGAGGCATCGAGAGCCTCCTTTGACCTCTCAGCCAATTCTCTCTGCTCCTGGTCGTAGTAGAATATGACGGATCTGTACTGGGTCCCCACATCCACCCCCTGCCTGTTGGGGGTGGTTGGATTATGCATACTCCAGAATGTCTCAAGAAGCTCATGGTACGACACTTTATTTGGATCATAGAACAGGTGCACGGTTTCGGCATGACCGGTCTTGCCTGAGCACACCTCCTTGTAGGCGGGTTCCTCCTTGATGCCACCCATGTAGCCCACCTCGGTGTCAACAACACCCTCAACCTCCATGAATCTGGCTTCTACTCCCCAGAAGCATCCAGCGGCGAAAGCCGCCTCTTTTACACTCTCTGAAGTCTGCATTTCTATAGTTCCTCTGATTTTGATTGCATCACCGCATACTTAGAATCTGTCAATCTACAATCTCCCCTATGAAATGGGAAAAACGATATCTGGGTTGAGAGATTCTGGTAATGGTCTTTGATGAGGTGCGTCAAATGAAGTTCTCCGAGGCACGGTTGGGCCGGATATTCGTTCTGAGGTTGGAGGATGGAGAAGATCTCCACGGGACCCTGGAACGATTCGCCGAAGAAATGAGGATAGATGCAGGGGCGGTCCTCGCTCTCGGAGGTGCGGCAGATGGCTCTAGGCTCGTTGTCGGTCCCGAGGATATCGAGGCCAGCCCCATCAATCCCATGAAGAGGATGCTGAACGGGGTCAACGAGATCTCCGGTGTAGGGACTTTGGTAAGGGACGAAAAAGGAGAGGCAGTCCTCCACATGCATATCGCGGCCGGGAGAGGTGACAGCACGGCAGCCGGCTGCACCAGGGCAGGCGTGAACATTTGGCAGGTGGCGGAGGTAGTGATATTTGAGCTGGTCGGTTCTGGGGCGTTGAGAAAATTTGAGGAGGACACCGGGTTCGTTCTGCTCGATTTCGAATCTTCGTCACACCAATATTGAAATTTGGTGATGCTATTACTCGAACATTCCCCGAGGTCGGTAAATGGCGATGACCAATCGATGCAGATGTGAAAAGCATAACTATTTTGATGCCCATGGCCTGACCTGAGGTAGGCTCTTGCAGGCACTCATTGACCGACTTGAAGCGCTCAGAGAAAACTCCATGACATATGGAAGTGCGATCTCTGACATGATCGGTACTCGAAGGGTGCCCAACGACCCAAGATACGGCTGCTTCTTCTTGATCCACAACAAGGCGACGGTCACCACAGAGGTGCTGGATTATTTTCTGAAGGTCTGGAAGAACTACGAGCCGGTTCGAGAGGATTTACGAGCACGACTCCTGATGGAGGAGAACACCGAGAGGTGCGTCGAGATCACGAGATCCCTTTTCGTCGGGTGCATGTCGGTCGTGGAGCACTGTGCGAAACGCTCATTGGCCATTTACCCCGATTCGAGGCTTTCCAAGAGACTGGATGAGCTGAGGTCTCGCAACCGTTACATCTTCCTGAAGGGAATCATTCAGGAATCTGGAAGCTTAGAATTGATCCCGAAGGAACAGGAGACAGAATGGATGAACGTCATGCTTCTCCGCAATCTCGCGGTACACAACAACTCAATATCGGACACGAACACCGATATCGAGGTAGGAGGCCGTAGCTTTAACCTCAGATCGGGGGAGATGATGCGGGGCGATCTGGACACCTACGTGCTCCTTTCGGAGAGATCGATGGAGCTATTTCACCGCTGGATCTGCAGGCTGGATTACGATGCCCTTTCAAATCCAATAGAATAGGACTTATTCATAGGTAATGAAACCCGGAACCAATGCATCAGGGATTTCCAATTGTTTTAATATCCTTAGGATTCAATGTTATGGTACCATGAAGAAGCATCTGTGACGATGCCATGTCTGCAACGATATCCACCTGGGCATAAAAGGACCCGAGGTGTGTCCCACCTGCGGGGCCAGGAACGCTTTCGCTAGGTCTGACATGAATGAGGCACTGAAGATCATTGGAGAGGGGGAGGACGTCACCTCGAAGGAGCAGATAATCGATATCTGGGAGGAGTTCATCAGGGGGAAAGAGTTCACCCTGAACAAGGAAAGGCACGTGGTCGAGACACTTGCATCTGGCGTCCTGGAGAATCAGAAGAACCACGGTCTCAGGTTCTGCCCATGCCGCATCACCACAGGAGATCTGGAGAAGGATCTGAAATTGGTCTGCCCCTGCAACTTTCCTGCGCAGAAGATCTACAAGGAAGAGAGCGAGTGCTGGTGCAGCCTGTTCGTGAAGAGGTGATCATATGAAAGGCAACAGATTGATCTGGTTCTTTGGAAGGGAGTGCCCGCATTGCGCTCAGATCAGGCCGCTGGTGGAGGCTTTCAAGGAGTCCGAGGGTGTGGAGATCGTGGAGCTGGAGGTCTGGCACAGCGAGACCAACGCCAACCTGCTCAGGGAGTACGGTGAACCGATAGCTGAGGCATGTGGAGGCGATCTAGGCGTTCCATCCTTCTACAACGAGAAAACCGCTAAGGCCTTGTGTGGAAGAGTGACCAACGAATCCCTGAAAAAGTGGTCAGAGGGATGACCGGGCAACGAGAGCTGCGCCAGGGCTTCGCCGAGAGAAAGGTGAAGGGTGGCAAGTTGGTGAGGGTGCGTCTCATCCACGATGGGGAGATGATCAGATCGGTGAGGATAACCGGTGACTTCCTTCTTCATCCGGAGGAGACGCTGGTAGATATTGAGATGGGGCTTTTTGGCATCCCTCTCGATGGGGGAAGGGATTTCTTCCTGGAAGTGGTGAATGGCATTGCTGCAGAAAGGAACGCTCAGTTCATCGGTTTTTCGGCCGAGGATATCGCCGACCTGCTCGAGGAGGCACTGATTTGAAGTGGAGATTAATGGATTTTGAAAGAAGGACGGCCTCCGTGAACATGGCCATCGACGAGGCCGTCTCGATCGCGGTGGGCAGGGGAGAATCGCCTCCCACCATTAGGTTCTACGGCTGGGAACCGAGCGCGGTCTCCATAGGATGTTTCCAGAGCGTGGAGGAAGAGGTCGACGTTGAGGTCTGCAAGGAGATCGGCGTGGACATTGTGAGGAGAAGGACGGGCGCTGGTTCAGTATATCATGATAGGGATGGAGAGATCACATACAGTGTGATATGCCCCCTAGAAATGGTAGATGATGATATCTCCGCTTCCTACCGCACGATCTGTGGCTGGATTATCGATGCACTGGACCTTCTCGGCCTTCAGGGCCAGTTTCACCCGATCAACGACGTTCTGGTAAGGGGAAGGAAGATATCGGGCAGTGCCCAAACACGAAGGGGTGGGGTGTTCCTCATGCACGGAACATTGCTGTACGATCTTGATCCAGGAACCATGTTCTCGGTTCTCAAGGTGGGCAAGGAGAAACTTTCCGACAAGGATATCATGGAATTCGATGAACGCGTCACATGCATTCTGAACGAGATC
>DATKXF010000027.1:0-5179 GCA_035529155.1 Methanomassiliicoccales archaeon | reverse complement strand
AATTCCTCAAGCTCTTCCCTCATATCCCGACATTGTTCCAGGCACAGTGAGTCCAGGTCCACGACCGGCATTTCGGGAACCTCAGGAAGGGCGTCGAGGCAGTTGCCCCAACCATTCAGAAGTTCCGAGATCTCGTTCTCCAGACTGCGTAATTCGTCCAGCTTTTCGAAGGATTCTATTGCATCCCTCATCACATCTGGGAAGTCATTGAAAGCATCCGCTGCCTTGGGCGCGTCGTTCGCCCCCAACTGCTCCATGAGAATTCTGGCTCCCAGAGCAGTATCTGGATCGAAGAGTGCCTGGAATACACTGTAGAGCTCTCCCACGGCGTTAATTGTGTAGGTCGGAATGACCGCACCAGCCACATCCTCTACCCCATATCCGACGGCGGTTCCAACCGGCCCACCCCAATCCCAAATGCCCCTGAACTCGGAAGGCAGGTCGGCATCAGTCAGGTTCTTGACATCGGCCATAGCCTTCACCTCGTCCCTGAAACGCCTGAATGAGTCCCACCATGAATCCCAGACGCCCTCGCCATCAATGTCATCCAGTTGGTCTCGGCCTTCACTCAGGTCATCTCCAGACAACAATTCTTCGTATCTTTCCCTGAGGCGGGCTATCTCCTCCAGCAGGGCTTGGACCTGGTCTAAGCATTCCTCGCACAACCGTGCTTGTCCTTCCGCTTGATCCGCCCCTTCACGGGCGTTCTCAACAGCCTCGTTCGCCCTACGTTCTTCTTCCCTCGCTTGCTCAGCGGCTTTCTCGGCCTCCTCCGCTGCCCTCTCAGCATCCTCAGCGGCCTGGCGGGCTTCCTCAGCCTCTTGCCTTAGCCTTTCGACTTGCTGACCCAACCTTTCCTCCTTGGAGGCCGCTTCCTCTGCCGCATTCCTGGCTTCCTCCAGTTCACTCCTTGCAGTCTCTAGCTCTGCCTTGAGGGGCTTGTACTCGTTGTAGTAAATATCACGAAGTCTGTCCGCATGCTCGTTCCAGGTTTGCTGATCCCTATACCAGATGCTTATGGGTTTGAGCATGTCACCAATGCCTATCCCGCCTTCTATCCAGCCCGGTCTGGGCTCGAAGGAGACACCATCCCCCCCAGGAATGTTCTCCCGCATTTCCTGAAGGCGCCTCTGAATGTCACGGACCCGTTCCTCGGCCTCCCTCGCTCGTTCTATTGGCTGGGTGACCTCTCTATCGAATTCCTCCTCGGCCTCCCTCACAGACTCCTCGGCTTCATCGGCTCTTCGTCTAGCCTGCTCCGCTGCCCTCTCAGCCTCCTCCGCCCTCCTTTGGGCTTCCTCTGCCCGACGCTGGGCTTCCCTTGCATTGGTCGTGGCTTCCCCTAGGGCCGACTGGCCACGATCATCTATTATCTCCTTGCAGGGCCTTCCCTTTCCCCCTGGGGCGGTACCTGATGGAGTCGGGGGACGTTCCGAACTTGGCATTGGCCCATACGGAGCAACTATAGGCCCTCTGAGTTCAGTTTCCAGATAGGAAGGTTCTTCAGGCTTCTCGGTTGGCGTTTCAATATCAACAGGGGGTCCCTCGTGGGTCCTTGGAGGTTTCTCACCCCTTTTCCGTATCCTGAGGTATCCCAGCAAGCCGATGATCATGAGGGCGATAATGATCAGCAGTGGGATCGTCGGATCAAAGGGGGGTTGCGGTAATGGACCAGGGTCCCACATGGTGTCCATGTCGCCGAGGTCGATACTCGGGAGGGTCACATTCACCCCTTCATCGAGTATGGTCTCGTTCTCCTTGACGACCGTGATGTTGTACAGACCATATGGCACCGTGATGTTGAAGCGTCCCTCCTCCCCGGTGAACTCGCTGGCAACCGTATCTCCTTCACTATCCCTGAACGAAACCTCCGCTTCGTTGACCGGGTCTCCGTTCACGTCCAGCAATCTCCCGATCACGGATCCATAGTCGATGACGCCCGGGTCCCACATGGTGTCCATGTCACCGAGTTCTATTGGACCGATCCTGTCCACTTCCACATCGGTCTCCAGTATGATCTCGCCATCCTTTAGGGCGGTCATGTTGTAATGTTGGAAGGGCAGGGTGATGTTGAAAGAACCATCCGTATCTGTGGTGGTGCTACCTACCGTTCCCTCAGTATCATTGAAGACAACCTGGACTTCCTCAACAGGATCTCCGTAAACATCAAGCAATATACCCCTTACGGTCCCCATTGGAACAGGCTCGGTGATGAAAATGATCTTTGTTTCCTCCAGGGGGTTTCCGACATGATCTGCGATGGCTGAAGTGAGTGTTAGTTCGTAGGATGTGCCATATGAAAGGGCTTCTGACGGTGCGATAGAGAGATTGGTGTCGTTCTCCGAAAGGGTAAGTGTAAGGTTTAGGTGAGGGACCATCAAAACGGAATCGACATCGATCGTGGACGGATCGATCGATTCTGAAAAGATGACGAAGATTGCCGTCTCAAGGGACACGTTATTGGAACCATTCACCGGTGAACTCATCATGACGGTCGGAGCGGTGGAATCTACCGTGTAGGTCAGGTTCAGGTATCCAACGTTTCCCAACGTATCGTTGGCTTCGATGGAAACCTTGCGAACCCCGTCGCTCCATGATGATGAGTCTATGAGGTATGGGGTTGATAACTCGGTTATGAACACATCATCCAAGTGGTAAGAAACCGTGAGAAGGTTCATGTCCCAGACATCGAAATCTATTGCCACACCCGGCACGATCAAAGAGCCATTCGATGGCGAGTTCAGTTCTAGCACGGGTTCAAACGTGTCCGAGAATGGCCATGACGAGACCAGGGGAAAATGATCTATTGCCACTCCACCACTGATGTTGGTGTAAGCGTCATCCACTAAGCCATCTGATCCCAGTATGTCTTGGTCCGGACCACCCATGAGATCCTCAGGATCCAGATCGGACCAGTAATTCCCGCCATATGGATAGCTCCAATTCCAGAAGTTGCTAGAATCATCACTTGCCCCTCCAGCGTTCGCCAGGAAATTGTTGTGGAATATGAGGTTGGCATTGGATGATGTTAGGTTGATGCCAAATCCATCGGAGCTAGAGAGCAGGTTCTCCACGATGGTGTTATTTGAACCGCTCTGAACCCTCAAACCGTCCAGCTGACTATCGTAGACAGTGTTGTTGGATATTGTGGAGTTCCCGACATCCACCAGATGAATGCCATTTCCTATATGTGTAAGGTAGTTGCCTGACAAATTCAGATGGGAGACATTAATCGATAGGATACCCGAACCAAAGGAAAGGGAGTTCATGATGCTGAAATCTGTGAGGTTCACCCAGCTGGAAGTTATGGTGACGACGCTTTCGGCAGATCCGCCGTCGATCAGAACATCATCCACGCTTTCACTTACTATCGAGAGGCTCTTGTTGACAATAATGGCCTCAGAATATGTACCTGCCAGCACCATTATCGTATCGCCCGGTTGAGCATTGTCGATCGCCGTTTGTATGCTGGTGTAGTCACCATCTGCCGGATTTGGAGCCACAATGATAGTATCAGCGGCCAGACCGGTAGGAAATGTAAGAGATCCCGCGATGAGAATGAATAATAATATCCAAGCGGTGAAGAGACAGAGTCCGTCTCTTTTCAAGAGAGCCCCCCAGTCTAATTGTCAACGATTGGAGAAATAGCTTTTCATTTATCACTATCTCAGTCCAATCGATTCCTACCTTGAGGGGCGTTTATTCTCTTTCAAGTGTGATACTGAAGACACGGGCCCAAAATAGGCTCTACTGGCAGTTATAGAACAGGGAAAATATCTTAAGATTTATCTGCATTAATAGGACTATGATTGAGTGATTTCAATGAAATCACAGTCGAAGTGGGGAAGGATCGGGAAGATCATCTTAATCATATTGGTGTTCTATATTCCCCTGGGTATTTATTTTGAATTCTTTTTTCCCCATGGAGAAGGCATAAGAATTCTGCAGTTTTTAAACCCGATTCTAATCGGACTTTCTCTCACTCTGGGCTATTTCGCATCGATGCTTCTGAATCTGGTAAGAAAGCGGTTTCTGCCGACGGGAGTTCTATTTATTTTCTGGGGGCTTTTTTGTATATGGATCGAATGGCAATACCTGGGGACCGCCCTCGTTTTCGTTGGAGTGGTGGGTATAATGGCTCCCCTATTGCTCCGATGTCGAATTCCAGCATACTAATCATTATAAAACATATTTTCGAGAAGATCGAACCCTTTCGGGTTTCAGGGGAGAGCCAGAAGGGTAATGTGGGCCCGGCCGGATTTGAACCGACGACCATCTGGTTTCCCAGCTGGACCTTATGAGCCAGACGCTCCGCCAGACTAAGCTACGGGCCCTTGTTGCCAGTTTGGTTAATGGCATGTTTGATATAAAGCTATTGTCGATTCGCAAGAAGACCTGGCTCTCTGAATCAATACTTTCTAGTCCATCGAAATAACGTTTTCAAGGAACCAAGTGCCAAGTAAGAAATAGGTGTTCAGTCGATTTTCCGGAAAATATGGGGAGAAAGGAGATGTCAAACATCGAGGAGGATCTTTCTGAACTCTGTTCAAAGGCCAAAGCATACGGGGCTGCTAGAGTCTCCGTACTACCAGCAAGTGAAGTGGTTGTGGACCCCCGGGTTCGGTTGAAGTGCCTGGTACCCATCTGTCCCAGCTACGGTGTCAACCTAATGTGCCCACCAAGGGTCATGAGCCCAGAGGAATTCTCGAAGATATTGGCCAAATACAATCACACGATCGTGATTCAATTCCCCATATGCGATGATCCAGAGAATATACAGCAGCTCATGGAGGGAAAATCTCTTGAGTTGATTAGGACCGAGCCCCAATATTCAAGGACCATCAAGAAGAGCATATTGGACTTCATGGAATTGATATGCAAGCTGGAGCGGGATTCGGTCAAAATGGGTTACAGATTCTCCGCTGGTCTGTCTGGCGGTCCCTGTGAACTCTGCGAAAGATGCGTGGGTCAGAAGACAGGAGCCCCCTGCAAGAATCCGCTCAAGGCGAGGCCATCTATGGAAGCCCTGGGTATCGATGTCTTCAAGACCGCCGAAAACGCCGGCATGCCCTTGAAAGGACTGAACGGGAAGGATGTGTACTGGACAGGACTCCTTCTCGTCGAATGAGGGATACAGGCAATTGATTTGGCCGTTGATGGTCGAGAATTGGCGCCGTCG